>CAZJHS010000004.1:0-24967 GCA_964545895.1 uncultured Chitinophaga sp. | reverse complement strand
TCACTGCTGTTATTATTGAAGCTTTTGAACCCGAGTTAATCTCTTAAGTTATATGGCGATACCTATATGTAAGTATCGTCATGTTATATAGTATCATGACAAGACTAATATTACTTATTTTATTTGTACTAAACTGCATAAATGTAACGATTGCACAGCAGTTCATGAATCTCCCCCCAGAACTTCGTAAAACATATGAATTATCAAATGAAGCTGAGCTTTTGATATTCAAGAAAAAACATAAAGACGCTTTAATCAAACTTAAATCTATTGATGTTCTCAATATTAATAAATACAGAAATCATCTTCTAAAACTAAAATGTTATCACGGATTGAATGACACCGAAAATATTATCCGAACCACGCAAACTATAATTGAAAAATATGGCGTTAGGATGAGTTTTATAAATAATGACTTGAGAAATGATACGGTAGATTTTAATTCTATACAATCATTGATTAATGAAGATAGCTGCTATTTGACATTTGTTTCTAAGCATATTAATGATAGAGATCTTTTTAATATTGAACATGTTTTTTTTAACGATTTGTTTTTTAGAAATCAAATTAATTCAATTAATGACAATCTTAAGCAGAATTACATGTTGGCCAAACAATACGATTCGGCATTTGCAAGGCCAGTGCTTATTGACTTAATTGAAAAGTATCATTTTCCCGATGAGAATGATGTTGGTCAGTACACAATGAGTTTATTTTATTTTTTACTACGACATAATAATATTGAAAAACAAATACTTGATTCGGCCTTAAAAAGTGGGAAAGTCTCTCCATTTGAATACGCATCATTGACGGATTACTTATTTAATTGGAGCTATAATGAAACAAGCTCAAATCTTGAACCATTAGATAACTACGGCACTATTCTAAAAAAAACAGTAAGTAATACTTTTGTAATTATAAAAATAGATAATATTAAACAAGTTGATAAAAGAAGAGCAGCAATTGGACTACCTCCGCTCTGGCAAACAGCTCTAATTGAAAACTATATCTTACCTAATGAATATGTGGAATGGCTGAATGAAGGTAAAATCCCGTATGATAAATGATATTAATAAACATCGAGGAGCATGATCCCTCTTTAGAAAAAATAATTGATTGGTTGGACTATTTTAATGCTGAGTATAAACTAATAAATGAGTCTCAAACACAATTTTCCTTTCAATCAATTGAGATTTCCAACACTCAGGTTAACCTAAATCTATCAGATATTAAGTTTACTAGATTTTTAATCTACTGGAATAGAAGGAGTTTGCCAATTACCTTTGATTTTCAAAAACAATCAACTAATGATATTGAAAAATGTGAGTTTAGGACTATAACAACCTTCGCAAACGATCTAATTGAGGAACGGTCGGTTAATAAATTTAGAGATAATTTTACTAATAAGCTTTTTAACTTATATAGTGCCCGGAATTTAGGTTTAATCATACCAAATTCACTAATTACAGATAATCTCATGGAAGTACTTAACTTTTATGCAAGAAATAACAATAGAATAGTTAATAAAGCAATCGATACGGTCAGCCTTTACCCCTATCAGCAATATAGCAGATATACAGCTCTTGTGAAGGAGAACGATTTGTTAAATTTAGAAAATTCATTTCAGCCCTCTCTTTTCCAAGAATTAGTTGAAAAGAAATATGAAATTAGAAGCTTTTATTATTATGGCAAATTCTATTCAATGGCCATATTTTCTCAGGCCGATGAACAAACGGAAATTGACTACAGAAAATATAGATACGAGAAACCTAACCGATGTGTACCATATAACCTCCCATGTGAAATTGAACAAAAATTAGACTCTTTAATGAAAAAACTCTTACTAAACACTGGTTCAATTGATTTGATTTATTCGCTTAATGATGAATACTATTTTTTAGAGATAAATCCAGTTGGGATGTTTTCATCTTTGACATGGCCATTAAATTACTCCATAGAGAAGGACATTGCCATACATTTAATAAGAGAAGCAGAAAATCATGAAAACTAAATCAAAGGAGCATGGGGGAACTAAACTCATGTACCTAACAACCAGTAAACACTACAATACAAAATACAAAGTTGTATATCCATATTATAAGCCAATAGTGAGATTAATTGATCATGAAAAATTATCCTTTAACAAAAACACCGAAACTGTTTAGTAATTGTATTCCAATCAAAGGGTATCTTAATAGTATTATTTGTGATTTGCAGAGGGAGTTGTATTACCCAATACCGAATGATTTATATGATTTGCTTACAGAATTAGAAAATTCAAATTTCGAAAATATCATATCGCATTATGGGATAGATAATGAAACTATAATATATGAATACATAGACTTTCTAACTGAACACGAATTAATCCAATTTTTATCAACAAGTGATTACGATCGATTTCCAAAGATGGAGTTAATGTGGGAATCTCCGTCAATCATAACCAATGCAGTGATTCATCTAGATATAAATAATATTCTAAGTTTACAAATCACTTTTGCCGAACTGCAAAAATTGGGATGTAAGAACTTAGAGTTGATTGTTAATGTAAATAATGAACTCGGGTTCGAAAAAATTCTTAAGCATTTATCAAACTATGTATCTGAATCGAAATTTTCTTGCATAAACATCACCAGCAATTTCATTGATATTGATTATTTAATGCATTTGGATAGTGTCATTTGGCTGGAAAATCGACTAGGTGTTTTAATAATATATAACGCCCCCCATTCAAAAGTTTTAAAGGAGGGTAGCATGAATAGTGTTTATCTTATCAAACAGAACATCTTCTATCCATTATCTTGTGGTCAAGTCTCACTTCCATATTTACATGCAAACGTTCCTCTATTCACGGAAGCCCAACAACACAACACTTGCTTAAACCGTAAAATTAGCATAGATGTAAACGGAGAAATAAAAAATTGCCCAAGTATGGCAAAAAGTTATGGCAATATAAAAGATACTACCCTCGCAGAAGCTATTGAAAAGCCCGGATTTAAAGATCTGTGGTTTATTAATAAAGATAAAATACACGTATGTAAAGATTGCGAGTTTCGCTACATCTGTACCGATTGTAGAGCTTACATAGAAAACCCAAAGGATATTTACAGCAAACCATTAAAGTGTGGCTACAACCCCTACACAGCCGAGTGGGAAGAGTGGAGCACTAACCCACTAAAGCAAAAAGCCATTGAATTTTATGGTATGCAAGATTTAGTAAAAAAAGACAACTAGTGCGTAACGTTAATCTATTTATAATACTGCTACTAAGTGCCATTCTGTGTAAGGCACAAACCGCAATTACATTGCCACAAGCTATTGCACTAGCCCAACAAAACAGCATACAAGCAACTCTTAATAAAAACACTTATGAAATTTCAAATCAAACTTTTAAGTTACAACGCGCACCGTTGTTTCCCCAAATAAACCTTAACGCAAACCTACCCGGTTACAACAGTAGCATAACCAGTGTTACCCAACCCGATGGTACAATTAAGTTTACAACAGTTGAGCAAGCTTACAGCTCAACAGGTATTAGTTTAAGCCAAAAAATTGCGGCCACAGGCGGCACATTTACGGCAAGCAGCAATATAAATAGGTTTGATAGGTTAAGCGGAAACCGCTCTACCAACTATAACACACAACCTTTTGTACTAGGGTTTAATCAACCTTTATTTAGATTTAATGAAGCTGCGTTTAATCAAAAAATTGCCAAGGTAAATAAGGTAGTTGGCACGAAACTATTTGCTAAACAACAAGAGCAATTGGCGTTGGAGGTCACTAACCAATACCATACATTGCTGCAAACACAGCAAAATGTTAAACTATTGCGAGCTCTTAAATCAAACACAGATACACTCTTGCAAACAGCCAAATTAAAGTTGGATTTGGGGAAAATAGGCGAAGAAGAATACTTGCAAATAGTATTGGAGCAGATAAAAACTACTCAACAATTGAAACAAGCGTTAGAGAACTACAAGTTGCTTAAACAAAAATTTTGCAATCTACTGGCAATTTCTATAGAATCTGAATTAGTACTTTATGCGGCTATACCGCTTACAACTGAACAAATTAACTTAACAGACGGTATCGTTACAACGTTAATTGCCGCATATAAAAGTAATAGCCCCGAATACGAGCAGCAAAAACTTGCAAAACTCCAAAACGAAGCTGCGTTAAAGCGTGCTAAATTTAATCGTTTGCCAAACTTAAATTTAATTGCAGGTTATGGTAGCAATCAATCGGCACCTATATTAAATAGTGCTTATCAAAATGTGCTAACCCAACAAAATGCAACTATTGGTATTGCAGTCCCTTTATTTAGTTCTGGAGCTAATTCAGCAAGTTTAAAAATAGCAGCGTATCAGTTACAAAACCAAAACTTACAACTCCAACAATTAGAACAACGTGTTACAAATGAGGTGATGAGTCAAATTCAGGCTTATAATGTGGCCATAGAACAAATAAGCAATGCCCAATTTGCCGATAGTATTGCACAACGCAGATATGTAATTAGTTTTAATAAATACCAAGTAGGTAAAATTACTTACACCGATTTGTTACTTGCGCAAAGCCAACAACTGCAAACTAAACAAAGTTATTTGAATGCAATTGCCACTTATTGGCAAGCTTATTATCAATTAAGGGTAACAACTTTGTACGATGTAAAAACAAATCAACCCATAATAATGCAATGAAAATAATAGTAAGACTAGTTACACATTTACTTTGTAGTCTAATTCCATTTCGGCAAAGCGTTTCATGGTATCATTATCAAAGTTAATTTTAAACCTACGCGATGTGGCAGAGACAAATATTTTTTGATCTTCATCAATCACATTTAACTTTACCAAGGCGTTGCCTTTGCTGTGGTCAAGTAACTGATAAAACTCTTGTAAAAAGCCTTGCTGTATGCGTTCGGTTTTTAAGGTAATTTGTATGTTGGTTAACATTTTTTCGCGCACATCAGCCAATAGCATCATGCTGTTTACCTTAAATTCAAATTGGTCTTCGCTATTAAAACGTGGTTTCATTACCCCTTTTAAATAAAGCATTTGGCCAACACTTATTAAATGTCTGTATTTAAGGTAGTCTTCGCTCCACATCATAATTTTAAGCGAGCCGCTGTAATCTTCAATGGTAAAACCTCCGTATGGTTTATTGTTTTTCTGACTTACTTTTTCGTAGCAATCAATTACCACACCGGCAATTGTTTGCTCTACATTTTTCTTGTCTTCAACAGTGGAAATTTCGGCATTTACAAAATTGTCAAATTCAATTTTATAATCATCAAGTGGGTGTCCACTTAGATACATGCCCACTACTTCTTTTTCTTTGTGTAGTTTTTTCATTAAGCCCCAAGGCTCGCATTGCGGTACCGTTGGTTCGGCTAATGCAACAGTAGTAGTGCCACCAAACAATGATTGTTGATTGGCATTTTCGTTGGCAGCAGCATTATTGGCATACCTAATGGCTTTCTCTAATAAATTTGGTTCATCACCTTCCTCGGGATGAAAATATTGCGCGCGGTGTACATTGGGGAAACTATCAAAAGCACCAGCAAATGCTAAGCCTTCTAATGTTTTTTTGTTTACCGAGCGTGAACTTACGCGTTTGGTTAAATCAAAAATAGAAGAGAAGGGGCCATTGGCATCACGCTCGGCTATTAACTCGTATACAGCTGCTTCGCCCACCCCTTTAATAGCACCCAAACCAAAACGAATTTCACCATTTTTATTTACGGCAAAATTCACTTGCGATTCATTTACATCGGGGCCCAAAACATTTATGCCCATACGCTTACACTCTTCCATAAAAAAAGTAACTTTATCAATATTACTTTGGTTATTGGTAAGTAAAGCGCTCATGTACTCGCCTGGGTAATGTGCTTTTAAGTAGCCTGTTTGAAAGGCCACAAATGCATAGCAAGTAGAGTGAGATTTATTAAATGCATAAGAAGCAAATGCTTCCCAATCGGTCCATATTTTTTCTAAAACTTTAGGATCGTGTCCTTTGGCCGATGCACCTTCTATAAACTGCGGTTTAAGTTTATCAAGTGTTTTACGGTCTTTTTTACCCATGGCTTTACGCAACACATCGGCATCACCTTTGGTAAAGTTGGCCAACTTTTGCGACAGTAACATCACCTGCTCTTGATACACGGTAATACCATAAGTATCTTTTAAGTGCTCTTCCATGTCGGCCACATCATACACTACTTCTTCTTTACCGTGTTTACGGTTAATAAAGTTAGGAATGTAGGCCAATGGTCCCGGACGATATAAGGCATTCATGGCAATTAAATCCTCAAACCTATCGGGCTTAAGTTCCTTTAAATACTTTTGCATGCCCGCACTTTCAAACTGAAAAGTACCGTTGGTTTCGCCACGTGCAAATAAATCTAATGTTTCTTTATCGTCTAATGGTATGGTGTCAATATCTAAATCAACACCATGATTTTGTTTAATTAAGCGCAGTGCATCGCGTATAATGGTTAAGTTTTTTAAACCTAAAAAGTCCATTTTAATTACACCTGCATCTTCAATTACTTTTCCATCATATTGGGTTAATAACAAATCCGAATCTTTGGCAACTGCCATCGGAATTAAATCTGTTAAATCGCTAGGAGCAATGATGATACCTGCGGCATGCACACCTGTACCACGAACAGAACCTTCTAAGATAAGTGCTTCTTTTAAAACCTTAGCTTTATCATCATTACCTTGATGATACTCGCGTAGTTTTTTTACATTTTCAATATCTTCAGAAACCAGGCCTTCTTTTTCCTTTAAACTTTTATCACCATCAATGGGTGCAGTTAATACACGGTTTAACGATATGCCAGGTTTATCGGGTACAAGTTTGGCCAGCATATTACTGTCTTGTAAAGGTAAATCAAGTACACGGGCCACATCCTTAATACTCATTTTAGCAGCCATACTGCCATAAGTAACAATTTGCGCAACTTGATTTTTTCCGTATTTTTCAACCACATAATCAATTACGCGTTGTCGTCCTTCATCGTCAAAATCGGTATCAATATCGGGCATTGATTTACGATCTGGATTTAAGAAACGTTCAAAAAGGAGTTGATATTTTATGGGGTCGATATTAGTAATACCAATACAATAAGCTACCACACTACCTGCAGCCGAACCACGTCCTGGGCCAATAAATACACCCATGTCTCGGCCTGCTTTAATAAAGTCGGATACAATTAAAAAGTAACCGGCAAATCCCATGGTACGGATGGTATGCAGTTCAAATTTTAAACGCTCATCTATCTCGGGAGTAATATCAATATAACGCTCTTTTGCTCCTGTCCAAGTTAAGTGCTCCAAATAATCCATTTGGGTATCAAACCCGGCAGGCATAGGGAAATTGGGTAGCAAAATATCGCGCTTTAAATCCAGCAACTCCACCTTATCTACAATCATATTGGTGTTATCAATAGCTTGTGGAATATCGCTGAAGAGCTTACCCATCTCTTCTGTTTTTTTGAAGTAAAATTGATCGTTAGCAAAGGCAAATCGTTTTCCTTTCGAAAAAGATTCATCATCACTAAACTCTTTCATGGTTGGTGTGCTTTGCTTTTCGCCCGTATTTATACAAAGTAAAATATCGTGTGCATTGGCATCGGCTTGGTCTACATAGTGCGAATCGTTTGAGGCAATAACTGGCACATTGTGTTTGGCCGCAAATTTTAGCAATACTTCGTTTACTTTATTTTGCTCGGGTATATCGTGTCGTTGTAATTCTACGTAATAATCATCTCCAAATAAATCAAGCCACCATTTAAATTCTTTTTCACCTTCATCTTCGCCATTGCGCAAAATGGCTTTAGGTACCATAGCGCCAATGCAGCAAGTGGTTGCAATTAATCCTTTGTGATATTTTAAGATGAGTTCTTTATCAATACGAGGGTATTTACTGTACATGCCATCAATAAAACCTAAAGAGCACAACTTGGTTAAGTTACGATAACCCTCTTCGTTTTTGGCCAATAACAGTTGATGAAAACGTTTGTCTTTATCCTCTTTAGTAAAAGTTTTTTTATGCCTATCGGCTACCACATAAAACTCGCAACCTACAATTGGTTTTACCAATGGCTTACCATCGGGGCCTTTATGTTTGTATGCTTCGGCCACAAACTTAAACGCGCCAAACATGTTACCATGATCGGTAATGGCCAGGCCCGGCATGTTATCAGCAACAGCTTTTTTGTATAGTTTGCTTATTTCGGCAGCCCCATCAAGTAAGGAGAATTGTGTATGAACGTGTAAATGCGAAAATTGCGGCATGTGTAAGTATAAATAACAGTTGGCTAATTTACTTCAAAGCCTTGTGAATAGTAACACTTGTTGAAAACTAACTCATGCAACCAAATGTTATGTTGTGATACACTTCATTTAAAACCAATTGCATTTGTTTTAACACAAACTTAATGTGTTGATTTTTTTACTTTAGAAAAGGAAAAAACTTTATACATTTGATTTTTTAGAAAACCTTAATATTAACTTAATACAATTAACGAATGAGAAAAATTTACTTACTAGGCCTCTTGGCTGCGAGTTTAGCAGCTAATGCACAAGTGCCACAACGTGGTACCTCATTACCGCATACAAACCATACGGTAAAAAAAGATGCAACACTTGATTTAAACTCTAGCGTTGTGGTAAACAAACCAACAGGTACTTTAAACAAAAAGGCCTACACGTTAAATACAGTTGTTGGTAAAACACACATTATCAATCAAACCAATTTATCGCCTTACCGCAGAATTATTGCATACCCTGATGGTAAAATTTCGTTAACCTGGACTGCTTCATCTGATAACTCAACTAACGGTTATTTAAGTCGTGGTTCTGGATACAATCACTTTAACGGAACACAATGGACTTCAACTCCAAATGCAAACAGAATTGAGCCATTTAGAGCTGGTTTCCCTGCTATTATTGCTGCACCTGATAATAGCGAAATTATTGTTTCGCACCGTGTTGATACAAGTGGTCGCTCAAGCGGATTAGTATTAAACCGTAACACCGGTATTGGTAGCACAAGTTTTACCTCAACAGCATTATTTGTTCCACCAGCAAATACTACTAGCCAATTATGGCCACGTACTGCCGTTAGTGGTAACTATTTAATTGTGTTGGCAAGCTACCAAGATTCATCAGCTAACCAACCTAACTATATTGTTAAAAGCGGTGTTCGCGCTCCTTTAGTTTACTCACGTTACAACTTTACAACTAGTACTTGGACAGAAGAAGCTATTACTTTACCTGGCTACGATAGCACATTATTACAAGAAGGTTCGAGCGATAACTACGCTATGGATGCAAATGGTAATAACGTAGCTGTTTTAGTAGGTGGTACATTTAATAGTTTAGTTTTATGGAAATCAAACGATAATGGTACAACTTGGAACCGCACTATTTTAGATTCATTCCCTTCAACTTTTGTGTTTGATAGAGATACTTTGAAATCTCGTACTGTTAACAACGGTAGTGTAAACGTTACTGTTGATGCAAACGGTAAAGCACATATTTTTAGTGGCATTGCGCGTGTAAGCGATAGTATTATGGGCGATGGTTCATATACTTTCTCATGGGCTCGTCAAATTGGTGGTGTAAATGATGGTATTATGTACTGGAACGAGTATACTCCAGATTCAGGTTTACGCATTATTGCAACTGCTGTTGGTCCTACAGTAAACGATTCTGCTATTGGTGCAACATCTTTTGATGCAGCTAACCGTTATGGTGTTTCAAACTCTACTTGGCCAAGTGCAGGTGTTGATGCTCAAGGTCGTATTTTCTTATCTTACTCAGCATTAACTCCAACCGATGTTACTGGTCAAGATAATAACTTCCGCGATGTATTTGTAACTTATACTGAAGATAGCGGTGCAACTTGGTCGTACCCAACTAACGTTACAGCTTGGTTAAGCTTTAACCGCGAAGAGGCATATCCAAACATGGCTAGAAATATTACTGATGGTAAATTACACATTAGCTACTTAAACAAAGGTAACCCAGGTTCAACCATTACTGATCCATCAGAAATGTTTGATATTTACTACATGGGTGTTCCGGTTGAGCAAGTGTTAAATGGTACAATTGGTTTTGCTGAGCGTGCTAACGATTTATTTACTATCGATCAAAACTTCCCTAATCCATTCAACAGTGCAACTACTATTCCTGTTAAGTTAACTCGTGCTACTGATGTAAAAGTTAGCATTGTTAATATTGTTGGTCAAAACGTATACAACAACACATTTAAAAATAATGCAGTTGGTGTAAACAACTTAAACATTGAATTAAACAATGTAAAAGCAGGTATATACTTATACACTGTAGAAGCAGGTGATTTTAAAGTTACTCGTAAAATGATTGTTGAGTAAGTATTACTTAACTAAAAATAAATACAAAGGCACTCGTGTAATACCGAGTGCCTTTTTTTATGTTTGATGCGTGGAAAAATCAACCCAAATACAAACCAAAGCCATGCAGCGCGTGCTAGCCATAGGTGTGTTGGTTATGGTGTTAAAATTTACAGCTTACTTTGTAACGCACTCAAATGCTATTTTAAGTGATGCTTTAGAGTCTATTATTAATATTACTGCAGGCGCATTTGCTTTGTATAGCTTGCATTTAGCCGCTAAACCCAAAGATGCCGACCACCCATACGGACATGGCAAAATTGAATTTATTTCGGCTGGGTTTGAAGGAGGTTTAATTCTAATTGCGGGTTTAATTATTATCGTAAAATCTATTTCCAATATTATTCATCCGCCCGAAGTACATCGGTTAGATTTTGGTGCTGCATTGGCTGCATTAGCCGGTTTAATAAATTTCTTTTTGGGCAGATATTTAATTGCCGTTGGTAAAAAATATAAATCAATAACGTTAGAAGCCGATGGTAAACATTTATTAAGTGATACTTGGAGTAGCGTTGGTTTGGTTGCTGGAGTAGTGGTTATTTACTTTACTCACATTTATATTTTAGATAGTGTTTTTGCCATTGTTTTTGGGTTGATAATTATTTACACGGGCTATCAATTATTGCGCAAAGCACTAGCTGGGTTGATGGATGAAGCCGATGAAGAAACACTTAAGCAAGTGGTAGAAGTGCTTAATACGCACCGCAAACAAAACTGGATTGATATTCATAATTTAAGGGTGCAACAATATGGCTCAAGCTATCACATGGATTGCCACATTACACTACCTTGGTACGATGATTTACTTACCTCGCATGAAGAGTTAAAAAATATCGAAACTTTAATTACCGATAAATTTCACCACAGGGTTGAGTTCTTTATACACCCAGATCCTTGTTTACCTTTCTCGTGCAAAATTTGCCAAATAAATACCTGTAAATTTAGGCAGCAAGAATTTACACACAAGGTTGATTGGAACTTAACTAACCTTTTAGATAACCAAAAGCACAGCTAATTAAATAAACTCGTACCCAATATCTTTACGGTAATATTTGCCTTCGTAGTTTATTTTTTCGGCATTGGCAAACGAGTTGGTTACGGCTTCTTTCACATTATCACCAAACGAGGTAATAGCCAATATACGGCCTCCATTGGTTACAATTTCGCCTGCTTCGTTTTGCTTTGTTCCTGCATGAAACAACAAGGAATTGCTGGTGTTTTCAAAGCCAGTCATTACTTGTCCTTTGGTGTAATCTCCCGGGTAGCCTTGGGCTACTAACATTACTGTTACTGCCGTTTGGCTTGATATTTTTAAGTTGTATTGATGTAAGTTTTCGGTAGCAGTAGCTAGCATTAGTTCGGTAAAATCACTTTCAATGCGCGGTAATACCACTTCCGTTTCAGGGTCGCCCATACGGCTATTGTATTCAATTACCATAGGTTCTCCATTGTTGTTCATCAACCCAATAAAAATAAAACCAGCGTAGTTAATACCTTCTTGTTGTAAGCCAAATATGGTAGGTTTAATAACGCGTTCTTCTACTTTTTGTATAAAAGCATCATCAGCAAATGGTACCGGACTAACAGCGCCCATACCGCCTGTATTTAAACCCGTATCGCCTTCGCCAATGCGTTTGTAATCTTTGGCACTGGGTAAAATTTTATAGTTTTTACCATCGGTAACCACAAATACCGAAAGCTCAATACCCGTTAAAAACTCTTCAATAACAACCTTGCTGCTGGCATCGCCAAACTTAAGTTCGTTAATCATGGCTTTTAGTTCGGTAACTGCTTCTTCGTGGTTATCAATAATTAATACACCTTTACCAGCTGCTAAACCATCAGCTTTTAATACAATTGGCAAGCTGTGATTTTTAATGTAGGTTATGCCTTCTTCTAAATTTTTTGCCGTAAAGGTTTTATAGGCAGCCGTTGGAATGTGATATTTGGCCATAAAGGCTTTACTCCAATCTTTACTTCCTTCCATTTGTGCACCATCTTGCGCTGGGCCAACAAACGGAATATTTTTTAGCGCTTCGTTGGCCATAAAGTAATCGCGCATGCCTTTTACTAAAGGTTCTTCGGGGCCAACAATTAATAGCCCAATTTGATGTGCTAAGCAAAAATCGCCTACAGCTGCAAAATCAAGCGGGTTAAGTGCTACATTGGTTCCATGCTTTGCTGTTCCTGCATTTCCGGGTGCAATAAAAAGCTTATCACAAAGTGTACTTTGGGTTAATTTATATGCAAATGCATGCTCACGTCCGCCCGAACCAATTAGTAAAATATTCATATTGAAGTTTAAATAACTGCCGCGAATATAATACCTATCTATATTTAGGTTACATTTGTTGCCTATATTTATGTATTCTTTTCAGCAAAAAACATTTAACATGGTGGCCACCACACAGCAATATTTAGAGCCTGTGTTGGTAAACGAGCTGCTTAATATTGGCGCTACCGATGTAGAAAAACACAACAGGGCCGTAAGTTTTACAGGCGATTTAGGCGTTATGTATCGGGCCAATTTGTGCACGCGTACTGCCCTTAAAGTGCTGGTTCCGTTTGTTAAGTTTAAGGCGCGCAACGAGCGCGATTTATACGAAGAAATTAGACGAATTGATTGGGAAACATACCTTGATGTGGATGGCACTTTGGCTGTACATACCAGTTTAAGTACCGATTATTTTAATCACTCGCAGTTTGTTTCGCAAAAAACCAAAGATGCGATAGTTGATAGGTTTAGAGATAAATTTGGCCGTAGGCCAAGTGTAGATATTGCCGACCCTCATTTAAGTATTGCGGTGCATATTGTACGCGATGAGGTAAGTATATCGTTTGATAGTTCGGCCGAAAGCTTGCACAGAAGAGGGTATCGTACCGAGCAAACCTTAGCTCCAATTAATGAGGTAACTGCAGCTGGAATGATTATGCTTACAGGTTGGGATGGCAAAGGTGCCTTTGTAGACCCAATGTGTGGTAGTGGTACTATTTTAATTGAAGCCGCTTTATATGCTAAAAATATAGCTCCTGGTTTATTTAAAAAGCGTTTTGGCTTTATGCATTGGAAAAATTACGACCGTAAATTGTGGGAATCCATTGTGGCTGAAGCGAGGGCTAATATTAGAGAAACCGATACTGTTTTTATTGGAAGTGATAAAACCTTTAAAGCCATTGAAATTGCAAGAGCAAATGCCACTCGTGCAGGGTTGGATGAAGATATTAGATTGAGCAACAAACGTTTTGAAGAAGTTAAGCCACCACAAGGTGTGGCTGGTTTAGTGGTAATGAATCCGCCTTATGGCGAGCGTTTACCTATTGAAGAAATTGGCCCTTTTTACAAAGAAATAGGGGATAAGCTAAAACAAGATTTTGATGGCTACACCGCTTGGATTATTTCATCTAACGTAAGTGCATTAAAAAAGGTAGGTTTGGCAGCTAGTCAACGCCTAACTTTATTTAATGGTCCGTTAGAGTGTAAGTACTACAAATTCGAACTTTACAAAGGTTCTAAGCGTCAGCCCAAAGTTGCAACTGATAACTAAGAGATTTATTATTTAAAAAAAACTTAATTTATGTCATAAGCATAAAAAAATGAGGCCGCTATGTTACATTGCGGCCTCAATTTTTTTATATGAAGTCAAACTTTAAAGCATTACTCGCAATAGTATGCTCAGTAATGTTCTATTTTAATGCCTCGGCACAGTGCCCACTTCCGGGATTTAATTATTCACTCCCACTTACTATTAACAACGCAAATGCAGCAGTTACTGATGCGCAAGTAAAGTTAACCGTAAATACGGCTACACTTGTTTCGGCAGGCAAAATGCAAGCATCAGGAAACGATATTCGTTTTACCGACACGCTTTGCAACACCTTACCTTATTGGATTGAAAGTGGCATGAACACTGCATCAACAGTAATTTGGGTTAAGGTAAAAAATCTGGCAAGTTTTGGCAACGTGCGTATATTCATGCAGTATGGTAGTACAAGTGCAACGGCAAAAAGTAATGGCGATTCTACCTTTTTATTGTTTGATGATTTTTTAGGTTCAACACTTAATACCACTAAATGGACTTATCCTTCACAATCGGGTTCGTTTTCTGTAGGTAGCGGTGTTATTTCTATGAATGCATCATCATCAATGATATTGTACAGTGCGGCAGCATTTCCTGCACCCAATAAAACCGAGATGAATGTTACTTCGCTAAGCGGAACGTACCCTTGTTTAGGTCAGGCACAAGCAGCAACTACATCAAATGGTGTAACCATGTTTAGTAATGGTACCATGAATTTGTCATCTATGTCATCAGGATGTAATGTATACGCTGGTAACTTTACCAACAACACTATGACTACAGGTGTTGGTGTTTGGTCGTTAGCTTGGATTAGCTCAAGCGTATTTAAAGCAACATGGCCAGGAAATGGCACGTATACCAGTACCAGTACAAGTTATACCTTAACACCAACCACCAATAGTTCATTTGGTTTATTATGTTCTGGTGGAGGTAGTATTTCAGTTGATTGGATTAGAGTGCGCAAAAACTTTAATACCGAACCAACATTTACAGTTGGAGCAGAATTGTTAAATACAAAAGCTTATAATGATGCAGGTGTAGCTGCATTTTTAAACTTACAAACTAAGTTTTGTACAGGAAGCCAACCAGTATCTGTGCAAGTTGCCAATTATGGTTCAAATGCAATTGGTAACTTAACTGTTAATTGGTCGGTTAATAATGTTATACAAACACCTTTTATGTATATTGGTGCAATTGATACATTAGGTAGCACCAACGGAAATAGTAAAAATGTAACTATCGGTAATTATAACTTTACCAACACGCCAGTTTCAATTAAAGCTTGGACATCAAACCCAAATAGCGCAGTAGATACAGTAAGAAGAAACGATACAGCATATTGGAGTGGTAGTGCCGGTATGGGTGGAACATATACTATTGGTAGTGGGGGAAGTTATAATTCGTTCGCTGCTGCTGTAAATGCAATTCAGGTAAATGGCTTATGTGGCCCAGTTGTATTTAATGTATTACCTGGTACATATTATGAGCAAGTAAATATTTTAAATGAAATTCTAGGTGCTTCATCAACAAACACGGTTACCTTTAATGGTTCTGGTATTGCTAATTGTGTACTAACATACGGAGCCTATCTTACAGGTGCACGTCATACGGTACAAATAAGTGCTGCCGATTATGTTACATTCCAAAACCTTACTATACAAGGTAGTGGTACAACTTATGCATGGCCTGTATATATTACCAACTCGGCTGATAATAATACCATAAAAAAATGTAGGATAGAAATTACAGCTCCTATAAACGGAAATACGGGAACGTTTAATTTTATGGGCGTGGTTGTAGCTGGAAGCCAATCAGGCTCACCTCTTGGTGCAAATATTGAAAATTTAACATTAGACTCAAATACAATTTTATCGGCCACTTGTGGTATCTATACCATAGCAAATGGTTCATCTGGCGGGCATCAATACCGCGGCAACTCAGTATTATATTGCGATAGAGCAATTGATGTAAACTCTTTGCGCAACGTGGTAATATCTGGCAATACAATTAATAACCGTTACATAAACGCGAATTTAAACTGTGGTATTGCATTAAATTACGTAACGCCAGTGAGTGCATCCGATATTTGTCGAGTTACTGAAAATAAAATTACTAACGCTACTATGTATGGTATAAACATACAAAGTACAAGTGGATTGGCTCAGGCAAAATCATTAATCGCAAACAACATGATTGGTGGCGGTTTTAATCAAATGGGTTCAATTGGTATTAGCATGAATTATTCAAATTATTGGATGGTTTACCACAACTCAGTTAACCATAATTACGCTGCTACATCAACCTACGAATCGCCTTTGTACGCTTACTATTGCAGCAATTTAAGTGTAGTAAATAATATTTTTGCCCGCACAGTTTCGGGTAGTGGCGAGGCCATTTACACCTATGGTTATGTACTTGATACTTTTAATTCAAACATTTTATATGTATTACCCGCAGATTCTGTTAACGGTATTGCTTACTTAAATGGTACAACATTATATCCGCGTACATTATATACAATGGGCTCGGGCAACATGTACCGTGCACCTGGTTTTACTAATGATACAGTTTTAACAATTAGCAACCGTTGTATTAATGGTTATCCTAATACAGTTGTAACACGCGATATTCATGGCGATTTGCGCTCAACTCCTCCTGATATTGGGGCTGATGAGTTGCCAAGTTCGGGTGTTGATGCCGAGGCTACCGCTGTATTATGGCCAACATCACCAGCTAATTTTGGTTTATCAAATATTAGGGTGCAGTTCAGAAATACAGGTGGAAGTAATTTAACTTCATTACGTGTAAATTATCGCCTAAATAATGGTCCGCTACGCTCCTTAAACTGGACAGGGAATTTAGCTACCTGCGATACCACATCAATAAGCTTTACTGCTTTGCAACAAGGTAATTTCAGCCAGTCTATTAATCAATTGGTTGCTTATGTTGATTTACCTAACGGTTCAGCAGATCCATTCCCTGCAAACGATACAGTTAAAACAACTATATTTTTACCATTATCGGGTACTTACACTTTAGGTGGTGCAACTGCTGATTTTCCAACTTTTGCTAGCGCGATTAGTATGTTAAGAACAGCAGGTGTTGCAGGTCCTGTTGAGTTCTTGGTTAATCCAGGAACGTACACCGAGCAAGTAATTATTGATTTTAATATTACGGGTTCATCAGCAACCAATACTGTTACTTTTAATGGCGGTGATGGCAATAGAAATACACGTATTATCTCTTTTGATAACACCACATACACCTACCAATCGGTTGTGTTTTTAATGGGATGTAAATATGTTTCATTTAAAAACTTAACCATTCAAAACAATGCCTACACTTCTGGTTATGGTTACAATGTATTAATGGTTGGTAACACCACACGCTGTAATACCATCAAATCATGCCGCATACTGCAACTTAGTCCTTCCGGACAATATGCAACAAGCACTAACTACAGTGGTATCATTTTGTCGTCATCACAATACAGTATTTCCAATGTGAAAATGGATAGTATTACTATCGATTCAAACGAAATCTCAGGCGGATATTATGGTATTTACAACTACGCTTTATCAGGAACCCCAAGCTTAGGTAACCGTATAGTTAATAATTCAATGAGCAATATTTATTACTCAGGAATTTATACAGGTTATCAAGAGAACATTAGAATCAACAATAACACCATATCATTAATACCAACAGGTGTTGGCTATGGTATATATGCTTTTGCACTAAGCACTACTGTAGCCGATTATGCAGCTCAAATTATTGGTAACCGCATAACTGGTTTTGGTTATGCAGGTATCAATCTAAGTAGTTCATCAAATGCAACTACACGTAAAGGTATCATGGCTAATAATGTTATTGGAGGAAACATGTTATATCAATATGCTTATGGTATTTATCTTTCAGCTAATACCCGCTGGATGATTCATCATAACAGTGTTAATATGACTAATCAAAACTCAATTACTAATTACGCGGCATTGCAATATGCTAGTGGTACTTCTATAAGTATTGTTAATAATATATTTGCACGTACTGTTGCCGGTAGTGGTCATGTGTTTTACTCAACCACAATAACAGGTATTGATACATTTAACTATAATCATTTTTACAAGTTAGATACAACAGGTGGTTTGATGTATTATACAGCAACCAGATATCCTGCTACATTTAAAAATATTAATGGTGGAAATGCAAATTCAATATTCAAGCCAACTACATTCTTAAACGATAGTAACTTACAAATTACTGATGAGTGTAACAATGGTATGATTATGACTACCGTGCCTACAGATGTTAATGGTGTAATTCGTAATGTAGTACCTGATATGGGTGCATACGAAATATTAGGTATACAAAACGATATTGGAGTTGAGTATATTCATCCATTAGCATTGCCTGTTGCATCTGGTCCACGTCAAATAAACATTCGCTTACGTAACTTTGGTGCAAATATTATAACCAGTGCGGCAATTAAGTATAGCTTTAATAATGGAGTTCCTCAAACAGTTAATTGGTCGGGTTCGTTAATGCCATGCGATACTGCAAATATTGCATTTACAGTTACCATTCCACAAGGGTTTAGCCGCTTAAGAGTTTATACGCAATTGCCAAACAACGTTACTGATGTAAACATGAATAATGATACCGCACAACGTGTTATATCTACATCATTAATTGGAGTTTACACCATTGGTGGTACAACTCCTGATTTTATTAACTTTACTGATGCTGCTTCTGCACTTAATGTTGCAGGCGTTTCGGGGCCAGTTGTGTTTAACGTAAGGCCAGGTATTTATAACGAACAAATTGCATTGAATGCAATTGCAGGTGTATCGGCTACCAATACAGTTACTTTCCAAGCCGAAAACGGAAATAAATATAGTGTTGATTTACGTTATGGGGCATCAACAACTACCGATAACTATGTAGTAAAATTAAATGGTGCAACGTATGTTCGTTTTAAACATATGACCATTCGTGCTACAAGTATTGCAAACATGGGTACCGTAATTGCATTTGCAAATAGTGCAGCACAAGATTCGATTCATAATTGTAATTTAATTGGTGTTAATACGCTATCTACTTCAGGCGATTTGGCTATTGTTGCTGCAACAGGTGGTAGGTTTGATTATGTTTCTCTCACCTCTTCAAAGTTGATTAATGGTTCAATAGGTATCAACTTCGAATCAACAACTACTACCAATTTTATGATGTATAATAACTTTGCTGTAGATACTTTTGAAAATCAATATTACGCAGGTGCTGTAATCAATACTCAAATATTGTACACTTTCCGCAATTGTGTAATTACATCAAATACCAGCTTTAATGGCTACATCGGTATCTATGCAACATACTCACAACGTGGTAATATCAATGCAAACAAAATAACCATTATTAATGGTGGTGCAGGTATATTCCAATCTAATTGTGATGGTGTTTCTGCTTATCCTACTTGGGTAACAAACAATAGTATTAGTGTTAATGGCGCAAATACCAGTTCGTATGGTATTTATAGTTTATACAGTAACTGGCAATATTTTTATGGTAATAGCATTCATTTGTATGGAGCTGCATCATATTCATATTCGGTATATTTATTCTACAATACTGCATCATACGCTAATAACAGATTTTACAACAATATTGTAAGTAACTCAGGTGGAGGTTATGGATACTACGTATATAACCCAGCTTATTGCGCAAGTGATTATAATAATTACTATGCATCAACTCCTGCATACACAGTGCAAACAAGTGTTCCTAACACATCATATAATATGTTGGCATGGAAAAATGCAACCCGCGATGCACAATCTATATCTTATCGTCCGGGCTTTACCAGCGATTTAAACTTAATGCCTAATGCAGCCGATTCGGCTTCGTGGAGTGTTAACGGACGTGCCTTACCGCAAGGAACAATTACTACCGATATTAATGGTGCCGCACGTAGCATTAATATACCAAGCGGAACGGTAGATTTAGGAGCATATGAATTTACTCCAACTTCATTACCTCCGGCTGCTACTGCTACACCAGCATTACCTGCAGCTGGTACAACACAATTGTTTTTATTTGGTGCTGATACTGTTGCAAGTGTTACTTGGGCAGTTGGTTCACCAGTTCCTACGGTATTTACTGTTAGAGCATACTCTGGTGCAATTGCTCCTGCAATTACAACAGGTAATTATCAGTTTGCTTACACCAAATTAGATGGTACCAATGGTAACTATAATTATACCATGAGATACTACTTTAAAGATATTTGGATGGGTAACGTAAGTACTAAGTCGTTGTTAAAATTGGCTAAGTATAATACCACTACCGGTTGGTCAACAGATACTACACAAATTGATGCTACACGCAATATTTTAACGGTAACAGGAATAGCTAAGTTAAATGTATTTACAGGTACAAATATTAATAATCCATTACCAGTTGAACTTGTAAGTTTACAGGTAGCTAATAAAGCCAATTATCCTTATGTAACTTGGACAACCGCTACCGAACGTAACAGTGCTTATTTTGTGGTTGAGCGTTCGTTTGATGGAGCAACATTTGCACCAATAGGTAAAGTTAAAGCTGCAGGTAATAGTAATATTAAAACCAACTATGCATACACCGATAAAGAGGTTGTATTAACACAACAAGTTGGTGCAGTATACTACCGCTTACGTGCAGTTGATATGGATAATCAATCAAAAGAGTCGGGTATAGTTTCTATTACTGCCGAGCAAAATAAATTGGTTAGCTCAAGCGTATATCCAAATCCATTTAATAAAAATGTTAACTTAACACTAGCTGCCAACAAAGGCGAGGTGCTTGTATTAACATTGGTTGATGTAAATGGTAAAGTGTTAGGTCAAAATACACTTGAAGTAACTACCCAACAACAAGTAGAGGAATTAAACAATTTGTTTACATGCCTAGATAGTCTTAGTGCAGGTGTTTATTTTGTTCGAATTGAAGGTGGATCTAACCAACAAACTATTAAATTAATTAAGTATTAACATTAATTAGATAGATAAGCAAGAAAGCGGCTGTTACTTAGGTAGCAGCCGCTTTTTATTTGGCTTTAAACAAAAACGTAGTATTCTTGTTTTACTAATCATATACCACTGTTTGAAAACACAACTATTACTTCTGTTTTTTGTAAGCTGGTTTGGCTCAAGTGCACCAGGTGTTACTTGGCAAAAGGTTCGCGCAAATTCAACTATACAAGTTTACACAGCACAAGTAGCTAATTACCCGGTTAAGGGAATTAGGGCCGAAGTTGTTTTTGATGCACCTGTTGAGCAAGTGTTAAAAGTGGCCATGAATGTGAGTCATTATTCCAATTGGATTTACAAATGCAAAAAAAGTGTATTGGTAAAACAAGTATCAACCACCGAAGTTATTTATTACCACATTACCGATGCTCCTTGGCCTGTTGATGACAGAGACCAATACTCAAGCACTAAATTATCCAAACAAGCCGATGGAACTTATTGGATGCATTCGCACACATTGCCCGATTACGGCAGCGAATTAATGGGAAATGTGCGTGTTAAAAATGGCAAAGCTACTTGGCGTTTTACTTCATTGCCCAACGGAAAAACCAAAGGCGAATACGAACTTTTTTTCGACCCAGCTGGGCATATTCCTAATTGGATTATTAATTTGTTTATTGCCGAAGGACCTTTTATTACTATGCAAAATATGCAACGTGAAGTAAAGGCACTTTCGGGGAAGTAGTGTTGGAGGCAGGAGGTTAGAGATTGGAAGTTGTATTCAAAATTTCTCTGTTATGCTGTGATCATCCTTTACCACTAGGAGCACTAAGTTTTTTCACAAAGTACACAAGAAAAAGTCTTTTGCCGTAAATATCTAAAATGACAAAGTCAATCGTTGTGTTCGTTGTGGTTATCTAAATGAAACATTAACATCTGATTAAGCACTCAACATTCATAACCACAAAGCCATAAAACCACCGTATCACTTACCTTTAGCCTGTTTTTAAAGTCAATGTAATTCTAAAGAATCTTCTTTCTCATCAACTTAATTTCTGCATCACGTTTTTTACCCGTTAATCTTTCTTGCACCGATGATTTTGTGGGTTTGGTAGCCTTACGTTTTTTTCGCACTACAAAACACTTATTCAGCAATTGATACATTTTTTTAAATGCAATTTCTTTGTTGGCCAATTGGCTGCGTTCTGTTTGTGCAACAATTTGTAATGCACCATCTGTTGTAAGTTTATCGGCTAATTTCTCCAGTAAAATAGTACGCTCTTCTTCTGTTAATAGTAGCGAGTATTGGATGTTAAATTCAAGCAATACTTTGGTAGCAACCTTGTTTACATTTTGTCCGCCTGCACCACCGCTGCGGCTGGTTTTAACCGTAAATTCTTTATTTAAAAATGGAGAAACAAAATGTTGCATTAGTTGGCTTCAAAGTTAAACTCTGTGCGCAATTGTTGGCGTGTTTTTTCAATCACATTTATGTCCATTTTAATATCAGTAAGTGGTCGGTTGGTGGTAGTATTTTTAGGTTGAATAACAATAGAATCAACCACCTGAATACCACTGATAATTTTACCAAACACGGTGTATTCATTATCTAAATGTTTAGTACCCGATGTAGAATGGCAAATGTAAAATTGCGAACCACTTGATGCCTTTAGTGGATTTTGGGCATTACCCAAACGAGCTGCTGCAACCTCGCCACGTGCATGACGGTGTTTACTTGTATCAATTTCTGCAGGAATGGTATAACCTGGTCCACCTTGTCCATCATTGGTTGTAATCGTATCTTTTGAGTTAGGATCTCCACCCTGAATCATAAAATTGGTAATGATTCGATGAAACGTAGTATTATCAAAATAATTAGTATCAGCCAAACCTAAAAAGTTAGCACGATGCAATGGTGTTTCTTTGTACAACCACATATACATGGTGCCAAACGAAGTATTAATTTGAATAAGTTTTTCTACCGTATCGGTAGGGGTGTTGTTGGTGTTTTGTGGCGCAGGTGTTTCTTCTTTTTTACAAGATGCAAATACAAACAGCACCGCAATAATTAAGTATATGTTTTTCATCAATAGTAGTGTTTACTCAAACATACGTATTTATGGGAGAAAAGAAAAAATCCTCCGCAGCTTTTACACAATAAAGGATTTAGGTTAATTGCTTACAGTCACTTCGTGATACAATCGCGCGGTAGCGGTGAAAATTAATGAAATAAAATTTGCACTATCTAAAGATGGTAGATGGTACTATCTTAGCTATGAATTTCAGAAATAAGAAGAATGCAGATTTTATTAATTTCTAGATGATGACGATTATGTATAACATAAATTTATTAATTTAGGATCCTTTAAATTCATACGAAACAATTATAATTACATAAATAGTCTTTCATAGATAAATATTATGGCAAATAAAACAATCAAACCTTACAAAGTGCTTTACCTTTTATTAGTAACTATAGTACTAACCTCTTGTACACAAAATCCTATTGGAAATAGCGCAGAAAAAAATAATGATAGTGTACAAAGGAAAGAAAATGTTATCGTAAAAATTTCGCTTGATAGTGTTATACAAGCATTCGGTAACAGAAATTTACCATTGAGTAATTATCGGAATATCGATTCGATCAATGGATTTCGTGGAATAAAATTTGGAGATAGTATAGATAAATATAGCCTTGGCAGCTTCAAACATCGGACATATATGAATGGCCTACTTCATATTTTAAGCTGGAAAACATTTTATTTATACTTCTACCGTAATAGATTAGCTAGAGTGGAAACAAGTAATGAATACTTTATACTTGATGATTTAATTAATACATTCGGAAAACCTAATATATACAATAAAAGTAAATACATTTATTATACAGTTCAAGATTGGGATGAATTACCATATAATAAACTGAAAAAAGGCCAAATACTAAAAGCAGCCAAAGAAAGTATTTACCGTTGGAGAAGTCCATCTAATATTCAGGTTGATTATGTGGAAATTTATCCGCTTAAAGAAAGTTACTCTAATTGGAAAGATTTTTATCGACATTACGTATATACAATAACTGATATGAATTCATGGAATCTATATGAAACTGAAAGAGCAAAATTGCTAGAACATGATAAAATCAATAAGGAAGAAGAGTTTCGGAAATTTGATTCTTTATCAAAAAGAAATTCTCAGAACAGATTATGATACAGAAATTGTCACGTTCTAATTCACTCTGAAGTCATTGCTAATCTCATGAAATAGACTTATACAAGCAATACTCGTATTCTCAAAACATCAATTGAATTTTAAAGCCATTAACCTAGAATACCAATTTAATAGGAAACAAAGTAAATATTTTGCTTACATGAAAAAGTTACACATACAAGATTTTACCAAATCAGAATTACTGCAGAACTTTGACTTAATTAAAGAGCTAAGTGCTGAAAAGGTCACACTAGTTAATATAACTACAGCTCAAGAGTATACATTAATGAACAGTATTGATGATTGCCACAGATATATAGTTAACCAAAATATGAAGTTTAATGTTACAAAAATTTCTATCTATGAGAAGTGGGTAAAGGAGGATCTAAAAGAAATGTCTTCCCTAGACGGTACTTGTATTGAACTATTTAAAGAAAGGTAACCACTTCAAATCATTAAAGGTGATTATGAGTTCTTATAGTTATATGCCCTCTATTTAATTATCATAATTGCAATAATTCTTCATTCAAATTCTGAAATTGATATTCTAAATTACTTCAAAAATATATCTATAAAAAATACCTCTTTTGGAGAACCCAATACTCGGCTTAGGGATTGAAGTGGAAAGCCCCGAAGTGAGGAACGAGATAGGGCTTGTAAAGTAAAGCCCGACCCCGAGTGGTGTATCGTCCTAAAATAAGTTTACAGTTTTTAAATTAAATCCTATAATAACTTTA
>CAZJHS010000003.1:4237-83268 GCA_964545895.1 uncultured Chitinophaga sp. | reverse complement strand
TTTGGAGCCCTAATGTTTTCTATGATGTTATTATATACCGCAGCTGTATAATTACCAGTCGCATACAACGCATACATTGATGATGTTCCAGAGTTATTTGCCGTAATGTTTTGTACGGTATTGTTGTATATGTTGCTTGTCGTACCGCCTGCTAAGCCACCTGGTATTGAGCCAGATCTTAGTAAATAAGTTGCACCAGTGGTAGTTGCATTTCTAGTTACGTTGGTTACTGTATTTCCACTAATATCTTGTGTAGATTGTGTTGCCCCCAAAACAGCCAATACATTACATGTTGCAGTTGTACTAGCAAATGTGATATTTTGAGCCACATTGTTTTTAAAATTAAGTGTACCAGGAGTAACAGTGTTGGTTGAGTGACCAACATATATTCCATTCATGGTTCCAGTGGTTGTAGCCAAGTTGTTCCAGCTAATGTTGTTGTTTAAAACGGATAGGTTTCCATCAAAATTTTCAACGTCAATACAAGTCATTAAACCACTTCCAGAAGCTACAGAAAGGTTAACGGTATTAAACGAAACATTAGAATTGCCTGAAAGGTCTGGGTAAAGTGCGCTTGATCCAATTACATAAATACCTGTTAGTGCTCCTGTAGCCGCAGCTCCGCCATTTAGTGTGTTGTTTACAAAATTATAAGATGCATTAACACTGGTTTGGTTAGTAATAAAAATACCGTATGAACCAGCCGTTCCATAGTTTGTAATTGTATCGGCTGTGGCGTATGAGTTTCCTCCTACATCATTTCCTTTATCTTTAAAGGCATAAGGACTGATTGGGTCATCAAATCCATTGATAAAAATACCGTTAAAGCAATTTTGAATTTTATTTGCATAAAACTTATTAAAACTGTGAGCATCTGCGCTAGATGTTAGGGTTAATCCATTAACGCTATTAACTACATGGTGGTTTGCATAAATACCTCTGGTAGCTGTGTTTGTTTTGTTTAACGTAACAGAACAGTTTTTAATAGTGTTGTTCATACATCCATCAAAAGGAGCTGAAGCATTGCGGTTAAGTAATGCATATCCAAATTCCATTTGGGTGGTTGCAGTTGTATTGGCAGCGCTTTCTTGAATATCAATTCCATCAATTGTTATATAATCTGAACCTAACAAGAAAAATACACCATCCAGGTTGGTTGTAGTACCAACTTGTGCAGTAATAATTGGGTTTTGCCCTGAAGTGGTTGGGTTTCTTCTGATGGTAATAGGATTGTTTACAGTACCACTAGCAGTAAGTTGAATTCCCCCTGCGGGTGCAGTTTCTGTATATCCAGCAGTAACCTGAAAGGCAACACCACCTAGGCCAACGCCATAGAGGTTTAACGAATCTACCACTGAACGAATACTCGGGTAGTTTGCAGATGGCACATCAATAGTGCCCTTTAACTGTGCATATGTACTTTTGGTTGCAAATAGCAAAAATAGCATTACACAGACCATTGCATAGGGTCGCAACGATTTTGTTTGTAGCGGTTTTCTCATAATTTATTTAATAAATAATCTCCGAAGTTATTTATTATGAGAAGGCACAACAACCCACATTTACATGTGGTATCAGTAAAATAGGGCTGTTTGGTATGTTTGCTCAAACAAATTTTACTGTAGTTTTATTCTAACAGTTAATATTTAATTACAGATAAAGTACTAAATTTCTCCTTTTAGGGCTTTGCTAATTACCTCTGTTTTACTGTTTACTTGCAGTTTGCGGTATATATTTTTAATATGAAATCTAACGGTGTCAATACTTATTAATAGTTTTTCGCCAATCATTTTGTAGCTTAAGCCTTCGGTTAAGGCCATAATTATTTGTTTCTCTTTTTGCGTAAGTGCAGCTTCTTCGTTTTCTGTTTTTACAGGCGCAAAATATTCCATTACCCTTCTGGCAATAGAGGGTGTCATGTAACTTCCACCGTTGGTAATTTCTATTACAGCCCTTTTAACTTCGGGCAAAGGGGTGTCTTTTAATAAATAGCCAGTGGCACCTGCGCAAATAGATTTAAAAATTTTATCGTTATCCTTAAACACTGTTAGCATTATTATGTCAATGTCTGGCCATTGATTTTTTATCTTTTTCATTCCTTCAATACCATTTAAACCCGGTAGGCCAATATCGGTAAGTACCAAATTAGGCTTTGCATTAAATTCAGCTTTTTCAAAAAAGTCCTCCATACTATTGCTCACAATAATGCATTCTGTTTCTTCTTGTTGGTCGAAATAGTCTTGTAAACCCTCTCTAATATCAAGGATATCTTCAATAATAGCTAATTTAATTTTCTCCATTTTGGGTTTAAGGTATTGTTCAATACGTTCAATCTTTATGCTAATTTAGCACCTTTTGTATTTTGCAAATATTCGTTTGATACGGTAACTTCAAAATTCTTTTCATCTTTTTTTATGGTTGCGTATGCTTTAATTAACTCGGCTCGCATTTCAATGTTACGCAAACCTTGGCCTGTTATAATTGAATCATCCTTTTTAATTGCACCATTGTTTTTTACATGAAGTAAAAATGTTTTTTTAGCTTGTTTGTATACAATACTTACCTCGTTGGCTTCGCTGTGTTTGGTTATGTTATTAATAATTTCTTTGTAAATTAAAAACAGTTGTTGCCTAAAATGTGGCGAGAGTTTTTCTGTTAATTCTACGCCATAAAAATCTATGGTTGTTTCAATTCCTTTGGCCACCAAAAGGTCTTCTGCATGTTCTCGCATCCTATCGGTTAGGCTAATGGTAATGTCGTTTCGGGCATCAATAGACCACAATACATCACTCATGGCCGAGTTAGCAGACCTACTAAGTTCAGCTACCTTTTTTAGCCTCGATTGCATTTCGTTGTTTTTATTAGTTTGGTAAATAAGCCTATCTGCCAGTAAGGTAATTCTGGTTAGGGTGCTTCCAACATCATCGTGCAAGTTGCTTGCAATTTGTACCCTAAGTGATTCTAGTTTTTTCTGGTTTTTTAGTTGATTAGTGAAGTAAAAATAAAGCAACAAGCCTATCATTAAACTTAATGCAATGTAAAACCAAGTGCTTTGATAGAAGTACTGTTTAAAATGCAATTGTATTATCTCTGTGTTTATCGATTCTTCTCCTTGTTTGCCTTTTATTGCTTTTACATACAGGTTGTATTTCCCTTCTTTTAAACTTTCAAGCCTTAAAATTGGCTGCTTGCCAATAGATACCCAATTATCATGTAACCCTTCAATTTTGTATAAATAGTTGTATAAACCTAAATCAGAATAATCACTTGCCCCAAACGAAAACGTGAGTAAGTTGTCGCCAGGTTCCATTACTATTTGTTTTGTGGCTTTGTAATTTACACCGATTATTTTTCCGCTGCTTTTTTCCCACTTGGAAACACCCGAAATAAACAGCTTAAAAGGATTAACCTGTAAATTAAATTTAGGCATTTTAAAATAAGTAATACCATTTATACCTCCAAAGTAAAACGTTCCATCATTGCTCTTAAAGGCTGAGTTTTGGTTAAACTCATTATTAGCAATGCCATCTTTTTCAAAATAAGAAAGCACGGTTTGAGTTTGGGTTTGATAATAATTTAGCCCGTTGTAAGTGCTTATCCAAACGGCATCGGAGTCTTGCCATAAAATATTATACACTTCATTGTTGCTCAACCCGTCTTCTTTTGAAATGGTGTTTACTGTTTTAAAATTTGCCGAAAGCACATTTACTCCCGAGTCCTCTGTTCCAATCCAAATATTCCCTCTTGAATCAATACGTATTACATTTATATTGTTACTGCTTAACGCAGGGGTTGAGTTTTCGTTAAAATGCTTTAAAATGCCCAAGTTAACATCAATCAGAAAAATGCCATTTTCAGTACCTGCCCAAAATTGCTTTTTGTTGGGCAGCATAACAATATCTTTTACAGTTGTGCTGCCAACATCAAATTTGTTTTTCTGATGACATACAAATTGATTGCTACTAGGTTCGTATGAAACCAAACCATTTTCTGTACCTAACCAAACCTTTCCTTTATCATCTTTAGCCAAAGATAATGTTGAACCTTGGCCCGGACACTCTACTTTATTTTGAATATTAGTTGCAGTATTTTTTATCCGTGGATTTAGTTTAAAAAATACGGAAGCGTCACTTCCGGTGTAAAGTGTAGTGTCGTTATATAGTAATAAAGAGCGTTGCCAAAATGGATTTTTTTTGCCTTTGTATAATACAGAATCTAACTTGGTGTATTGATTGGTTTTAGGGTTTAAAACAATCAAACCCGCGTAGCTTGCAATAATTATATTTCCATATGAATCTTCGATGATTTGCCGCGTACTTACCCGATTTTTTTGGTTCCAAAATAATTTTTTAAAATGGGGTTTAGGCTTTTCGGGCACCATCATAATTAAGCCCTTGTCTGTTCCAATCCAAAGTATATTATGCTCGTCTGCATACAAACAATTGATGCGCTTATTGGTAAAAATAGCCTTGTTGTTTTTTGATAAATTAGTTAGTTCGCTAGTGTTAGTTTTAAGCTCATAAATTGCTGTTTCGTTTCTATACGCAAAATAAATTGATTGATGGTGTTCAAGCATAACCTCTAAATCTTGTTGTATGAGATTTAAAGTATCTATTGCTTTAAGCATTTTATTGTCCGAACCCACTCTCCATATTCCTTTATCAACACCGCCTACATAATATTGGTCATTAATGCTATATACCAAGTGTATTGATTGGTTTGGGTGTGAGTTGTGCACAGAAATGGCTTTAGCGGTAAAAATATCTACACCAACCAATTCTCTGGTGGGTTCAAAATAGGCCAAAATATGGCCATTTTTATCAATATGCAGCGTGTTTTTTTTTAATTGTTTTTGGGTAAACCTATATAAAACTTTAGGCTTAAAGTTGGGTAATATGCTAAGTATTAAATTGTTTCTAAATCCTATCACAATTTGGCCTTTAAACTCGGCAATACTGATTGCTGCGTTTTGTTCACTACTGTTGCCGTAATAGGAAAACACAGCCCTGTTATTACAGTCTATGTATTTCAGTCCATGTTCTGTACCTACCCATAAATAATTTCGGCTACTATCAAATAAAAGGGCGTGTATATTCTGTTTTTCAAGTGTAGGAAAAAGTCTAAAAATGGAACCATCATATGTGTACAAACCACGTTTAGTAGCAACCCAAATACAGCCATATTTATCTTTAGTAACTGCCTTTACTTCTACATTACCCAAGCCGTTTTCCTCATTCAGCAGCAAAACTGTTCTGGCTGACGAGGGATACGCGTATGTAAATATCCAAAAAATCAGGAGTAATGGCTTTGTCAATCTATACATTTAGCGTATAATTTTTGGTAAATATAATTGATTTGGGTTCGATAGCAAACAAGATAAGTACCTAGTACCTCGGTATTATTTAGCTATTAAACATATGCCAAATACCTTAACTTTAATTAGTTTAGCACTTAGCTAATTTTAAATGTAATTTACCATTAGGCAACCAAGTTATAATACTGGTGTGGCTAATAGACAATGATTACTACCTCAAGTGCAAGAAGAATAGATACTGATAAAGAGGGCATAAAACAAAAAAGCCAATCATTGCTGATTGGCTTTTGCTCCCTGACCTGGACTCGAACCAGGGACCTACTGATTAACAGTCAGTCGCTCTAACCAGCTGAGCTATCAAGGAATTTGGTTAGTTCCGTTTAGTAACTTTGTTGCTGAAACGGGATGCAATGTTAGTTTGTTAAAATTAAAAATGCAATATTTGCTGCAAAAATTTTTTAAAAATATTTTACATGAGTTTATTAGTTGTTGGTAGTGTGGCATTTGATGCCATTGAAACCCCCTTCGGAAAAACCGATAAAATTATCGGTGGAGCTGCTTCATACATTAGTTTAGCGGCAAGTTACTTCACAAAACAATCAAAATTGGTAGCTGTAGTTGGCGAAGATTTCCCCAATGAGTTTATCCAAACACTTCAAAACAAAGGTGTGGATACCGAAGGCTTACAAATTAAGCAAGGCGAAAAATCGTTTTTTTGGAGTGGTAAATATCACACCGATATGAACAGCCGCGATACTTTAGTTACTGAACTTAACGTGTTGGGCGATTTTGATCCTATCATTCCAGCATCATACCAAGATTGCGAATATTTAATGTTAGGCAACTTAACTCCAGCTGTTCAGCAAACGGTTATGAACCGTTTAACTAAGCGCCCAAAACTAATTGTAATGGATACCATGAATTTTTGGATGGAAATTGCATTGGATGACTTGAAAAAAACAATTGCTATGGTTGATGTATTAACCATTAACGATGAAGAAGCTCGTCAATTATCTGGAGAGTACTCGTTGGTAAAAGCAGCAGCTAAAATTCAAGCTATGGGTCCTAAATATTTAATTATTAAAAAGGGCGAGAATGGCGCATTATTATTCCATGGTAAAGAAGTGTTTTTTGCACCTGCATTACCACTAGAAGAAGTTTTTGATCCAACAGGTGCTGGTGATACTTTTGCCGGTGGCTTTATTGGTTATTTGGCAAAAACAAATGACATAAGTTTTGCTAACATGAAAAATGCCATCATATATGGTTCGGCAATGGCTAGTTTTTGTGTTGAGAAATTTGGCACAGAGCGTATTATGAATTTAACTGACGAAGAGTTAAACACACGCGTTTCTGCATTTAGTAGTTTGGTTAGGTTCGACTTAGCTACAATATAAAACTGTAATTTGCTAAACACGGGGCTTTTGCTACATTTGCCCTGCTTACAAAAAAAATATTTAAAGTCATGTCAGAAAAAACAGCCACACACAGCAACGACAATCCGTTTGAGTCGATGATGTCGCGCTTTGACGAAGCTGCACGTATTATTGGTTTAGATGAAGGATCGTATAACGTCCTAAAATCGCCACAAAAAGCAGTAATTGTTTCAATTCCGGTTACCATGGATAACGGATCTGTTCAAGTATTTGAAGGATTCCGCGTGGTACATAATGCAAACCTTGGCCCATCAAAAGGTGGTATCCGTTATAGTATGGATGTAAACCTTGACGAAGTAAAAGCACTAGCTGCTTGGATGACGTGGAAATGTGCCGTAGTAGGTATTCCTTATGGCGGTGGTAAAGGTGGTATCAAATGTGATCCTCGTAAATTATCAAAAGGTGAGTTAGAGCGTTTAACACGTGCTTACACCGATTTGATGGTTGACGTATTTGGTCCTGATAAAGATATTCCTGCTCCTGATATGGGAACTGGCCAACAAGAAATGGCTTGGATTATGGACGAGTATTCTAAATTAGTTGGTTACTCTTCTCCTGCCGTAGTTACTGGTAAACCATTGGTATTAGGTGGTTCATTAGGACGTGTTGAAGCAACAGGTCGTGGTGTTATGGTATCAACCCGCAGTGCATTATCTAAATTAGGTATTAACCCAGTTGGTTGCACTTGTGCAGTTCAAGGTTTTGGTAATGTAGGTTCTATCTCGGCTAAATTATTACAAATGCAAGGCATGAAAGTGCTTGCCATTAGTGATGTTACTGGCGGATACTACAATGCTGAAGGTATTGATATTGAAGCTGCCATTGCATATCGCGATAGCAACGGTGGAACATTAGAAGGATTTAAAGCAGAGCGCATCAGCAACGAGCAATTGTTAGAGCTGGATGTAACTGTTTTGGTTCCTGCTGCTATGGAAAACCAAATTACTGCAGAAAACGCAGATCGCATAAAAGCTAAATTAATTGTAGAAGGCGCAAATGGCCCTACAGTAGCTGGTGCTGATGAAATTTTAAACAAAAAAGGAATTATGGTTGTGCCTGATATTTTAGCTAATGCAGGTGGTGTAACCGTAAGTTACTTTGAGTGGGTTCAAAATCGTTTGGGTTATTTCTGGACAGAAGAGCGCGTAAACCGCAGAGCTGACCGTGTAATGAAAACTGCTTTTGAAGCTGTTTATGCAGCATCACAAAAATATAACATTAGCATGCGTATTGCTGCTTATGTAGTATCTATAGGCAAAGTTGCCGAAGTTGAAAAACTACGCGGTAAGTTTGGCGTTTAAAAGTTAAATTGCAATTGCCACAGGTTACACTCAAGGTGAAATCTGTGGCAATTTTTTTAAAATAAAATTTATGTTACACAAAGAAGGCAAAGCCACCATTTTAATTACCTTATTGGTATTGTTTGCACTTAATGCAGGCGTTCAGTTTTTAATGCCTGATTTTATATTGGTGCAAAACATTGTAATTGGCATTTCGTTGGTATTACTCATTATTGTGTTGCAGTTTTTCCGCAACCCAGGTATTACCCCAACGCTTGGCGAAAACTTAGTTATTTCTCCTGCCGATGGTAAAGTTGTGGTAATTGAAGAGGTGGAAGAAACTGAATATTTTAAAGGCAAACGCTTACAAATTTCTGTTTTCATGTCGCCATTTAATGTGCATGTAAACCGCAACCCTGTAGGTGGTTTAGTAAAATACTTTAAGTATCACCCAGGTTTATATTTGGTAGCTTGGCATCCAAAATCATCAACCGAAAACGAACGTACTACTACTGTAATTGAAAACAAAAGTGGTGTTGAAGTGCTGTTCCGTCAAATTGCAGGTGCATTAGCAAAACGCATTGTTTGGTATGTAAAAGAAGGACAATATGTAGCACAAGCTGATGAGATGGGTTTTATTAAATTTGGTTCGAGGGTAGATATTTATGTGCCTGTTGGTACTAAAGTAAATGTGCAATTAAACCAAGTTGTAAAAGGCGGCCGCACGGTTTTAGCCGAATTGTAATTGGATAACACTAATTATCAATAATATTCGTTACCTTAGTTGTAATATTTAAAGTCATTTAATACCATGAAAAAATTAGTAGTATTAGCAGCATTTGTAGGCTTTTTATGCTTAAACACAAATGCACAAACAGTTGCTCCTGCGCAAAATGCGCCAAAGGCAAAAGCAACCAAAGAAGAAGTTAAAGTAGTACCTCCTACAACTAACGAAGACGCATTACCAACAGAAGCTCCTAAAAAAGCAGAGAAAAACTGCGCACCTAGCGAGAAAAAATCTTGTGGTAAATCAACCGGAAAAAAATCATGCTGCAGCTCTAAAAAATAAGCTTGCATAAAACATTATTAAATCCGCCCCGAACTCGATTTGGGGCGGATTTTTTTATTAACTGAAATTGTAGTGTTTTTGAACGTATTGTATCAAATCGAATTTATTGGAACATCCCGTCTTTTCTAAAATATTCTGCCTATGTGTGCGTACAGTATTTTTAGAGATGCTTAGTTTTTCTGCTATTTGAGTAGAGTTCATCCCTAATGATAAGAAAAATATAATTTCCATTTCTCTCTTCGACAGCAAATCTTTCTTATTATTATTTACTTGTGTTATTTTGGTTTTTCTAATCAAGCTGTTAATCTCTTCATCGTAATAGTTATTACCTAAAACCAGTGCCTCAATAGCCTTTTTTATATTTATAATGGGAGAGTCTTTACTTATGTATGAGTTTATACCAAGCTCAACACATTCGTTTACATATGAGCTATTAACAAAGGAGGTAAATACAATTAGTTTAAGATTAGGACATGCTATTTTTAAATACTTAATTAATTCAATGCTGCTATCTACAGTATGTATTCTTAAATCTAAAATTAGAATATCTATTTTTTCAATGTTTAAATGGTTTTTAAACGAATCAATATTGTTGTATGTGCTTATTTCAAAGTAGGGAAAGTTACCCTTTAAAAAGGAGTACAAACCATCAAGTACAACAGGGTGATCGTCTAAAATTGCTATTTTTAAATTGTTATTCATTGATTAAAATGATAATGCTGTAATGGCAACCATTATTTAAACTGGTTTTTACACTTAGGTTTGCATTCAATATTTTACATCTATTTTCTATATTAATTAATCCAGAAGTACCTTGTTTTTTGGCTTGTTGGTAGTCAAACCCTATTCCATCATCGCCAATGTGTAAGTGCAGTTTTTTTTCAACTAATGTTAGGTTAATAAAAATGGTTTTAGCTTTTGCATGTTTAATCGAGTTGTTTACAATTTCGTTTATTATTCGGTATAAATTAATTTGGAATAAATGACCAAGTGGCTCTTGTATTTGATATAGAATTTTGAATTCAACAATAGATTTAAATTGATTTTGATATTCGTTTAAAACACCTTGTAGGCCATAACGCAACAAAGTGGGCGGGGCTAACAGATTAGTTGCTTTTCTTGTTATTTGTCCAATATTGTATAGGTTGCTCTCTAGTTGTTTTACAGCGTTTTCCATCACAGATTGTTGTAGGTTTTTTGTTTTTAGGGTTTCTACAATTAAGTTGCTTGAAGTAAGGTATGCACCAAGGGTATCGTGTATTTCGGAGGCAATTTTTTCTCGCTCGGTTTCTTGTGTTTTTAGAATTGTACTGTATATCTCGTTTTGGGTTTTCTCTCGTTCGTTAACCACCCGCCTTACTATAATAAGTATAAACGTAAATGCAATTACCAGAGTAACTACTGCTAGTATTATTGAACTGATAATTGTTTCTTGCATTGTATTAAGCCTAATGTGATGATGGTATATAGACCGATATTTGAGAAACCTTGTAGAAACTGACCTAATGTAGTATCAACTTGCATGTATAATGTAATAAAGCCGAAACAAAAAAATGCAGTTGTCTGATAAAATAAGAAAGCAAGTACAATATAAATTTGCCAATTAAATAGCCATCTTCTATTTGTAATTAATAAATATACTCCAGTCAATAATTCAAATATTAAACACCAACCTAAGACTAAATCTATTTTTAGGTTTTCTATAGAAAAAAGACAGTAACACCAATATATAGTATTTAGGAATGCTATAATCAATACACGATAATTCTTACTCCACATATAATACATGCTATACAGTATTGCTATTTCTATGGAGAAACTTAAGAATATACTGTAATAGGGCATAATTCCCAATTTGAAAATATCGTCTGTAATGGATAATATTTCTATAGTTATTGCATAAATAAGATAAACAAGTACCCAAATAGAATCTTGTGAATATATACGATTAATTATGAAATAGGTAAATGGAATAAGGCATAGTAAAGAACTTATAATACCATAGTAGTCTAACATCAGGTAAGATTCAGTGGATTCATACTAGAACATTGAAGTGGGCATTTATATCCATGTTCCGCAAGTAAGCCATCGTATAAATCATTCCCATTTGCATCTACACCTGTAATTACTAAACATAATTTGTTTTCTATATCTAATCCAAAGTAAAATCTAATATCTACACATCCATCTTGGTTAAGTATGTCTTTAATTGCATCGCCATCAAAACACTCGGCAATTGGGTTGTTACTGATGTTATTGTTACGGAAACGTTCTGTTAGTTCTGCCCTTTGAGCGTAGTTAGAACATGAAAAATTTGTCCAATTCATATGAACTTTAATTAAGTTAATAAAGAAGCAATTTACAGTATTTAATCAACTAAAAAATAATGCATAATGCATTATAAAATGTTTTTTTTAATAAAGTTATTTCGCTTTTGTAATAAAACAGCATCATGTTATCATTTTCAATGAGAGGTTATAATGTTTTAATATATCCTTTTTTCTGTTTTGTGCGTTAAACTTTAAATCTTGTAAAAATATGAAAACAACAACTAGAGTATTCTTATCTGTTATTGTATTGCTTTTTCTGAGTGTTCATTCAAACGCTCAAGTTTTCGATTCTGTTTATGTTAAAAAGAACATGTTCAACAATCCTAGTTTTTATCATGGCAATCAAAAAATACCAATGCGTCAAATTAAAGCAATGGCAAGTGGTAATAAAAAAGCCCAATTAGCCATCAAAAAATTTAGACAAACAAATTGGATTACCGCTGTTTCTGCAGTGCCAACGGGATTAGCTTTGGGTCTTGGTGTGGGTAATGTACTTAACAATTCAACTAACGATTTAAAGTATGTGTTAACAGGCTCTGGTGTAATAGGCTTTGTAAATCTATTTTACCTCGGTAAAAGTGTTGCACCCATGTATATGCAGCAAATTGCTGATGCGCTTAACAAACCAAATTAATTCATCTGTAAAAAGTAGTCCCGCCCCCGAGTACTCGGGGCGGGGCTTTTTTATTTTTTAGCCAATCCTGTTTTGTAAACTTCTAAACAGCGTTTGCGTGCAAAATCGTGGTCAACAATAGGTTTGGGGTAGCTTGCTGTTCCTACTTCGGGCACCCATTTTTTAATGTAAGTAAGTTGTTTATCAAATCGTTCGGTTTGCAGGTAAGGATTAAATACCCTAAAGTATGGTGCGGCATCTGTACCACAACCTGCTGCCCACTGCCAGCCACCGTTGTTGGCACTTAAATCAAAATCCAACAGTTTTTCGGCAAAGTAAGCCTCGCCCCAACGCCAATCAATTAATAAGTGCTTGGTTAAAAAACTGGCTACAATCATGCGTACACGGTTGTGCATGTAACCTGTGGTGTTTAACTCACGCATACCCGCATCTACAATGGGGTAACCTGTTTTACCTTGGCAAAATGCATCAAATTCTTTTTCATTATTTCGCCATTCAATTAAATCATATTCGGGCCTAAAAGCACCTTGGGTAACATGCGGAAAATGTGCTAAAATTTGCATGTAAAAGTCGCGCCAAATAAGTTCGTTTAAATAAGTTTGATTGAGCTCAAGCGCTTTTCTTGCTTTTTCGCGAATGCTAATGGTGCCAAACCTAAAGTGTATACCCAGTTTTGATGTGCCAACAATGCCCGGAAAATCGCGTGTTTTATCGTAATTTTTTATAATGCTTTGTGCCACTTCGGTACTCGGAAATAAAAACGATGATGGCTCAAATCCCATGCTTGCTAAGCTTGGCATTGCACCTGGTTTATCAACCTTTACCAAGTTATTAAAGTACTTTTGGTTGGGGTAAGCTTTTACATAAAATGTATTGAGTTTAGCCTTCCACTTTTTGCTATACGGAGTAAAAACAGTGTATGGTTTTCCATCGTCTTTAAGCACCTCGTTGTGCTCAAAAATGCATTGGTCTTTATAACTATTAAATCCAATTTGTTTTAAGGCTAATAACTCACCAATTTCCTTATCGCGTTTTATGGCATAAGGCTCATAATCGTGGTTGGTGTATACTTGCTTAACATCGTATTGTTTAATTATATTTTGCCATGCTTGCTGTGGTGTGGCGTATTGCACCAGCAAATCACTACCAAGCGCTGTAAGCTCTTGTTTAAGTTTATGCAATTGTTGGTGTATAAACGTAACGCGCTTATCGGACTTGTTGCTTAGTTTATCAAGTATCTGTGGGTCGAAAATAAAAATAGGCAACACGGGTAATCCGCTTTTTAATGCATGGTAAAAACCAGCATTATCGTGCAATCTTAAATCGCGCCTAAACCAAAAAATAGAAATGGGTTGATTGTTCATCAAGCATTAAACAAAAATGCTTTAAAAAGGTTTAGCTATTTTTTATTTTACGCTCAATACCGCTGGTGCTAAAACCAGGAATAAAATCTATTGTCTTTACTTCACCGCCCTTGGCTGTAACCACATCATACCCTACAATATTTTCAGGGGTGTAATCGCTACCCTTAACTAAAACATCAGGCTGTAGCAATGATATTAATTCGTATGGGGTTTCTTCATCAAACAAAATAACAGCATCAACACATTGTAACGAAGCCAGTATTTGTAAACGCGATTGCTCATCTTGTATGGGGCGATTTGGGCCTTTTAATTTTCTTACCGATGCATCTGTATTCACTCCAATGATTAAACGCTGTCCGCAGTCGGCTGCTTTGGCCAAATAGTCAACATGCCCGCGGTGCAATAAATCAAAACAACCATTAGTAAATACTACCTTATCACCAGTATTTTGCCAAGCTTTTACTTGCTGTTGTAGTGTTTGGGTTGATGTAAATAATTTGGATAAAATGCTTTGATGATGTGACATAATGGGTACAAATTAAGCAACTTTTTGCTTTTGCTTGCGCATTACCACAAACGAACTAATGGTGCCAAGTACAATAAACAAAATCATTTGTGCGCCATGTACTATGGTAGCATATGCTTTACCATCATCTTCGGCTACACCAAATAATAATAAGCCTTGCATTACAGCAAAATGGTAAGTGCCGGCACCAGCACCAGGTGCAGGTATAACAATGCCTATGGTACCCATGGCAAATACGGTAAGGCATTGGGCAAATGTAAGGTTTGATGTAGCTGGCAAGGCAAACAAACAGAAGTACATCATTAAAATATAACACAACCAAATACCTGCAGATAACGCTACAAAAAGTATAGGTTGTTTTACTTGTCTTATGCTCATTAAACCAAGCGCAAAGCCCTTAAGCTTTTGTAAAATTGAATTAAAAATGGCCAGTTGCATAAAACGTTTGCGCAGCATAAAAACGATGGCTGCAAAAACGGCAAAGCCTATAAGTAAATATAATTTTAAATGACTTCCGCTTGCCGTGTTTCCGGTATTTAAATTGGTATTTATGTAGTTTAAAATTACATCAAACTGTAATAAAAAAACCAAGCCCAAAATAACAAGCAGCATTACCATATCAACCAAGCGTTCGGTAATAACAGAGCCTAAGCCTTTCTCTAAAGGCACATCGTTGGTTTTGGTAAGCGCAGCGCAGCGCGAAACTTCGCCACCGCGTGGAATAAAGTAATTAATAAAATAGCCAATAATTACGGCATGTAAGCTATTTAAAGTGCTTACCTTATAATCCATGGCCTGGTAAAGCATGGTGGCACGATAGGCCCTAAGCCAATGGCTAACTAATGAAATAACCAAGCCTAAACCAATCCAACTGTAGTTGGCTTGGGTAAACGAAAGCCAAAGCTCTGGCCAATTTGTTCCTTTAAATACAAAAAACAAAAAGGCTGCGCCAATGCCAAATATGACAAGCAGTTGTATGGCTTTTTTTAGTTGGTTACTCAACTGATTAGTTTGTTGTTGTTATCAGGGTAAATGGCAATTGGTTTGTATTGCTTAGCCGCTTCAAAATCCATAGATGCGTAAGAAATAATTACCAAGTAATCGCCCACAAAACCCTTGCGTGCAGCAGGGCCGTTAAGGCAAATTACTCCGCTGTTGCGTTCGCCTTTAATAATGTAAGTTTCAAGTCGTTCGCCATTGTTAACGTTTACAACCTGAACCTTTTCGTTTTCAATCATGTTTGCAGCTTCCATCAACGCCTCGTCAATGGTAATGCTTCCCACGTAATGTAACTCGGTTTGAGTTAATTTAACGCGGTGAATTTTAGATTTTAGTACTTCGATATGCATAAAAAGCGGGGCAAAGGTATGAAATGCCCAAGTAATACCAATAATTATTGCTAATTAGCTATCACAATTTTGTAAAATAGGCTTTGTTGCTTGCCGCTTAATTTTATAAAGTACAGGCCGTTAGTTAAAGTTTTTACCGGCAATTGATAGTTGCTTTGCTTATTATCTAAAACATAAGTTGGCAAAACTTGTTGCATGGTGTTGTTAAAAACGGTAAGCTCAATAGGTTCATTAACATCATCAAAATCAATATTTAGGTAACCATTTGCTGGGTTGGGGTAAATTTTAATTTTCGCTTTTAGTTGCATGGTGTTAAGTCCATCAACATAAAAAATTGAAACCTGTTTGTTTTGTTTTAGTGTGCCACAATTTGTTTGGTATGCAGCCACACTCAGGGTGTCAAACCCGTGTATATCCCAGGTAATTTTGGCCATGGTATCATTGCTGTATAAAATACTTCCGCGTGGTGTACTCCAGGTAATTTGGTATTGCGGGTTTGGCGGTATGGTAAAGGTTGTGGTATCGTTGCTTTTTATAGTGGCTAATCCACTAATAGTAAGGTTTGGTTTTGGGGTAACTTCAACAAAAATAGTATCGTGGTTAGGGCAATACATAGGGTTGTTTGATGTGCCCGATACATAAATTTGCTTGCTTTGGTTAGCTTTAAATAAGTAGGCTAAATCATTTGATACAACAACACGATTACCATTTATTAATTCTTCCCAAACGTAATTTTCGGCACCATTGGCATATAGTTTTACAGAATCGTTTTGGCATGCTGTAACGTTTTTGGGAACAGTTAAATTAACCAACGAACCACCAATTACCTGAACAGTTTTAGTTAACGTACAACCGTTTTGTACATTAGTTAAGGTTACCCAATAAGTGCCAGTTTGGTTAACGGTAATAACAGAATCAGTTAAATTATTGTTCCATACATAAGCCACCGTATTGGTATTATGTGCGGTAGCTTTAAGTGTTACCTGCGTATTGTTACATAATGCGTAGGTGGTATTTAAATGAGTTTCAGGCGTAGTTTGAACCCAAACAGTTGCTGTATCAAACAATACACAACCAGCATAGGCCGAATCAGTAACTGTGCCACTCACATAATAAACCGTATTGGCATAAACGGTATCGTTAAAGGTATTACCCGTTGTATCAAATTGTTGTTCCTTATGGCGTGCGGTCCATAAATAATTACCCGGTAAAATAGTAAATGCAACAGGCGAGTTTGCACAAACAGCAGTATCTTTTACGGGGTTTTGATAAGTTTGTTTAGTAACAGTAATGGTATCATACACAAAAACAGGCGAAGCATTTTCGGGTTCTTTTCTGTAAATGGTAAGCCTAACTAAATATTTACCAATGGCATTAAAAGCGGGTAATTTAATAGGTGCACTGCTGGTATAACTGAGCACTTGGTTTGGTAATAAATTGTATTGATTGGGGATTGTGCTTACATTCCACACTACATTATTTACATTAACCGGGTTGTAATAGCTAATGGTAACTTGGCCACAGTTATCAGTAGTTTTAGCAATATTGGCCGAAGCAACACCATCAACTACGCGCACTTTAAATTGTCTTGACGACATTTGCATGGGGAAGTTATTATCAACGGCCAACACCGTAAATGTTTGTGTGGTGCTAAGCTTAGCCATGCCAGGTGTGTATTTAATAGCAATGGCATCTTCGGCCGATGTTCCGTTGATATGTGTAATGGTTGTGTTAACACTATCCGACATAAATACTTGAATAATTTTAGTAGTATCAGTTCGGGTTGATGTGCTACTAATATCAGGATCTTTAGCAGTAATATTTACCACAAGCGTATCGGTTGGCAACATGGTATAGGCTGTTTTAAACGAGTTGTTTACAGCCACCGGGTTTTTTAATATTATGCCGTTATTGTCTTGGTTATTAACCACCATCACCGGAAATTCATACTCTTGTATGCCTACCAATAGCGGATTACCTAATGTATCCTTCGACCATTGTTTAATACCAATTACAACCGATCCAATTAAACTATTAGCGCTATTATTTACAGGATTAAAACTTAAAGTACCTGTTGCTCCATCCATAATTAAATAAGGGTTGATGCCTTGCGGATAACTAATATGTGGCTCGGCAGTTTGGTTAAGCGGAAATGGATAAGTATTGCTGAATGGGGCTGCATAGGTCATGGGCAAATTTTGCTGGGAATAGGCTTGTCCAACAAAATAACTAAGTGAATCACCATCTTTATCGATTGCAGCGGGGTTATAAAAAATTTGATTGCCAGAGTATGCTCTAAACAATGGGTGATTTTTTAATTGTGGCGAGTTTGACTTTAATCCATTTGCTACTGATGATTGATGATAAATATTTAGTGTCGTTTTAAGTGCAAAGCTAGCAGCATTAGCATCAAAGCTTGTTATAGAAGGATAAAGGCGTGCAGCATCTGAATATGTAATATCCCAATATTTGCATGCAGAGTTATTAAGAGAAGGCATACTCATATCTAACACTCCTTCAAAAGTGTATACTTCCCAACTTGGATTTTGAAAGCCAGCCGTTTGTTGGCCCATGTTGGTACAGTTGTTTTTAGCAATCACTCCCAGTTGGTTTACCTCCACTTGATTAATATCTTCTATGTTAACTTTGGTTAGGTTAATTGTAATAGAGCTTGGACTTACTGTAGTTTCTGAACCAGGAGGATTTAATTGCAGGCTTGGTTTTACCATAACCATTACTGGGCAGGCTTCTGGTCTGCAAAAGGCAAACGCTGTTGGGCAGTTAGCTATAATTTTTAAAGTAATTTTCCATTTTCTATCACCAATGTTGGTATACGAAATACTACCTCCAGCTAAATGATCAGCAAAGGATAGAGCCGATGTAAATACAAACAACAAAATGAGTATAAATCTTTTCATACCAAGCTTAATTAATAGGTCAAAGCAAGTGCTATTTGCGTTACAATGCTGCATGTAGTGTCTTTAATTATTCTTAATCAACCGTATTTTTAAGTAATAATTTAGAGGGATAAATTTGCTGCTGCTAAAATACAGTTAATTATGCAATGCAAGGTAATGAATGGTTTTTGTGCTTAATTTATATATTTGCCTAAATAACTTACCTTGCTACCAAGTGGCATTAGATCAAAATACAACAACAGCTAAAGAAAAAATCTTGAAAAAGGTGCGTCAGGCGCTTATTTTCAAGTCTAAAGCTATGTATGCAAATATTGATTTAGAAAGTAATATTTACACGCAACCTCCCGCTCACGAACCAATTTTAGAAACGTTTGCTCGTAATTTTACTCAGGCTCAAGGGCAGTTTATTTACTGCGATAATAAGTTTGATTTTATTGATAAACTTTTAACGCTAATTGAGCGTAAAAAATACAAGAACTTACATTGCTGGGAGTCCGATATACAGCAACATTTAAAGGAGAGCGGCATTACGTTTAACTACGATGTAGCTCAAATTGAAAAAGCGCAAGTAGGCATTACTGGTTGCGAAAGTTTAATTGCTCGCATTGGCTCAGTACTTTTAAGTTCAACCAAAAACGGCAGAGCTATTTCTATTGCACCAAGTACACACATTGTGGTGGCACATACCTCGCAAGTAGTTATGGAAATGAAGGATGCCATGCAGGTAATAAAAAACAAATATGGCCGCAATACACCTGCCATGCTCAGTTATGTAACGGGTCCAAGTCGTACTGCCGATATTGAACGTACGCTGGTTTTAGGTGCACACGGCCCTAAAGAGCTTTTTGTTTTTTTAATTGACGACCAACATCACGCCTAATTTTTTGAGCACACGCACGCATACATATTTTGCCTCCGATTTTCACTTGGGCGTTCCCAATTTTGAGGCAAGTTTAACACGCGAAAAACTTATTGTGAGTTGGCTTGATAGCATTAAACACAATGCCTCGGACATTTATTTAGTGGGCGATTTGTTTGATTTTTGGTTTGAGTATAAAACGGTTGTACCTAAAGGATTTACGAGGCTTTTAGGCAAGCTTGCCGAGCTAAGTGATGCAGGAATTCGTTTACATATTTTTCATGGTAACCACGATTTGTGGCAGTTTGGATATTTAGAGCAAGAACTAGGTTGCAAAGTTTACAGTAAGCCAATTACCATTACCTTAAACAATCAAATTTTTCATATTGCACATGGCGATGGTTTAGGCCCTGGGCAACGATGGTTTAAATTTATATTAAGTGTTTATCGCAATCGTTTTTTTCAAAGGGTATTCGCATTTTTTCACCCCAATATTGGCATAGGAATAGCCAATTGGTTTTCGGCCAATAGTAAAAAGCACACCTTTACCGAAAATGCCGTTTACTATGGCGATGATAAAGAGCATTTAATGCTTTATGCAAAGGGCATTTTAGCGCATACCGCTGTAAATTATTTTGTGTTTGGTCACAGGCATTTGCCTATGCAAAAAAACATTACCCCACAAAGCCAATTTATAAATCTTGGCGATTGGATGGGGTATAACACCTATGCGGTTTTTGATGGAAATACGTTATCGTTAAAAACATTTCAACCTTCATGAAAAAGCTCGCGTTAGTTTTTAGTGTGATACTGCTTTGTGCGTTTGTTCCTCCGCAAAACCCCAATCCGTTTGCTTTGGTGCAGGGTATAAAAACAAACGCCAAACTTATTCATACCGATAATTTTGGAAATTTATATGTAGTTACCAAAACCAATCAGCTAACAAAGTATGGCCGTCAAGGCACTGTTATCAGCACATTAAACTACAATAACGCAGGTAACATTACACAAATAGATGCATCAAACCCCATGCAGATTTACTTGTTTTATCGAGAGTTAAATAAGGTGGTGATGTTGGATAATAACTTGGCTTATAGGGGCGAAATCAACCTAACAAAAGCCGGTATTATACAAGCTTCGGCTATTGCCCGCTCATACGATAATAATGTGTGGGTTTTTGATTTAGGCGATTTGCAACTTAAAAAAGTATCAACCCAAAACGAGGTAGAACAAACCAGCGGCAACATACGCCAATATATTATTGATAATGCAGCAGTAACCCATTTGTTTGATAATGGCGAACGTCTTTTTATGGTTGATTCCACCAATGGTATTTTGTTGTTTGATGTGTTTGCATCGTACCAAAAAACCATTCCGCTTAAAGGCATTGCTGAGATTAAAATACTTGATAAATATTTTTTCTATTACGCCAATCAAAAACTAAATAAATACAATTGGCAAACGGGTCAAAGCAATAGCTACAATATGCCCGATACTACCAATGTTATTAAACTTAGTGTTGAAAAAGAGCGCCTTTATTTACAAAAGCCCGATAGCGTTTACCTGTATAGTTATTAGTTAGCCAAGTCTGATAAATTGGTTGGTGTTGTAACCAAAAAAACCGAAATTCGCACACCTTTTTGCATCAGCATTCGGCATTTGGTTGGGGCTGATGATGGGATTGTTACCAAAACACACACACATGTTACAGAAATTAGAAACCATTAAAGTTAGGTTTGACCAAGTACAAGATATGCTTTCGCAACCAGATGTGGTAAGCGATATGAAACGTTTTACGCAGCTAAATCGTGAGTACAAAGAGTTGCAAAAAATTGTAGAAAAGTACTATCAGTATCGCGACTTAGTGGGAAATATTGAAAATAATAAATCACTATTAAGCACCGAAAAAGACGAAGAAATGCGCGAAATGGCTAAAGCCGAGTTGGATGAAATGATTCCGATGGTAGAGCCAATGGAGCAAGAAATTCGTATGCTTTTAGTTCCTAAAGATCCAGAAGACGAAAAGAATGCTGTGCTTGAAATTAGAGGTGGTACTGGTGGTGATGAGGCAAGTATTTTTGCTGGCGATTTATACCGCATGTACATGCGTTTTTGCGAAGGTCGTGGTTGGAAAACAGAGGTAATTGATTTTACCGAAGGTACTGCTGGAGGTTATAAAGAAATTGTAATTGAAGTATCTGGCGATGATGTGTACGGAATTTTAAAATATGAGAGTGGCGTGCATCGTGTGCAACGTGTACCTGATACCGAAACACAAGGCCGCGTGCATACATCTGCTGCAACAGTGGTTGTTTTACCCGAAGCCGAAGAAGTGGATGTGTATTTAAATCCTGCTGATATTGATATGCAAACCGCTCGCTCTGGTGGTGCTGGAGGGCAAAATGTAAACAAGGTTGAATCTAAAGTGATGTTAACCCATAAGCCAACAGGTATTGTGGTGGTTTGCCAGGTTGAACGTACGCAGTTAGGTAACCGTGCTCGTGCTATGCAAATGTTACGTACCAAGTTGTACGAAATGGAATTGCAAAAGCACAACGAAAAAATTGCAAGCTCACGTAAAACCATGGTTTCAACCGGTGACCGCTCAGCAAAAATTCGTACCTACAATTACCCGCAAGGACGTGTAACTGATCATCGCATTGGCTTAACCGTTTACAACTTACCTGATGTAATGAACGGTGAAATTCAAGAGTTTATTGATAAGCTTCAGATAGCCGAAAATACCGAGCGTTTAAAAGAAGGAAACCTAGGTTAATATCTAGCATTGCTTATGCAAGCGCATCACTTATTGGTAACCAAAACGGCTCGATATTTTACGTTGGGTCAATTAACCGACAGCACGCAAGAGGTTTGGTTGGTATTACATGGCTACGCGCAATTAGCATCAGATTTTATTCAAGATTTTGAAGCGTTAAACGATAGTTCGCGCTTTATAGTAGCACCCGAAGGGTTAAATAAATTTTACGCCCGTGGTTTTGGTGGCAAACCTGTTGCCACTTGGATGACTGCCGAAGACCGAGAAGCTGAAATAGCAGATTACATCAATTATTTACAAACGCTTTATCAATCATTACAAATTCCTGCGCATTGCAAAGTAGTGGTGTTAGGTTTTTCGCAAGGCGTGGCTACTGCATCAAGGTTTATACATGCAAGTGCAGTTAGGGTTGATGATTTTATTATTTATGCCGGTGAGTTAGCTGCCGAGTTGGTTAATCCAATTTCAACCCAAATTTTAAGCAAAAAAATTACGTATGTTACGGGTAACAACGATCCGTTTATTACACCCGAAAAACACCAACAAGTGTATGCGTTAATGCATCAACTCAAAGCCAAGATTATTGAGTTTGATGGAGGCCATGAAGTGAAACAAGAGGTGTTAAAACGGTTGACTATTGTTTTATAATACGTTGTATTTGTTGTTCACCCGATAGAGTGAATTTAACAAAGTAAATACCACTTTTTAATTCACTTAGGTCAAAACTATCTGCGTTGTTTGGACAGTGATACTGTTTACCAATCAAATCGAATATTTGTAAGTTGGTTGAACCTTTGGGTAAAATGATAAAATCATTAGTTGGATTTGGGAAAATGGTGTAGCTTTTACTTACAATCTGATTTTCAGATACACCTGTGAACGTCCCAGTTTCATTTATTTTAAAGAGAAATGTTTTCCATTTATTATTTGCATCGGTAATACCACCTGAAAAATACAAGTAATTACCAACTGCGCTTACATCCCAAACATGGTATACTTGTGAAGAGGTCGAGAAATATTCCTTCCACCAAATAATGTTTAATGCGGTATCGATTGATGCGATGTAAAAGCTATTGCCAACATCTGGATCATAAACAAAATAAATTCTTCCACCAATAGTGGTAATGAATCGTAAATCATTTCGATAGAATGGTGAGTAATCAATATTACTTGGAACATTACAATCGAACCACTTAGCGTTAACAACAACTCCGTTTGAATCAATTTTTTTAAGATTTAACTTTGAGGTCAATCTAAGTCTATTGTTCTCGTCAAAGCTTGTACTTTCAGTAAGATTGAGCAGATAATCAAAACCGTCAAATTTGACATTATCCAAACAATATACTATATTATCAGTTAGCGGGGAGTTAAAAATTGTCTTATTACGAATGAAGGTTCTTTGAACGATATCAAGATTTTCAGTGCTCAATAATGTGACATTGCCGAAATCATTATTATCAGAGGCAAAAGAAAAAAGAGTGTTGCTGCTATTTAGTGATATTGTAGATGCATCCAAACCAAACAAGTAGTTATCCGTATACAAGCGATTTTTGAATATTGTTCTACTATTGTAATTGTAGTTTATAAATCTTGTTTGCGGATTACCATCTGTTGAATCGTATACGATGGTATAAATAAATAAACTGTCAGTATTAACAAGCCTTATTTTGTAGCGATTTAAATTTAGATTCTTTACATTATTGATAAGTTCAATTGTATCACTAGTTATGGATGTTAAATTAGAATCATAATAATTAATCAGAACACTAATAGTTGGATTATCTGGATTTCGGCCTTGATAAAATTTACGATGAATGGAAACTAAATTATTGCTATGATTTATTATTGAGAAAGTCTTAAATTCTGTTATTTCTTTTAATGCTGATGGCGTGTATAAACTTACTGCTGTATCAATAGAGTTAGAGCCTTGGTTGATTTTAACCAAAGCAGAATTTTGATAGGACAAAAAGCTGTTTTGATAAACAAAGATGTCTGAACCAATTATTAGGTTGCTATTAACATTATGGATGATTGACGGAATAACAAGTGAATCATCACTTAAATTAATATCCATCAATAAATTAGTTTGTGAGAATAACTTGCTAGGTGAGCCTAGCAAGTTTATAATTATAAGTAATATAAATGGATGTTTACTGCGCATTTGGTCCAGGGGCTAAGACTACCCTTGTTGCAAAGTAACAAAGAATGATTAATAATCGCTTATTTAAACTCCGAAGTAAAGTGGAATTGTATTTTAGGAAACGTATCCTGAGTCATTTTTAAGCTCCACATGCTATCAGCAAAAAATACAGGTCTACCATCTTTATCGGCTGCAATGTTGTAGCGTTTAATTACATTAAATCTTTCTAGCTCTGCTTTATCATCGCAGGTAAACCAGCAAGCTTTTTGATAGTTTAGCGGGCTAAACACACACGATGCACCGTACTCGTGTAGCAAACGAAATTGAATTACATCAAATTGAAGTTCACCCACGGTACCAATAATTCTGATGTTGCCGGGTTGTTGGGTAAACAATTGCGCCACACCCTCATCAGTAAGCTGTAAAATACCTTTTTCAAGCTGTTTGGTTTTAAGTGGGTCCTTGTTTTCAAGCACCTTAAATATCTCGGGCGAGAAACTAGGAATACCTTTAAACGTAATGTTTTCGCCTTCACTTAATGTATCGCCAATTTTAAAGTTTCCGTTATCATACAAACCAACAACATCCCCTGGGTAGGCTTCATCAATCACACTTTTATCGTTAGCCATAAAACTAGTAGGGTTACTAAAGCGTAATTTTTTACTAAGGCGTGTGTGTTGGTAAAACTTGTTACGTTCAAATTTACCCGATACAATTCTACAAAACGCAATCCTATCACGATGGTTAGGATCTAGGTTGGCATGTATTTTAAAAATAAAGCCAGTAAAGTTTTTCTCGTCAGGTTTAACTTCACGTTCTTCGGTAAAACGGCTGCGTGGCTCTGGTGCAATTTGCACAAAAGTGTCAAGCAATTCTTGAATACCAAAGTTGTTAATGGCACTTCCAAAAAATACTGGCGCTAAATAACCTTCTAAATATAAGTCGGTATTAAACGGTTCGTAAACACCTTCAATCAGCTCCGCATCCTCACGTAATTTATCAGCCGATTTTGTGCCAATAATTTCATCAAGTTCAGCGCTATTTAAGTCGCTAATTTCAACTACTTCTTTTGATATTTTGGTTTTATCGGGCTGAAATAAGTTGAGTTTCTTTTCATACAAATTATATACGCCTTTAAAATCGCTACCAATACCAATTGGCCAAGTAAGTGGGCGTGTATGTATGTTTAATTCCTTTTCTATTTCTTCTAATAAATCGTAAGGATCTTGCCCTTCGCGATCTAATTTATTAATAAAAACAATAACAGGCGTGTTGCGCATGCGGCACACTTCCATTAGTTTTCTGGTTTGATCTTCTACACCCTTTACACAATCAACCACCAAAATAACGCTATCCACAGCAGTTAGCGTTCGGTAAGTATCTTCGGCAAAATCCTTGTGACCAGGGGTATCTAAAATGTTTACCTTGTAGTCTTTGTAATCAAAACCCATTACAGATGTAGCCACCGAAATACCACGCTGTTTTTCAATCTCCATAAAATCGGAGGTAGCCGCTTTTTTAATTCGGTTTGATTTTACAGCACCCGCAGTTTGAATAGCACCACCAAACAAAAGAAATTTTTCGGTTAGGGTAGTTTTACCAGCATCGGGGTGGCTAATAATACCAAATGTTCTGCGTTTTAGTAATTCGGGTTGAATTGTGCTCATGTAAAATGGGTTGTATAAACGGCCTCAAAGATAATAGAGGCTGTACTATTTTCTGATTAATTGAACTATAAAAAAAGTCGCCCTTTGGAGGCGACTTTTTGAGTTGATTTTAACAATCAACCACAATGAATATTAAAGCGAAACACGCTTGAATAAGGTTACAGTTAAGCCTTTTTCTGCTTTTTCAAGCATTTGAGCCACTGTTAAGCTTCCGTCTTTTACAAACTCTTGGTTTAATAAAGTAGAATCTTTGTAGAACTTAGCTAATTTACCTTGAGCAATTTTTTCGATCATGTTTTCAGGTTTGCCTTCAGCACGTACTTGGTCTTTAGCAATCTCTAATTCACGCTCGATGATAGTTGAATCAACACCGTCTTTATCAACCGCAGCAGGGTTTAATGCAGCAACTTGCATAGCAGCATCTTTACCAGCTACAAAGTTAGCTTCAGTTGGTTCGTTGTTTAACGCTACCAATACAGCTAAACGGTTAGCACCATGTATGTAAGCAACTAAGTTAGCAGCTTCAACAATTTCGTATTTAACTACATCTATTTTCTCGCCAATTTTACCCACTTGTTCCATTAAACGCTCGCTTAATGGTTGACCATCCATGTCTAATGCTTTTAATGCATCAGCAGTAGCTGGTTTGTGAGCCAATGCTAAATCAGCAATGCTGTTAGCAAATTTCACGAAATCTTCGTTTTTAGCAACGAAATCAGTTTCGCAGCTTAATTGGATAATGATACCCAATTTTCTGTCGCTAGAAGTTTTAGCAATAATAGCACCTTCTTTAGCATCTCTGTCTGCACGAGCAGCGCTAACTTTAGCACCTTTTTTACGTAAAAAATCTACAGCGGCTTCAAAATCACCATTACTTTCAGTAAGAGCTTTTTTGCAATCCATCATACCTGCACCGGTCATTTGGCGCAATTTGTTAACATCTGCAGCACTAATAGTACTCATTGTATATAAATTTTATTATGATTAATTATTTAACTTTTTGTCTATACAAAAATCGGCCTTGTGGGCCGATTTTGTTAAGATTTATGCTTCTGTTGTTTCTTCAACTTTTTCTTTATCAGTCTCGTCTTTTTCTTTTTTACGTTCTGATAAACCTTCAGCGATAGCGTCAGTAATAACTCGTGCTATCAAAGCGATTGATTTTGCAGCATCATCATTTGCAGGGATTGCATAGTCAACTAGAGTTGGATCTGAGTTGGTATCAACCATAGCAAAGGTTGGGATATTTAGTTTGTGTGCTTCTGCAATGGCGATGTGCTCACGCTTGATATCTACGATAAACAATGCAGCAGGTAAACGATTTAGGTCGGCAATACCGCCTAATACTCTGCGTAATTTTTCTTTTTCACGCTCAACCATTAAACGTTCTTTTTTAGCCATGTTGGCATAAGTGCCATCAACAGCCATTTTATCTAACGTTTGTAGTTTTTTGATTGATTTACGAACAGTTGTAAAGTTTGTTAACATACCACCTAACCAACGCTCGGTTATAAAAGGCATGTTTACGCGCTTAGCTTCGTTTTCAATCATTTCTTTAGCTTGCTTTTTAGTAGCTACGAAAAGGATTTTACGACCTGATTTTACAATGTTTTTGATGGCATGTGCGGCCTCTTCTAACTTAACAGCAGTTTTGTTAAGATCGATAAGGTGGATTCCGTTTTTCTCCATAAAAATATACGGAGCCATCTTTGGATTCCATTTGCGGGTTAAGTGACCGAAGTGCACGCCCGCTTCCAACAACTCTTGTTGTGTGATTTGTGACATATTACTTTTATTACTAAATAAAGATTAACGTTTAACGAATTGGAAACGTTTACGAGCTTTCTTCTGACCTGGTTTTTTACGCTCAACCATACGAGGATCACGTGTCATTAAACCTTCTGCCTTTAAAGCTGGTTTCAATTCTGGGTTGTGTGCAACTAATGCACGTGCAACACCTAATTTAATAGCATCTGCTTGACCAGCAACACCACCACCGTTTACATTACACTTTACGTCAAACTGACCCATTGTGCTTGTAACTTCAAATGGTTGGAAAATGCTGTGTTGCAATACTACTGTAGGAAAGTAAGTCTTAGACTCACGACCATTCACTTCAAACTTACCAGTACCCGGTGTAATGTATACACGAGCAATTGAAGTTTTTCTTCTACCTAATGCGTTTATAACTTCCATTTCTTAGAATTTTAATTCTTTTGGTTGTTGTGCAGCGTGCGGGTGCTCGCCACCAGCGTAAACGAAAAGATTTCTGAAGATTTCGCGACCAAGTTTATTGTTTGGTAACATACCTTCAATAGCATGTTCTACGGCATAGGTAGGACGTTTTTGCATCATGTTTTTAGCTGATACAAAACGTTGTCCACCAGGATGACCTGAATAGAACACGTATTCTTTGTCGTTCATTTTATTACCTGTGAAACGAATTTTATCAGCATTGATAATAATTACGTTGTCACCGCAATCTACGTGAGGCGTAAAGCTCGTCTTGTGCTTACCTCTTAAAATGTTTGCCAATTTCGTGGCAAAACGTCCAACTGTTTGGCCTTCCGCATCAAACACAAACCACTCTTTAGTAACAGTAGCTTTATTGGCCGATTTTGTTTTGTAACTTAATGTATCCACAACCTATAAGTTTAGTTTTCGGGGTGGCAAAAGTACGGCATCATTTTATAATTCACAACAAAATGTGTAAAAATATTAAAGAAAACACTTTGTTTCATCCTTTTGTTGGTGCTAATACGCGATGCTGTTGGGTTACACCCATTATTCCATCACAAATTTATAGCCAACTCCGCGCACACTTTGGATGTATTGTGGGTCTTTTGGATCTTTTTCGAAGTATTTACGAAGTGCCAAAATGAAATTATCGATAGTGCGGGTATTGGGTATTACCGTGTAATCCCAAACTACTTTTAAAATATGCTCGCGGCTAACTACCTGATTCTTACTCTCTATCAAGAGTTTCATGAGCAGAATTTCTTTTTTGGTTAAATCTATTTTTCCGTTAATTCCTTGAGCCTCATAACTTTCGAAGTTTATCCAGTTTGGTCCAAATTGAAAGGTACCGCCTAATTTATTTTCTGTTTGTTGAAGTATGCGGCTGTTTTTTTCAATTAGCTTTTTAACGCGCAGTAAAAGTTCTTCTAAATCAAAAGGCTTGGTCATGTAATCATCTCCACCCTTTTTTAAACCAAGTACCCTATCAGCGGCAGTATTTTTGGCCGATAGGAACATTACAGGCACATTGGCATCATGTAGTCTGATGTTTTCGCATACCATTAAGCCATCAGCTTCGGGTAGCATAATGTCCAAAATAACTAAGTCAAACTTTTCTTCCCTAAATGTTTTCATGGCAGTAGCGCCATTTCCTACTGCACTTACAGTATACCCCTCTAGTTCAAGGTTTAATTTAATAGCATGTTGTAAATGCTCTTCGTCTTCTACTAGTAATATTCTATGCTGCATTTGAGTTTAATGTTATTTCAAACATAGACCCATTTGGGGTGTTATCGGTTGCAACAATTTGTGCATGATGTAAATTTACCAGTGTTTTAACTATAAACAAGCCAAGGCCAGTGCCTTTGCTTTTGCGGATATTCTCGTCTTCGGCCCGGTAAAACTTATCAAATAAATGTTTTTTGTCTGCCTCGGTAATTCCTTCGCCTTCGTCAATCACGCAAAATTTAATTTGGGTTGATGTTTTATGAAGTTTTACTGTAACTGTTTTATCTTTAGGCGAATACTTAAAAGCATTGCTAAGTAAGTTGGTTATAATCATCTCAAAAGCAATTGGGTCTACTTTAGCGGTAATGCCAGGTTCTACCTGTAAGTTTAAGCGACCCTGCATATTACGCGGTAGGGCGTATTTTTCTGCTGTATCCGTAACTAAATCAGATAAATTAGCTTCCTGAAAAGTAAGGTGAAACTTGTGTGAGTCTAATTGTGCTGCTAAAAGCAAGTTCTCTACCAATTCGCGCAAACGACCCACATCACTTAACGAGTTTTGCATCATAGTCTCTACTTGCTCTCGCTCTAAATTGGGTCTTTTAATCAGCGTTTCTAAATATAGCTTTATAGAGGCTAGTGGTGTTTTTAGCTCGTGCGTAATTGAAAGTAAGAAATTACGCTGCTGTTTGTTTAACAAAAGCTTGCTTTGCTGGCTTCTGTAAATTAAAATAATACCCCAAAATAATAAGACAACCATTACCACGCCTTCAAGTCCATACATCATGGTTTTACGCTTGTAACGGGTTTCTATTTCATCTACCGCTTGTTGGCTTGGCATGATGGCATAGTTATACATGGGATCTTGGTCTTCGGCAAACTGAATGCTTAGCTGAGGGTAATTGATGTTAAAGTAGTTTTTAATATCGTTGGTATCCCTAAACATTTCTTGGTCTACACAGGCTCTTAAATCTAAGGTTGATTTATGGGGAAGCAATGCCAATTTATCAAGCTCTTGCTCATAAATTTGTTTACGTGCATCAATGTGAGCGTACGTCCACCATGCAAATGCCGCAATAATGTAAACCGATAAGGTTGCAAAAATAATGGCTGGTTTTTTCACTAAAGAGAAAGATTAAAGGGTGTTTGCTACAGCTCCCAAGGCTTTAAATGCTGCCTTACATACTTTTTAAGGTTAAGCCAAAAGGCAATAATTAAATAAATAATTATTGGCGAGCCCATGGTAATAAACGAGGTGTAAATAAAATACAGTCTAATACGTGAAGAAGCTATTCCAAGCTTATCGCCTAAATAACTACAAACGCCAAATGCGTATTGCTCCACAAAGTATTTTAGTTTTTCCATTGTTATGCTTACAAATTTAGCAGAGTTGTGTTTATTTCAAGCATGTGTCAAAAATTTAATATTGCACCACAATTTGCCAACCATCGGAAATGGCGTGTTTGGCATTTTCTGGAAACATTAGTTTTATGCCTAAATTGGTTGCAACACCTACTCCCAATGAAATAAGAAACGCGTTGCCTCTGCTTATATTGCTGTTTCTATACAAATCACTTAATAAAAAAACCGAACCAATGGCTGCGCCTGTTCTTAGCAAATCTTTAGTTAGTTGTCCGCCAAGGCTACGTTTTCTAAAATGAGTAATATCTTTAAGCCTAACTATTTTGTATTGATTGGTTGCTGCAGATGGTTTGCGTTTAAAAGGCATATATTCTGGGTTGATACCAAAAGTAATTGTGCTGTCAGTAATTTCGTATACGGTATTGGTTGCAAACTCTGTGTTGCCATTATAGCCTCTATAACCTAAAAATAATTTAGCGCCAACTTTTACTGTGATGGTTTTGTTTTGCGCTTTATTTACAAACAATAAATTTTGCGCTTGACTGCTTTTTAGGCAAAACGTAATAACACAAATTGCGATAATGTATTTATACATGTTTATATAAAATATGATTGCCAATTACACATGTTAAACACTGATGTTTAAGGCAGTAGTTTTGATGTAATTGTATTAATGCTTGCGAATGTAAGGCCTGTGGCGCACTAATTCCGTATCCTTTCCAAAATTTTGTAACTGTATTGTTTTCGGGCGCTAACTCTTCAAGCCAAGTTAGGGCTTGCTCGCAAAGGGTTTCGTTAAGCATGTGTTTACCATACAAAAACTTAATAGGAATAATTGCATTGATGATTAAATGACTTAAAAATTGTTCGCCCATAACTGGTTTTTGTATATGATTAGCATGGTGTAGCGCATTTAAATTTAACTTTTCTGAGGTGCTAACTGCAAGTAGTTTTTTGGCTTCGGTTAATGTTGATGCTTGCATCATTTTACTGAACAAGTGTACCGATTGAAAAACGAGTGCCGAGAACTGTGCTAACCTTATAGTTGGGAAATTAGCAGGACGAGTTTTAGCAAATTTCCAAGCACTTTTTTCTAATTGCGGTAAGCCGTATTTTGTTTGTAAAAAAGAAAACTCTCGGTAAAGTAATGTGCTATATTCATCGGGGTTATTAACGGGTAAAAAACCGCCTACGCCAAAAATTAAACTATCTATTTGTGCGGAGTTATGTTTGTGTTTTGCCAGTAGTGATGCAGGAAGATTTTGTGCCAGTTGTACAAATGGTTCTGCGTTTACTTTCATACCAAAATACTTGGCAGTTGTTACATAAAAAAGTTTTTCCCAACTGTTTTGATACTGCTTAAGTTGCTGCTCAAGAACAATGCATTTTTCTTCTAAACGCTCAACGGCTAGGCGGTGTAAAAATTGATTGAGCTTAAACTCATCGGGTAAACTTAATATGTTTTGGCAAGGCACACGAGATGCGTCTTGTAGCAAGGTTTTGTAAGCACTAAGCAAGGCATCACTAATATAATTTTTAAGTTCAAGCGTAGGAATATTTAATTCTGCATCGTGCTCAAAAACCACATGTAAAATTACATTGTTGTAGGCTTTATCTGTATGATGTTTATGCTTAATCCAATCGCTACTTTTTAGATGTATTTCAACATTACCCGCCCACAAAGTATCATCAATTTTAATGCGTGCGTTAAAAAAATCGGGCCCTGCATCTGTATTCAGCGATCCCGTTTTAACTACTTCAATTTGTTTGCCTGTGGTGGTTTTTAGCGTTTTGTTTAGCAGTACTTTTTGCTGCCAAATGTAGTGGAGTAATTCTTCTTTCATAGCAAAGTGAAATTACTGTTTTACCCGAACAAAACAAAAAGAGATTTGCTGCGGCACAATTGCTGCGCAGTTTAAATTACACCGTGTTGTTGTAGCAAAGTAGCCATTTCATCGGCCATCAATTTTGCTTCTGTGGCTGCTTTTTGTGCAAAGTCGGTTCCGCTACTTGCATAAATAATACTGCGCGATGCGTTAATTAATAAGCCGCAATCTTTGTTCATGCCATATTGTGCAACATCAACTAAACTTCCGCCTTGCGCGCCTACTCCTGGTACCAAAAAGAAATACCCTGGAACTTGCTTACGTATTTCGCCTAACTCTTGAGGCTTAGTTGCGCCAACTACAAACATCAATTGTTCGTCAGTTGCCATTGATGAAAAATTTTTTATTACGCGTTCGTACAATTTGTTTTCACCAACTTGCTGTTGCTCAAAATCAGCACTACCTGGGTTTGATGTTAATGCCAACACAATGCCCCACTTATCAGTGTAGGTAAAAAACGGAGATAAAGAATCCTGTCCCATGTATGGTGCAAGTGTTACCGAATCGAAATTCATGTGCTTAAAAAATGCACGCGCGTACATATCGCTGGTATTGCCAATATCGCCACGTTTGGCATCGGCAATAGTAAAAATGTTTTCAGGTATATAGTTTAGAGTATCCTGCATGGTTTGCCAACCACTAACACCTTCGGCTTCGTAAAAAGCAGTGTTAATTTTGTAACTTACGCAGTAATCTTTGGTAGCATCAATAATAGCTTTGTTAAAGGCCAATACCGGATTTTCTTCTTGTAATAAATGAGGTGGAACTTTTTTAATATCGGTATCAAGTCCAACACATAAAAAGCTCTTTTTTTGTTTAATCTGATTTACTAGCTCGCTTCTATTCACGGTATTTGGTATTAAATTGTTGCCTAATAGTTGGCACAAAAAGTTTTAAAAAAGGAAATTTACTTCGAGGGCAAAGTTATGAATATCCTTGTTTTTTAAAGGAGGATTTAATCCACTTATTAAACCGTTGTTAATGTTCACTAAACCATACTTAGCCACAAGCTGAAAGCCTACAAATCCAGCATAAAATTGGGTTCCTGCTAGTATCATTAGGTCGTCTTTTTTTAGTTTGGGCTGTTGCGATTCTGGCAATGGATTAGGATTAACGTATAAGGATGCATTGATCAATCGGGCATATTGCAATCCTACAATAATATGGCTGGTGTTTTTTTCATTAATTGAACGAACCCACATAATTGGTGCACCTAAGTAGTATGCTTGTATGGTTTCGTACTCGCCAACTTTGTTAGCAAAATTACTTCCGTTAACACTAAAAATTAGTTCGGTTTGGATGGCTGCTTTGGGTTTGTATTTATACCTATAATACAGTGCTCCACTTAAGCCAAATTTTGGCCTTGGATTATTTAATTCGCCACCCAACATGGTGCTTAATCCCACACCTAACTTCACACCAAATTTTCTATCCTCATTCATGTTGCCTTTAAGCCATTCAATGGGGCCATCATCTTCACCTTCTGTTTCTGTACTTTCTTCATAAGGCGTGCTTGATGTATCTTTTTGTGCAGTTGCAAAATTTACAGCAGCCAAGCATATCAGCAAAAAAAGCAAGTATTTTTTCATCATCATAATTAGCTTCAAGTATAGTTAAACAAACGCTTAATCAATTCTTAAATTGTATTGTTAGGCAAGGGCATCAGCCAATAAGGCTAAATATGCCGCACGGTCAATTTCAATAGCTCCCATACTTTTTAAATGGTCGGTAATGTATTGTGTGTCTAGCAACATAAAATGATGTTCTTTCATCCATTGCACCAAGCAATATAAAGCTACTTTGCTTGCATCTGTTTGTGTGCTAAACATGCTCTCACCAAAAAAAGCTTTTCCCATCGCTACTCCATATAACCCGCCTACTAGTTCATTCTTATCATTCCAAGTTTCAAAACTAAATCCGTAACCGGTTTCGGCAAGGTGACAATATACTTCTATAATTTTTTCACTAATCCAGGTTTCTTCTCGGTTAGCACAACCGCGCATTACTCCTTCAAAATTTTGGTTAATTGTTACCCGGTATTTGCCGCTGCGCAAGGTTTGTTTTAGTGATTTACTCACTTTAAATTCATCCAACGGAATAATGCCTCTTAACTCTGGTTCAACCCAGTAAATACTGTTTTCTTCATCGTTGTTGGCCATAGGAAAAACACCAATGCTGTATGCGTACAGCACCATATCGGGGCTAATGTCTTCCATGCTAAAAATCTAAAATATTTTTATTGGCTGATGATGCACTCATGGCCTCTTCTAGCTGCAAGTAATTAACTTTAATTTGGTGTAATACTTCGGCCTCATGTTTCTTTAAATCACCCATACTTTCAAGCTTATTTATTATGTATGAAAGGGTAAGGTAACTTGTATCAACAGCAGGTACATAGCAATACTCTTTACGTTTATCGTTTTCAACAGTTTTGGCAACTAAATCGCAGCGCTGCATACCATCTAACAACTGCCTGCACAAGTTTAAAGGCAAGTTTAATTTTGTAGCAATCTCTACTGCATCGGGCGGTGGGAGCGCCTTTTTAAAGCGTTTAGCTACTAAATTTAAAATATATAAACTGTACAGCATGCGCATTTTATGGCTAATGTTTCCTGTTTGTTGTTCGGCTTCAAACAAGGCTATGTTTTGTACACTGTATGAAATTTCGGCACCAATAAGCACAATAATCCAGCTAAACTGAAGCCAAGTAATAAATAAGGGTATTGAAGCAAAACTACCATAAATAGTATTGTAACTAGAAACACCAATTTGAAAGGTAATGTAGGCCCATTGAAATATTTGAAAAATAACACCAGCAATAATACCAGCAGTTATTGCTGCACGTGGTTTAACGCTTGTATTAGGCATTACTAAATACAAAAATACAAACAGCAAGCTGGTGGTTAAATAGGGTAATACTTGCAACGAAATAATAATAGTTTCGGTAATTGCAGTGCCTAAAAAGCTAAGCTGTGTTACCAAGTTTTGTACCTGTGTGGTAATAAAAATATTAGCCGCCCCTGATATAATGATGAAGATAGGAGCCACCAACATAATGGATAGGTAATCGGTAAATTTGCGGGCCCAAGTACGTGGTTGGTTTATATACCAAATAGAGTTAAAGGCATCTTCTACATTGCCTAAAACTTGTATTACACTCCACAGTAAAATAATAAAACCTAAACCGGCAATTATTCCGCCTTTGGTGTTACCTAGTAAGTTGTGTGCATAGGCAGTTACATTTTCTAAAATTACGGGTTGTGTACCTAAAATACCCTCTAGTTGTTTGTCAAGATAATCTTCAATACCAAAGCCATGTGCAATACCAAAAATCATGGCAACCACAGGCACAATACTCATTATACTAAAAAGTGTAAGTGCCGATGCGCGCAAGGCCAGTTTTTTCTTTCCAAAATCTTTTACAGCTAAAATAATAATGCGTAATATTTTAATGCTGCTGCGCTGCCAACGCGGAAATTTATCTAACTTTACGTGCCAAATATCATGGGTAATAAACTCCGTAATTTTTGCAATGTCTAATTTAGCCATGCGGTAAAGATAAGATTATGCAGAATAAAGGCGTTTATGTAATCATAAAAAATGAAGGTAAACATTAAACGCAGTAGCTATGCAAAACCAATTTAAGTACAAAAATTCAATAGTATCGTACCACCGTATAGGTACTGGTAGCGAGGTTTTGGTGGCTTTTCATGGTTATGGACAAACAGGCGCTGAGTATGCATATTTTGAAGACGTGTTAGGCGAACGATTTACCATTATTGCCATCGATTTTTTTTGGCATGGAAGCAGTGAATGGCACGAACCTTTTGATTTTACTGATTTGCACATGAAAGAATTGTTGGATGGAATTGCCAGACAAGAAAACCTTCATGCACAACGTTTTTCTGTATTATCGTTTAGTATGGGGGCCAGGTTGGCGCGGGCATTGGTTCGTAATTTTGCGGCACGAATTGATTATTTTATTTTGCTTTCACCACCTACATTTTCGTTTAATAGGTTTCTTAATTTCACTACTAATAATCCTGTTGGTTTAGCGGCATTTAAATATTTTGCAAACACGCCTGGTGCATTATTAAATTGGGTTGAGCGCTTGCATAAGCTCAAAATTTTAAACCGAAGTGTATATGTATTTACCAGTAAGTTTGTAGGCAAGCAAGAGCGCATACAAAAAGTTTTTAAAACATGGTTGGCTCAGCGTAAACTTACCACCAATTTTTCAAAGTTTGCTAAACTGCTTGATCATCACAACATAAAAGTAGTATTGATTGTTGGTAAAAAGGATGCCATAACTCCGCCATACCAAATGATAAAGTATGTGAGAAAATTAAAGAACAAGCGCATATTTATTTTGCAAAAAAAACATGAACTTGCCACCCCCGAAACTAAGCATGTATTTACTAAATTGTTTAGTGTAGGTAACGAGTTAAATTAACAGATTAAAAACGCAATTTATTTTATGCAATACGAAACCATACTTTTTGAAGTAAACAATGGCATTGCCACATTAACCCTTAACAGACCTGATGTATTTAATGCATTTAACGAGCAACAAAGCTTTGATGTGATTGATGCATTGAAAAAGATTGACAGAGATAAATCAATACGCGTAGTTATTTTAACAGGAGCCGGAAAAGCTTTTTGCAGTGGCCAAGATTTAAAATCTATTGCAGGTGCAAAAAATCGTTCGTTAAGCGATAGTTTGTACAAGCGTTACAACCCTATGATTAAAGCAATGCGCAATTTGCCAATTCCAATTATTTGTAAATTAAATGGAGTAGCAGCAGGTGCGGGTTGCAGCATGGCATTAGCCTGTGATATGATTGTGGCCAGCGAAAATGCTTCGTTAATCGAAGTTTTTGTGAATGTTGGCTTAGTGTTAGATTCAGGATCAAGTTACTTTTTACCACGCTTAGTTGGTTCTGCACGTGCGTTTGAGTTATCAACCATGGGAAGTAAAGTTACCGCCCAACAAGCATACGATTGGGGCATGGTAAACCGTGTTGTAAAACCTGAAGAGTTAGACGAAGAGACCATGAAAATTGCTTCGTACTATGCGCAAGCACCAACAAAGGCCATTGGTTTAATGAAGAAAATGTTGAACAAATCGTTTAATAGCGATTTAGATACCATGTTGCAATACGAGGCGTACTGCCAAGAAATTGCGGGTAGAAGTGCTGATTACAAAGAAGGTGTAGCCGCATTTAACGAAAAACGTAAACCGTCATTTACAGGTCAATAAAGGTTTTGTTTGGTTTTGTTCATTAATTGTTGTAGATTGTATTCAATAAATCTATACAGTTATGAGTACCAATATTTCAAAAATTCTTGTACCTGTTGATGCTTCCCAATATTCTACTGTAGCTTTAAAAGCAGCGCAAACTATTGCTAATGCTTACAAAGCCGCCCTGTATGTTCATCACGTTGCCGAAACATCTTCTACATCTGAGGATGTTAAAAGTAATGTGGCCGCTGCTTTAAATGGAACTGTGCACACCTACAGCGAAAGTAAAGGAAGTGTTTACAAGGAAATCATCATTAAATCATTAGATTTAGGTGTTGATTTAATTATCATGGGAACACACGGTTCAACTGGATTTCAGGAGTTTTGGTTGGGTAGCAATGCAAATAAAGTAGTTAGTTCGGCCAAGTGCCCAGTACTTACCATTCGCGAGGGCGCAAGAAGTACTAATTTCAAGAAAATAGTGCTTCCAATGGATACTTCGTTTGAATCGCGCCAAAAAGTGCCAACAGCCATTAATCTTGCCGAAAACTTGCAGGCAAGTATTCATATTATTGGTGTATCAACCGGAAAAGATAAAGAAGCTGAACACATAGTAAGTAACTATACACGCCAAGCCAAGGATAGCATTTTAGATCACAAAATTGCTTGTACACAAGAATCGCGCTTGGGCGGTAATATTACCAATGTAACTATTGCCTATGCCGAGGAGATAGAAGCTGATTTAATTGTTATTATGACCGAACAAGAACCACAAATTGGCTCTTTCTTTTTAGGCAAATTTGCCCAACAAATGGTTAATAACTCTCCTGTTCCGGTATTAATTGTTCCTACCAGAGACGATTTAATTATTACAGACGCAAGGCTATAAAACATTACCACTAATGCCCCGTTAATCGGGGCATTTTTTTGTTTAAACCACAGCAACAGCACTTTTATTTTTATAGTTTAAACCAAAACGGTAATTTTACCGTTTGTTAAAACAAGATCAAACTAAATAAGTTTAACCAGTGTTAAACAATTATTGGTTTAACATGTTAATAGATTTATGATGGAAATTAAACCCGGGAAGTATTTAGAGCCAATTGTATATCCTGCTGATTTACGTAAGGTTAAAGAAGAAGATTTAGTGAAGGTTTGTGCCGATTTAAGGCAATATATAATTGATACGGTTTCTGTTTATGGAGGCCACTTTGGTGCAAGCTTAGGAGTTGTTGAACTTTCTGTAGCGCTGCATTATGCATTTAATACTCCCTACGATCAATTGGTTTGGGATGTTGGGCATCAGGCATACGGCCATAAAATCTTAACAGGCCGCAGAGATGTTTTTCATACCAACCGTATTTATAAAGGTATTAGCGGATTTCCTAAACGCTCAGAGAGCGAATACGATACATTTGGCGTTGGTCACTCGTCTACCTCTATCTCTGCAGCATTGGGTATGGCAGTAGCTAGCCGCTTAAAAGGCGAGTTAGATAGGCAACATGTAGCTGTTATTGGTGATGGTGCCATGACAGCAGGTTTAGCTTTTGAAGCGCTTAATCATGCTGGCGTTGAAGATAGTAACGTAATTGTGGTACTTAACGACAATTGCATGAGTATTGACCCAAATGTGGGTGCTTTAAAAGAGTATTTAACAGATATTACCACATCGCCAACTTACAATAAGTTTAAAGATGATGTGTGGAAGGCCTTAGATAAATTGAACAAAGTAGGTCATGTTTCGCAAGATATTATTGCTAAAGTACACGATACTTTAAAAGGTGGATTACTAAAACACAGTAACTTATTCGAATCGTTAAAGTTCAGATATTTTGGACCTATTGATGGCCATGATGTGAACCATTTGGTTAAGGTAATGAACGATTTAAAGAAAATTCCTGGTCCTAAATTGTTGCATTGTGTAACAGTTAAGGGTAAAGGTTTTGCACTTGCCGAAAAAGATCAAACCAAGTGGCATGCACCGGGTTTGTTTGATAAGGTTACGGGTGAAATTTATAAAACAGTACCAGATAAACCGCAACCACCTAAATACCAAGATGTGTTTGGTAATACTTTAGTGGAGTTGGCCGAAATGAATGATAAAATTGTAGGTATTACACCTGCAATGCCCTCAGGTTCATCGATGAATATTATGATGAAAGCAATGCCTAAACGTGCATTTGACGTAGGTATAGCTGAGCAACATGCGGTAACATTTAGCGCAGGATTGGCTACTCAAGGTATGATACCTTTCTGTAACATCTACTCATCGTTTATGCAACGCGCTTACGATCAAGTGGTGCATGATGTGGCTTTACAAAAACTACATGTAGTACTTTGTATGGATAGAGCTGGTGTTGCCGGGGCTGATGGTCCAACACATCATGGCATGATAGATATTCCATATATGCGTTGTGTGCCAAATCTTACTGTAATGGCACCCATGAACGAGGAAGAGTTGCGTGATATGATGTATACCGCTTCTTTGCCTAAAAATGCGGGCTCGTTTAGTATTCGTTACCCACGCGGTAATGGTGTAATGCCCGAGTGGCGCACACCTTTTAAAGAAATGCAATTGGGTAAAGGTCGTAAACTTCGTTCGGGCGATGATGTGGTGATATTGAGTTTTGGTACCGTGGGTAATATGGCTGCCGAAGCCATTGATAACCTAGCTGCTGAAGGCATTAAAGTAGGCCACTACGATATGCGTTTTGTAAAACCAATTGATGAGGCCTTACTACACGAGGTTTGTATGTTGTACAAAAAGGTAATAACCATTGAAGATGGAACTATAGTTGGCGGATTTGGTAGTGCGGTGCTTGAGTTTATGGCAGCTAACCAATATAGCCTTCAGGTAAAAATGTTGGGTATGCCAGATAGTATAGTAGAACATGGCGAACCAAATGAGCTTTATGCAGAGTGTGGTTATGATGTAAACGCCATTATGAAAACAGTTCGTAGTTTAATAATAGAGCCGGTTTCGGCATAGTTTAACTAAACTGTTTAAAATATTAAAGCCCGGAGATTTTCATCTACCGGGCTTTTTATTACTAGCATTAGAGGGGGTCTAGTTTGTAAACACATGTTAAAGTATTGTAACTTTAACACACTCAAATATATAAAAATAGATTAAAACAACTTAATTTTTATTTAATCTGCACTTTAGGTGTTCAAACGGTATTTATGTTATTCGGGCTGTGGTACTGCATTACAAGCCGTATACAACTTTATCCTTTGGATAACGAATTTCGTAAGTAAATACCAGTCGTTTGGTATCTTTTGATCCTAATTTAATTCGCCAAATGAGTTTCCCTGTCAACGGATCAAGCTCGGCACCATCGCCATTTAGTAAGTTAATTTTAATCTCATCAGTGCCAGATACCACAGGAATTTGGTCCTCTACCACAATTTCGGTGCCTATGCTTTTAGTGTTACGCACCACGATTTCCATACTTCGCGTTTCTACCTTTTCATTATCCAGTAATTTGGTTTTAGTTTTATCTTTTATTTTTTTGCGGGTAATGGCTATACCTTTATCACGCCCTAAATTAATACTTACCGTATCGGTTGTTCCTTGTGGGTTTAGGTACATTTCACCAACAAAGGCATCATCAAAAAATAACCTAGAGTTTCCGGGTATAATATTTAAATCTTCCCAGCCTGTAATGTTGGCCATCAAATAAGCATCGGTACAAATTTTAGGTACAGCAGCAAATTGCAATTGCATAGGCACATCGCGTTGGTTAATAATTACTTTATGCGGTTGGTTGTCGGACTGAATGTTGTAGTTTAACTTAATTTCATACTCGGTTCTAATTAAGTTTTCGGTTACCGCAACATAATTATTCATATCCAACTCATCGGCCGAATGACTTTCTTCTGCCTTACTTTTACTAGCCATTCGTGGCGCAGCGGTAACGGTTTCCACATCAAGCATGCTGTTGCGCTGTAAATATTTTACTGGGGCTTTGCGCACATGTGCAATAAACGAAACATACCAAGGTGTTAACTCGGGTTTGGTATTATTTTCTTGTGGGTTTGATGTGCTTAGCGTAAGCGCAACTCCTTTCCAATCAATTCCTGTACCTTGACTAACATTGGCCATATACTTTAGCTGTAACTTGTTTTGGGTTGATGATGCTTGAATATCATACAAAGGATACCAATTGGCTTGTGCAACAAAGTAATTAAAGTTTACTGTTGCAGTGCCTGCGTTTTCGCTGTATAGGTTAACCTTAACTTGCGATATAGGTTGAGTACTTTCTATGTCTATTTCGCCATTGTTTTCTTGTAATTGTATAAGTTCGTTGTAGCGCGCATCAAGCCTATTTTTAATTTTTTGATGTTTACTTTTTTGTCGTGTTAACTTCAATTCTACATCATAAATATTGTTTAGCTTTTCGCGCAAAAAGGCCATACCATCTTTTAAAATAGGAATAGAATCTTTGTTGCTTGAACCTTTTATAATAGGATTATTAAGCAGCATTCTTTTTTCGGTAGCAATTACTTGCTCGCGGTTGGTAAGGTCTGTTAAAATAAATGCCACCTCTTCAATCGAGTCGAGTACACGGGCAATTTCAGCATCGTAGGTTCGGGTAACTACTGGTTTTTCGCGATACTTTAAATCATACTTTACATCCATTACCACACCACCTTTGCTGTATGCTTGTAGCGAGGCTACGTTTATTTGGGGTGATATGTTTTCGAAAACTAACTCGTTGTAACCAGTTTTAAGTAGCACCGATTCGGAGTAATATAAATGCGCACCTTGCAAGTACACGGTTGCACGATCAAGTTTGGCTTTAATGGGTTTTGCTGTTTGTGCGTGTAGTAGGCTTACCAATAGGGTAAACAGGCTTACTAAAATTACATTTTTGCGTATCATATCTGTTTAAGTTTTGGGGTATTGATGCATGGCCACACATTATTCCATAAAACTTTTTAAAAATATTTTAGATTGCTGCATAAATGTTAAATGCCATACACATACGTACCGATGAAGAACTGGTAATTGCTTACCAAGCCGAAGGGCATAAAGCATTGGTTGGCGAGTTGTTTAAGCGGCACTCGCTGATGTGTTTTGCTGTATGTGTTAAGTACCTTAAAAACGAAGATGCAGCGCACGATGCAGTGATGAACATTTTTGAAAAACTGTTTACCGATTTAAAACAACACAACATTAAAAACTTTAAAAGTTGGTTACATAGTGTGTGCCGCAATTATTGTTTTATGGAGTTGCGCAAACCTGCATTAAATCTGATAGTGCAGTTAAATACTGAAGAAAGTGAAGATGATTTTATGCAAAACATCCCCGATTTGCATCAAGCAGAAGTACAACACGATAAAGAGGAAAAGTTAGTGGCATTAGAACAAGCTATTTTACAACTCAATCAAAAGCAACGTTTATGTGTTGAGTTGTTTTATTTAAAACTAATGTCGTATGAAGAGATAAGTGCAAAAACAGGGTATAGTATTAATGAAGTGAAAAGCTATTTGCAAAATGGCAAACGCAATTTAAAACAAGTGCTAGCACAACAAGGAATTAGTTTGGGCTTAATATTATTTTTATGGATACAACAACATGCATAACTAATACGGTTTGGGAGCGATACGCTAACCAACAGTTGAGCGCTGCCCAAAAGCTTGCGTTGCAACAGCATGTTGATGGCTGTGAGCTTTGTGCCGACATAAAATTGGGTATTGATTTAATGCAAAACCATGCAACATTAACCACCCATGTTGCTAAAATTAATACAGCTGTTGATGTTTCTGTTGGTGCTAAAGTGGTTAAACTAAATTATTGGTATATGGCTGTTGCTGCAACTTTATTGGCTGTACTTGGATTAACATTATTGTATAAACAAGATGTGCCAAACGCACAAATAGCACAAGAAAACAAAGCCCAACAACCTGTTGCAATTATTGATTCAGTTAAACCTACAGATAGTAAGTTGCCTAATCAAAAAAGTTTGGCTTTGGCCACCAGTAAAAAAGTTAATAAGCGTTCAGCAGCAGCTTCATCAACCCAACCCATTTTACCACCTCAGCCAGTAACTGTTATGGCTTCTGACGAACATCAAATAGAAACAGATAAAAGCAAAGTTGAGGTTGCGAAAAGCGAAGAGAAATTAGCAGTTGTTACTGATGCAAGCGAAAAAGAGGCAGTTGTTGCTATACCTGCACGCCAAGTGCAGGAAGCTAAAAGTAAAGCACTAAGCAGTAAAAAGCCAAGCGCTCCTTATCCTTCGGCTTATAATGCGGTAACCAATAATAATTTAAACAATGCAGCTAATCAGGTATTGGAGGTAAGTACAGATACCACTTGGTTAAATGTGGCAAACCAATTGTATGCGCGTAATTTGGCAGACAGCTGCTTAATGATTATTGAACCGAAGCTGTTAAATAGCGCCAATACTGGTTACGAGCAAGGGCTTTGGTTGGCGGCACAATGCCACCTAAGTAAAAAAGATATACCAACAGCTAAGCTGTATTTAAATAGAATTGTGCAGCTAAAGGGTGTGCTAAAAATAAAGGCACAAACGTTACTTAATCAGCTAAAGTAAGGGCATAAAAAAAACCGTCCCAAAGTTATTTCGGGACGGTTTTTCAAAAAAAATTATTCTTGAGTTTCTTCTACCTCTTCGGTTTCTTCGGTTGGCTCAATGCCTAACATTAAGTTTTTAATGTCTTGTAACTCTTCTTTGTTGTATTTGTTGTCGTAATCGCCAAGCAAATCCATTAAATAATCAAAGTTGGCTTTTCCGTCTTCTTCTTCCAAGTAAATAAACGTGTAATCGTTATTTTCTTCTATGTTCTCGTAGGCAAGGCGAATCATTTTTACATAACCCGGCTCATTACGATTTGCTTTAAACCACTCACGTAAATCTTTTAACTGACCAATAATTTTGTCGCCAAAACCTTCAGTTGCAAGTGTTTTCTTTATCGCATCAATTTGTTGCTTCATCTCTTAATAAAAATGTTATAATGTGCGAAACTACATTTTTTGATTGGGTTTTAAAAAATTTACTTCGCATAACCGTTAAAAAGTTTAAAATGAAGCCGCTATACACCATAGGATTACTTCTTGCATCCAACTTGTTTATGACATTTGCCTGGTACGGACATTTACAGTTTCAGAAAATTAGTTGGCTTAAAGCCACTGGTTTGATAGGTATTATATTAATTAGCTGGTTTATTGCCTTATTTGAATACATGTTTCAGGTGCCAGCCAACAGAATTGGGCATATTGAACATGGTGGACCATTTAATTTGTTTGAACTAAAAACCTTGCAAGAGGCCATTAGCATATTGGTATTTATAGTGGTAAATATTTACGTGTTTAAAGAAGGAACCTTGCAGTGGAATCATATTTTAGGATTTGCACTTATTGTACTAGCCGTATTTGTGATATTTAAAAAGTGGTAGTGACGATTTGTTGATGTGGAAATTAGTAAATGCGAAGATTTGCAAATGCAGAGTCTTTTAAGCTCACTTCATGTCAAGTTCACTTGAGTAAGTATTGAGAGAATGTAAACTTAAAATATAGTGGTCAATTGGCCTCTGATTTTTCTTTTTAATAAGCTTTGTATTGATCATTCACTAAGCCACCCTCGCTTCTCCAAGCATCTAATAATGGTCCATGATTATCAAATCTTATCCACTCTCCACTCTGTTCAACGAGGTGGTCAGTATAAATTGTGTAAAAATCATTGATTATTCCTTTAGTATCCCAATCTATACTTACATACAGAAACTCATCACCCGAATCTTTAAATCTTGACCTTCCAACAACGTACTTTCCGTTGATATTCCATTCTTGCTGACCACTTCTTTTATCTAATCTAGTAAAGTTGCAAGAGTTGTTTTTGGTGAACGTTAAACTTCCACCCCAGATACTCCATGTTTTGTGACTTATGTGGTTCTTAATACCCTCATTTGAACTAAAATCTGGCGAGTAGCCCGAGGTTGAGTCTATGGTTGGGTTGCAACTTGATATTAGAAATATCAGTGTTAAATAGAATACAAATTTGTTTGGGTTCGTTCTTGGTTTCATTGTAATTATTGTTTTATGTATTTGTCTAGAATATCAACTAGTATCATAGTTTTATAATTTTGTGTACGAAACTTGATGATGAGGTTTTAATACTCAGTATATAAACCCCAGGAGGCAATTCTGATAAACCCGGAATATCAATTCTTTTTGTTGGATGCGAGATATTAATGTTGTGACAGAAATTTTCATGACCAGCCATTTCTGATATGCAAAAACTCAATAGCTCGTTTGATGCAAAGTCACCTTCTAGTGATATTACGTCTTTAAATGGGTTTGGTGAAACTGAAACTGTTTGTGAAGGATTTGGAATAAAACTAACTATTTTTGAGTATTCTTTTTTCCCATCTATATCTATTTGTAAGAGTCTGTAATAAATTGTTTTAGCTTCCTCAATTTGAATTGTATTATCAATAAATGAGTAATTAGAAGTCGTGTTACTATTCCCTTTACCTTGTATAAATGCAATATTATTCCAGTGTTCCGAATCTAGAGACCTTTCAACGTAAAATCCTCTGTTGTTGTATTCTGAAGCAGTTGTCCAGTCTAATCTCGGTTTATTACCTACTTCATTTACTTTAAATAAGTTAAACGAAACAGGGAGTGTAGAACCTGAGTTTAGGGATTGAATCTCTTGTGATGAGAGTGCTCTATTCCATATTGCTACGTCATCAATCAAACCGTTGTACCAACAATTGTAATAACCAGCCCCTCCTCTTCTTCCAAACCTCAAAGGAGTTGTACTAGTCTGAATATTACCCGGAGAATATATAGAGTCTCTTAATATTCCATTCAAGTAAAATTTAACAGTATTACCATTGAATGTTGTTATTACATTATACCAGATTCCTGTATCAGCACCAATAGCCCCTATATAAAAATTTCCATTTATATTTCCGGTATGATGCACTCCTCCTGCAGTACCGCCTTGTCTAATCTCGTAACCACCATACCAATTCCCATCTACAATTTTTGAAACAAGTGCGTGTTCATCAATTGGAGACAGAAAAGACCATTGTGCAGCCTTAAACCAAAGTGAAATTGAATAGGCACTACTCAAAGATAAACTTGAGGAGTTAGGTACCTCAATGTAGCTACTCGAGCCATTAAAATAAGCTGCTTTGTTAGGTGTTCCAAATCTATCATTTCCAAAAGATACATTATAAGTTGAACCGTTGTTTGTATTCCCGCTGCTGTCAATAGCGTTTCCTGATAATGGCCACCAGCCAACTAGACCATTAGCAGGAAGGTAAGTTGGAAGGTTTTGTGTGAATACTAATTTACTTCTTAAAAGTAATAACACTAAAAATATAATTTTTGATTTCATAAGTTGATGTGATTGTAGATTATCTCTGATGCTAATTTTCTGATGACACAAATGTTGCAACCTCCATCTTTTTTTGCATTGATTAGATTATTGTTAATCCAAAAGCTATTTGGATGTTGGCCCGTATTTAGATATTCGTTTATGTATAAAAGTAGCTCATTTATAATTACTCGTTTGGCGTTGTTTCCATTTCCGTTCCTTGTTGGAATAAAATATTTAATGGCATTCGAACCTCTACTGATTGCTAATCCTTGAAAGGTGTATTCACTACCGTTCTGTGTAGTATGCAAAACTTTTGCTATCGGATAGTTTTCAATTATTACCATCAATTCGTTTAATTCCATTTTAACAAATATAAAAAGGCAAACCGACAATTAGTGTCGAACTGAAATAGCGTAAATTTTTTTATTGTTGGTTTGTGTTTCAACAACCATAGTTTCATGCTTATCATTAACAAGCTCTGCTAATGCATTTACATCACGTTGTAATTGTCGCTCACTTACTTCAACCCCGTTGTTTTTAAAATGCAACAACAATTGCTGAATGGTACGCGATTTTACTTTTAGAAGTTTGTAAATCGCAAAAAGTCGTTCGGCTCTTTTCATATGCGTTTTTTGTTGATGCAAATGAAGTACGACTATTTAAAAACAATGGTTTCAAATAGGTTTAAACCAGTTTCAGTTCTGATAGATAAACAGTTAGCTAAGGGTTGATTTTATAAATGTTTCTTCTTTTATCAGTTTCGTCTTTTTCTGTTGTAATTAGGTTAGGGTGTATTTGCTTTATTTCTGAAAGTAATCTGTGTCGTTTTAGCTTCCTACTTTCTGTCTCCATGTGTTGAATATTTAAAACAGAATCAAGCTCGTCAATATCAAGTTGGTTTTTACCCACGTTCAAAAACCTTTCGTAAAGTACATGTTTAGCAACAGTTTTTACGCTCACATTTTTCTTTGATTTTATCCAAATTAATATGGTTAAACAAAAAAGAACTAAGCCTACAATCGAAACTAAAATCTCAATCCAATAAAAAACAATGTAGTCAGATAATGTGGGGTTTAAAATAAGTTTTTGAGCATCTACACTATGTTTGTTCCAGATTTGTTCAATGTCAATTTTTAATACTTTTTTGGTTTGAATTTGTGTATTGTTCGAAGGGAAAAAAATATAATTTTCTGAGCATTCTAAATCAATAATTTCAGGAGTAAGACGTAGGTCTTCCTTTCCTAATATCAAATACTTTAGCTCATCGTTACTAACAATCATTACTTGATTATCAAGAATTCCAACTGTAAAGTTTTTTAGGTAGTATTTGTTTTTTAGGTCAGGTTTTTGAGGATTGAGGTTTTTGGTTTTCGACCAAGTGAAAGTGTTTAAATCAAGTTTATATAAAGTATTATCGTATTCGTCTGGTTCGGCATTGTTACCTGATTTGGAGTTATATATGGAGTAAAGGTTGTCTTTATCTCTAATAATCAAGCCTCGAATAAAATTAGGTTTTGAACCACTGCTTTTTACAAAGTTCCACTCTTGGGTGGCAAAGTCAAATGTTTCAATATTGTTATTGGTTGTGAAAAGGCCGTAGCCGCCAATGAGATGAACATTGTTTTTAAATGTAAAGCAATATCTCTCGAAATTTCCACCGTGATAATAGGAGTGGTCGATTCGAGTTGCTTTTCCGTTATGTAATTTAAAAACGTAATGTAAACCTACCGGGTTAAAGAAGGTATCTTTATTGAGATAGAAAAAGCTGTTAGCTCCTTGGTTTAAAGTAACCTCTTGGCCAAACTTGCCTAAATGGATTTTTAATGTTTCCCTGATTATACTGTCTTGATCTACCGTTAGAACTTGGGCAGATAAATAATTAATTGAGAAAATGTGGAATAAGAATAAAATTAGTCGGGTACGAATCATACATCAATTAAAAGGTAATGCAATATACAAATTTACCTCATCCACCTTTGGGTTACACGCAAGGTATATTGTATAAAATCGTTTAGGCCGGCATCAAACATGGGGTTTCCAAGCGAGTTGCCACTTTCATCCAATACCTCTTTGGTAAAATGAGATTCGAAAATTTTAGGAGAAACAACGCTGTTTAAATCTGTAAAACTGATGATTTTATTGAGTATGCTGTGCAAATGAATTGCAGGAGCTTTGCCTCCTTTGCCTGTTGATACACCAACAGTGGCAAATACTTTTTCGTTAAATTGATTGGCAAATTTTCTATCGCCAAAACGGTGTAGCCAGTTTAAAATCTCGGGGGTAGTACTCCAGTTGTATTCTGGTGTTATTATAATTACAGCATGCGCTGCTTGCGTGCAATTGGCTAGGTTTTGCTGAAATGGTGTAAACAATTCGGCACTTACTTCGCCTTGGTTAATTAAAGGAATATCGTATTGCTGAAAATCAACTAAACTAACTTGGTGTTGTGCTGCTTGTAAATGGTTTTGTATGGCTTTTGCAACGCGTATGGTATTGTTATTAGCCCTAGCCGAACCTGATATGATACAAATATTCATGATTGTTTTAATTAACAGTTGGTGCTAAAAACCAACCTATCTAAACTTAGAAACATATTGATAGAGGTTAAAGTTTTTATCTGTAATTAATTGCTGCAATTCTTCTTCAATAGCCGTAAAGGAAACATCCTTGGTGCGTAAATTTTTAATCAGCATCATAGCTTTTTCGGCCATTAAATGCGCCTTTTTAAATTGGCTACTGCCATGCGTGTGGTGTTTTTCAATGGCTGCTAACAATTCTGTTAAACCTTCGTTTTTGGTTGCTACTGTTTTTATAACGGGAGCTTCCCAACCCTCGCGTGCATTGGTATGAGCCAATAAGGTTAAGTTTTTTAAAAAGGTATGAGCGCCATCTCTATCGGCTTTATTAAGTACATAAATGTCGGCAATTTCCATCACCCCACTTTTAATGGTTTGAATTTCATCGCCAGCTTCGGGCACTAAAGCCAAAACAGTTGTATCGGCTAAAGCAGCAATTTCTACTTCACTTTGTCCAACGCCTACGGTTTCAATAATAATGTAATCAAAACCTGCGGCTTTAATAATATCAGCTACTTCAAATATTTTGGGAGCAAGTCCGCCCAAGCTGCCACGGCTAGCCATGCTTCGTATAAAAATATTAGGGTTAAGGTAGTGATCGCTCATGCGCAACCTATCGCCCATTAAAGCTCCTCGATTAAAAGGCGAACTGGGATCAACAGCAATAATGGCTAGTTTTTTTCCTAGTGATGCAATGTACCCGGCTAATGCACCAATTAAAGTACTTTTACCCGCACCAGGAGGGCCAGTAATTCCAATAACGGGAGTGTTTTTGGTAAACGAAAGTTGCTGTAATAATTGTTCGTACCCATCCCACTCGTTTTCAACAAGGGTTATGCAACGAGCTAAGGCGCGTTTTTCGCCTTGATAAAGTTGTTGGAGTATGTTGGGTATATCGGTGTTCAAACTACGTGTTATGAGCAGCTAATTTTATTTACTCTGTTTGCGTGGCGGCCACCTTCAAAAGGTGTAGCAATAAATGTGTTGGTAATTTGCTTAGCTAAATCTAACGAAATAAAGCGGGCTGGTAAGCACAATACATTAGCATTGTTGTGTTGACGAGCTAATGCGCCTAACTCATCAAGCCAACATAAAGCAGCACGTATGCCTTGATGTTTATTTGCCGTTAATGCTACTCCGTTTCCGCTACCACAAATAAGTATACCTAATTCATTTTCTCCGTTCTCAACCGAGATAGATAAAGGATGTGCAAAATCCGGATAATCAACCGAAGCTTCGCTAAATGGTCCAAAATCTTTTACCGCATGACCAGCTTGGGTAAGCATAGTTATAATTTCTTGTTTGTAGGTAAAACCTGCGTGGTCGCCACCAATTGCTATTTTCATAAAATGCGTGCTTTATTTAAGTGAATTATTTTTTACGTTTTTCTGTTCGCTCTACGTTAGCTGCTACTAAAATACTTACCTCGTATAAGCTATACAATGGTATAAACATCAGTACCATACTTGCAATATCTGGCGATGGTGTTAGTACAGCGGCTAAAATCATAATAACCACAATGGCGTAACGTCTGCTTTTACGCATCCATCCGCTACTTAAAATGCCAATTTTGGCTAAAAAGTAAACCAATATGGGCATTTCAAACACCAGGCCTGTGGCAAAAGTTAAAGTAGCAATAAACGATACGTATGAATCGAGGTTGATTTCGTTACTTACCAACTCACTAACTTTATACGAACCCAAAAAATTTATGGAAAGAGGAGAAAGGAAAAAGTAGCCAAACAAAATGCCTATAAAAAATAGCATAGAGCTAAAAAACACTAAGCCACGGGCATACTTAATTTCTTTACCACTAAGTGCTGGTTTAATAAAGCGCCAAACTTCCCATAAAATAAACGGAAAGGCCAAAATTATTCCTGAAATAAACGAGATAAAAATATGCTCGCTAAACTGGCCACTCATGCTAATGTTTGATAGCGTAAAGCCCATTTCTTTGATGCAAAATTCATCGCTGTTGGTAAATTGATGAGATAAATCGCACAGAACTTGGTAGGTCCAAAAATCGGTATGAATTGGACCAAACAAGATTACATCAAACAGTAAATATTTATTGAAGAATGCAATAATGGAAAGTGCTAAAACTGCAATAACTGCACGCACAATGTGCCCACGAAATGCATCAATATGATCGAAGAAACTCATTTCCTTCTGATCCACAAATTCATCATCTAATTGATCGAGTGCCATAATTTGATGCGAAAGTAAGCATTTACAAACAGATAATTTATTACAAAAAACGCCTATTGCTCCACTTAAAGAGCAATAGGCGTTTGCCTATAAGGTTTATTGATTGAATTAGTGTGATAAAAGCGTAATTCCTACTGCAAATGTGCGCACATCGGGTGCGTTGTTGGCATTGAAATAGGGTGTAAGCGAGTAGTTGGCAAAAAGGCGTAATTTATTATATCCAACTCTAACTGTTGCATCAACTTTTAACGGGTTAATGTTAAAATCATCGTACAGATATACCATTTGCCTGTAGCCATTTGCTGTGGTTTCGGTTTTTACATTTACAGCGGCTATGTATCTAAAAATTGCACCTGCAGCAATATGGAAACCTTTATTTTTTTTGTTGTTTCGGCCAGGAGCATATTTAATTAGTAAGGGCGCATTTATATCAAATGTATTTAGTTGGTTTAAGCTTAATGCAGTTGCCGATGTGGTTGCACTTACCGAGTCGATATTTGGAGTTAGGTAATTACTACCATCAAAACGATAACCGCTCCAATTAAAACCTAGGCCAGTAGTAAGGGCAACTTTGTTTTTAACAATTTGTAAATCACGTTCAAGTATGTTAAAACCAACAAACCACGATTGTCCCATTTTGGTGTTTAAAAATTTGTTAGTGTTATCAAATTTAAAACTCAAATCGGGGGTAACTAATGCATTTAAACCAAACTCTAACCCACTATATACACGTTTCATGCGTTTAGATTCTGTGGTTTCTTTAGGTTTCTTTTGTTTATCGTTTCCAAAAATAAGCACCTTTTTATTGCCAATATTTACTTTGGTGGTATCGTCTTTTGGGGTGTTGGTTTCCGTTAAATCAGTAAAGTCATCACCAGTATCAATACTTTTTATGTGCGATACACCATCCATAGTAAGTGTTTTATTGGTGGGGTTTCCGGCAAAACTAATGTTGGCAGTTCCATCGGCTCGGGCAATTAGGTTTTTAGTTACGTTAACTTTTGCAGCGGCAATTCCATCTGCTTTTACATCGGCCTGCTCTGCAATAAGTTGTAAAGCATTAATTTTTGCAGCACCATCTACATTAAAAACCGCAGTTTGTGCCTTGCCTGCAAGGGTTAAGTTAGCAGCACCATCAGCGGTTGCTTTTAAGTTATCAGTTATAACAATAATGTTTGCAGTACTTGCGCCATCAAGTAATACCGAAAAATTAGTATTTCTGATAGTGTCGGTGGTGGTTAAGTGTACAGCACCATCTAATTGTATGGCATTAATTTTAGGCGTGTAAATTTTTAACGAGTTTTCTCCACTTGGCAGATTATCGATAATAAGAGTTCCGTTGCTAACCTCTAATTTAAGTGTTGTTTCGGCACCCGAGTAAGCTGAGTGTCTATCGGCAATTACAAGTTCAATGTTAACATAGCCATCTGCTTTAATTTTATCAAACTCGGGTAATGGTTGGCTGCTTTGGGCTTTAGCTGGTTTAATAAACAAAATTGGAGCTCCAATAAGCAGTAAAAATAGTTTAGTATAAGTTTTCATGGTTTTAATATTTACTGTAATACGGTTAGGTGATGTAAAAAGTTACAGCGGAGTTGAAAATTATTTATTTAAAGCTAAACCTATACTTGTAATTTCAAATCGTTTAAACTTTCCGCTAAAAGAATCTTTTTCTAAAATTATTCCTGCTCCAGTAATTTGGTTAAAGCGGGCCAGTAATGAGTTTGGACTGGTTGTTTCGGCCACTTTGTTTTTAAGCCATTCGTTTGCGTTTATAAAATCATCATCAGTATTTTTATGCGCAGCTAAAAGTATTACTTGCGTGTTTTGTACCTTAAACTCCAGCTTATTGGCAGCAGTTAGCATTGGCTTTTTGCTTGTAGCAATTAATGTGCAGCTAGCAGGTGCTGTTTTTATAGGTGCTGTTAGCTTGTTTGCATAAATTGATTTACGGGTATGTTTAATCTCTTTTTGTGTAGTTAATGATGCTAAAACGGGTAGGGTTTCAGCTTTGTTTTGTGCAACATTTTTTGGGTTAGATACTGGCTTTACATGGGCAATTGGATTAGGCGTAATTGGTGTATTGTAAAACACTGCAATTACAAGGCTGGCAATAAGTGCTGCTGCAACAGCCGATATTTTGTACCATTTGCCAATGCTGTATTTTTTAAGCGATTTTTTGCGTGGATAAACTACAGCTAAATCGGCTTCGGTTATGGTTTGCGCAAGCCAATGTTGTTGGATACGCAGGTTTGGGTAAGTTGCTGTTAAGTTTGATAAATGCGCTTGCTCTGCAGGTGTGGCATCTGATTCGAGTACGGCCACCATCAAGTTTTCTATAGCAGGAGTGATGTTTATTTGCTCAGGCTTTTTAAGCGATTTTTTGTCAATACTTAGTATTTCCTCTTTGTGTAAATACACCTGTTCAATACCTTCAAATTCGGTTTTTAAATCAGGGTTTTGCTCTAAAAACAACAATAGCTCCGATACCTGAACAGCATCCAATTGGCCCTCCAAGTAATCAATAATAAAAAGCTCGTATGTTGTTCTGTCTAAATTCATATTACGCTATCAAGACTTACCAAATAGTTTTTTAAAAATACGCGGGCTCGGTATATGTATACCTTTACCTGGCTTTCGGTTAAAGTTGTTATTTGTCCAATTTCCTCATAACTATATCCCTCATAATCTCTAAGTGTAATTACCACACGTTGTATTTCGGGCAACTTAGCTAGTGCCATGTTAAGTACTTTTTTTACATCAGTGTATTGGCTTGCGGTATTGTAATGCTCATGGTTTTCTTCGGTTATATCAGCATGTTTTTTATCTTTTCTAATAGCATCAATCATGGTATGATAGGCAGCAGTAAATAAATACGATTTAGCAGTTGCATATTCTACGTGGTTTATCTTTACCCATAACTTTTCAAACGTGTCCTGAACCACGTCTTGCGCCATATCTTGGTTGCGGCAATTCTTCACCACAAACCTATATAGGCCGTCAGCAAATAAATCAACACATGTATTGTATTCCGCTACTGTCATTATTGGGGGCGATGGTAGTACGCAAATGAGGTAGGTAAAGTTACACCTATTTCCAATAAATTTAATAAACGTCTGAAAATCAAAGCCAAAAATGTAATAGTTTGAGCAAAGAGCATCATGCTGAAGCATTTAAAATTGGCAGTAATTAAAACTCCGTTTGCATAAATTTAATGATAATTTGATTTAATTATCAAGGAATTGTGCATGCTAAAGGTTTATCTTGCACAGCTTTTTTAGCACAGAAATATTTTATGAGAAAACTAATACTTTCATTATGCATGATGCCCATGTTGGCATTTGCACAGGCAGTGTTGCCTACAAGCTGGGGCTTCACAACTCCAAGTGTTTCAGCTCCACCAACTGGTTGGGGTTACAATGTAGGTACTAACGGAAACTTAACCTATGCATTTGGTAAAAACGATGCACTTTCGGGCAGATTAGATGCGACAGGTGAAAATATAACCATCAACTTTGCTGATAAACCGGGTACGTTAACTTATTATTTAAGTCCACAAAATGCAGGTAATGCTTGGGCAGGTCAGTTTGATATTCAAGAGAGTGATAATGGTACCACTTGGACAACAATGCGTAGCTTCACATCAAAAGCAACAACTGCAACCAACTTTAACGACCCAATGTATACCGATTCATTAAAATCGACCACACGTTGGGTAAGGTTTTATTACACAATAAAGCTTCCGGGTGGTTCTGGAGGTGGAGGTAATATGGCCGTTGATTTGATTACGGTTAACGCGGCACCTGCTGCTGCTGTTGGTTTGTTGGTTAAACAAAATACCACCACTTTATCAAACGGTATTACTTACACTTTTGGTAATAGCGCAAGTAAAAATTTTACCATACAAAATGTAGGTACAGGGGCTAATTTAAAAATAGATAGTATTGTATTAAGTGGCACACATGCTGCTGATTTTGCAGTAGGCACTTTTGATAGTATTACACCATTTAATAATGGAACCGATACTTTCTCGGTTTACTTTACACCTAGTGCAAATGGTTCTCGTTATGCCACTGTTAAGTTATATACTTCGGATACAGAGCGTAGCCCGTTTTTAATTAATCTTTATGCTATTGGAGGCCAATATGCAACCGAGCCTGCAGCTGTTCCTTCTATTAATGTGAGCAATGTGCGCACACAAACATTAACGGTTAGCTATCCATCAACCCAAACCGAAAAATATTTGATATTGAGAAAAGTGGGAGGTGCACTTACCGAAGCACCAGTTGATGGTGTAACTTACCAAAGAGGAGATTATATTGGTGGTGCGCAAGTAATGTATATTGGTGCAGATACTACCGCAATTAAACCTAATTACATTTTAGCAAATACCAATTACAGCTTTGCTGCATACTCGGTTAATGGCCCTGCTGGATTTGAGAATTACAACACCAGCAATGTTCCAACTTCAAGTGTAACCACTTTAAATGGCGAGCCAGGAAATTACTACAACGGTATCGATCCGCAAGCTAATAACTTCCTTACTGCGTTGCATAATAAGATTAACTCGCACGATACTATTTTTTACAGTAGTTATTTGTCTGTTATTGTAAATAACTACTTATCGCGCGATACAACAGGCGGAAAAAAAGCCGTTACTTGTGTGTATACTGGTGCTCCTTATGTATACAACGAGCCATTTACATGGTGGACTGGACAATCAGGTAATCCTGGCACACAAACACGCGAGCATACTTTTTGCCAAAGCTGGATGCCAACACGTAGTATTTCTACTTGGCCAAATGGCGCTAATGGTAAGGAATTGCCAGAGTATAACGATTTACACCACTTGTTCCCTGCCGACCAACTTGTAGGCAATGGCAAGCGTAGCAATTATCCTTTAGCTGTTGTAGTTAATGCTACATATACCTCACCTACTGGTGAAGGAAAATTAGGAACTGATAGCAAAGGAAATACAGTTTACGAACCACGCAACGAACAAAAAGGAGATGCCGCACGTGCTTTACTTTACATGTTAACTTGTTATGATGGTGCAAATGGTAACGCATGGAGATTGCCATCAAGTCAAGATTTAAATGTGTTATTACAATGGCACCAACAAGATCCTCCAAGTGCATTAGAGATTGCGCGCAACGAGTACATTTATACTGTACAAAAAAATCGTAATCCATTTATTGACCACCCAGAGTGGACAAGAAAAATTGATTTTAGCACGATGACTTACATTGCTGTTGATACGGTAGTTGATATAAATATTACTGCACCTGCACCTAATGCTATGTTAAATGCAGATTCAACTTACAGCATTGTTTGGAATAGCAATATGGTTGATTCTGTAGTTTTACAATATGTGTATTTTGATAGTAGCTCTTCTGCAATAATAGTAACTCCAATTGTTGGTGCTATTAAAAATAATAACATCTACTCATTTAAAGTACCTAACATGAGCAAAAACAATGTGGTAATTTATGTACGCGAGTTTAACGCTGCTAAAGCTCCTCAAATGCGTGCTTACGACAGTGTAATGGTTAACTTTAAACAGTATGTTGGTTTAACCGAAAACAGTACTATTAATCATTTGGTAAATATGTATCCGGTGCCAAGTACAGGTGTGGTAAATATTGCTTTACCTGCTGCACTTAAAGTATTGGGTGTTGATGTATATGATATTACTGGTAAATTGGTGGAGCAAACCACATCAACCCAATTAAACCTAACGCAAAAAGGCATGTACATTGTTAAAGTAATTACCAATGGTGGCGTGGCTACCAAGCGTGTGATTATAGAATAAATAAGTTTAATAAAAACCATAAATAGAGTTCGCATAACCTGGTGTTGTGCGAACTTTTTTATTGCTATCAACCCAACTTTGCCTTAATACCGAAGGCACATTCAATATAGTCCAATCTCTGCTATGGCCTTATTGAACTATTTTCATGTAATACCAATGTGATTTATAAATTATTTAAATGATATAAATCCTACAGTGGTATATGCCGATAGGAAAGAAGTTTGGTACAATGATGTGAAACGAAATTGAACCATTACTTATTTCTCATCGGTATAGCATCGGCATTACCATTGTAAAATTATTTTCTAGTTTGCACTTGAAAATAATTACAATTGGTATAAGTTGCGGTATGATAAAACCCGGACCAATTGGTGTGTTTGATAGCGGTTATGGTGGATTAACTGTATTAAAGGAGTTTATACATACACTGCCCCAATACGATTACTTGTATTTGGGCGATAACGCTCGTGCACCATACGGTACACGTAGTTTTGATACCGTTTACGAGTACACCTTACAATGTGTAAAGCATTTGTTTAACCAAGGATGTAGCTTGGTGGTACTGGCTTGTAATACAGCCTCGGCAAAGGCATTGCGCACTATACAGCAAAAGGATTTACCGCTGCTCGAAAATCATTTGCGTGTTTTAGGTGTAATACGTCCAACAACCGAAATTGTAGGTAAATACACCAAAACCAATCAAGTGGGGGTGTTTGCTACCAAAGGCACAGTTATTTCTCAATCGTATGTGGTTGAGATAAATAAGTTTTATCCGCAAGTACAGGTGTTTCAAGAAGCTTGCCCCATGTGGGTTCCGTTGGTAGAGAACAACGAGCATACAGGCGCTGGTGCCGATTATTTTGTGCAAAAACACATTGATTCTTTGTTGGCATCATCACCCCAAATTGATACTATTTTATTGGGCTGTACTCATTATCCTTTATTGGTTGACAAGATTCGTAAATACACTCCTGCACACATTACTATTTTAACCCAAGGGCAAATAGTGGCAAATAGTTTGGTTGATTACTTGAATCGTCACCCAGAGTTGGAACAGTATTGCAGCAAAGGTGGTACACACCAATACTTAACTACTGATGATACTAAGAATTTTAACGCACAAGCAGGTAACTTTTTAGGACACGCAGTAGCCAGCAAACATGCCAATATTATAGGTTAATGGGGGTTGATTGCTAGGCAAGAAAGTGTACCTTTGCCACCGCATAATTTAAGCACATGATAAAGTTTTTATTATACCTGTTTTTGTTTTACGTGTTATCGCGTTTGGTATTTGGTAAGTTAATGGGTGGCAACACCATTAAAACTAAAGTGTATAGATACGATACGCACCACCATCATTATAACCAAAGCAACTCAACCAACGAGCCCGAAGGAAAAATTACCATTAACCCTAACATAAACAACACCACCAAAAAACCAACCGATAAAAAGCTTGGCGAGTACGTGGATTATGAAGAATTGAAATAAGCCCAAAGGGTTTACACATACATGGAAAAACAATTACGCGCATTACTGCTTGATGTATTAGGACATCAGAAATACTTGGCCTTGGTTAGCGAGGTTTATATTCGTTTAATACGCTCGGGATTTTTAAAGAAAAAATATCCCGAATTATTCTTTTTACAACAATTAGTAAAGCCAGGTTTTGTTTGTGTTGATATTGGTGCTAATGTAGGTTACTACTCGGTGTTTTTATCGCAATATGCAGGTGCAAATGGACATGTACATGCGGTTGAACCAGTTGATTTATTTGCCAGCATTTTCAGAAAAAATGTAACTCAATTTGGTTTAGGTAATATTACCCTGCACCAAACTGCATTAGGTGGCGAGCATAAAACCATACAAATGGGCACACCCATGGTTGATGGGGTTTTTAGACACGGTTTAACAAAGGTTATTGATAGCCACGCGCAGGAGGCTAACATGCATACTTACCAAGTTGCCATGCAAATTCCTGACGAATTATTTGCCCATTTAACCAGGTTTGATTTTTTAAAGTGCGATGTAGAAGGCTATGAAGTTTTTTTGATGCCTCATTTTATAAAAACAATTGCTAAGTTTAAACCTACCATACAAATGGAAATTAGCAGCCCCGAAAATAGAGCAACTATTTTTGATTTGTTTTTGCCTTTGGGCTACAAAATTATGCAACTGCAACAAGGTAAGCTAAGCGAACTTACACGTGCCAATGCCTTAAACTACGAACAAGGAGATTTTTATTTTGTGTGTGAGTAGCTGTTGGGTATAACCTAATTAGTACTTAGCTGATACAGTGCATTATCAAAATTGATAAAGTACACATTATAGTCGTTTGGTATAAAAGTGTTGAGGTGAGTAAGCGTTTCTCTTATCAAATTGTTGGCTTGCTTCTCTACAAATAATGAGTAGTAAATAAATACAGTATACTTTTTCTCGTTATTGTTCAACACAATTGAATTTCCTTTAAAATCAACAAATGTATTGGTTAATTCATTTAATGTAAATAAGGTGTCTATCCAACGGTATGAGGTATATTCTTTGGGCGGAAACGATTCTAGCTCCTGAAATTTATTCCAAGTAAATTGAGTTAACCCTTTACTTTCTGCAATACAATTAAAATACGCATACAGTGGCTTTTTAGTAGCATTATCAAAACATACGGTTTGTATAGGTTGAATATGATTTTGAATCCACCAGTTGGGCTTAGTGTAAACTAATGTATCATGTAAGCAACTCGTTAAAACGAACAGAATCTACTTCATAAATACGCTCTTGTTTAACACCTTGTTTGCTTAAGTAACTAATTAATTGCTGTTCTATTACTGGCTTAAAAGGTTTTACACCAGTAGCTTTTAGGTACAATTTTCCGCACGAAAGAAACAAGAAGCTGCAAATGCTAAATATAAAAGTAATAATGGTTTTAGATACAGGCATGGATGAAGTTTTATGAAGAGACTTTTATTTTGTGTGTGAGTAGCCGTTAATCTTTTACAATTTTTTTTACTATAACACCCTTAGGTGTGTTTATTTTTAAGTAATACAATCCTTGTTTTAAATAAGTAACATCAATATTAAACTGGGCGTTTGGCTCATCAAATAATTGGGTGTGGCAAAGTGTACCATTTCCGTCATAAAATTGAATTTGGTTAATAGCTAGTTGTAAGGGATTTTTAATGGTTAACTCACCATTTGTTGGGTTTGGATATACTTGTATCATTGAACCCAAACTACTTACCTCGTTAATACCCGTAAATGGATAATACCGCTCAACATTTACTAATTGGCACCAAGGCAGGTTTTCGTTAGCAGCAGTATCAGTACTTACATACCAGCTTACTCCATGTAAAGGCATTTGTGTGCTGTCAACACCAAGCCCTGCCAACAACAATCGGCTATTTGATGTTTGGTAAATTTGATCTAGAATATTGTAACCATAATAATTGCCAAATTGCTTGGCCCAAATGGGTTTACCATCTAAGTCTGTTTTTAAAAGCGTACCCAAATCGGTGTATGTATTAAGTGCTTTAAACATATTGTGCGATCCACCAACGGCATATATATATCCATCAATTATTTTAACATTAATAATATTGCAACGGCCACTTGTACGATCGATAAAACCACCTGGATAATAAAAATTTTCGTTAAGTAATTGACCTTGTTGACTAAACTTGGCCAAGTACATTAAATCTCCATAAGCTCCATAAGCTAAAATGGTTTTATCAGGCAATAGCTGCATGCCTTTTATAAAAGAACCTCCAATCCGTGTTTCTTTATACTCCCAAGTTTTATTTCCCAAACTATCAATTCTAAACAAGTTTATTTTGGTTTCTTGTGAAGCTGTATCATACCATCCACCAGATATAAATCCTCCATTTCCATCGCTAATCAAGCATAGCGGAGTAATGCTTATTTGGTTGGTTTGATTATAAAAGTATTCGTAAAGGAATCTTTGTGTTTTAATTTCATTACCAAGTGTATCTGCAATGGTTACGTATGCCTTGTTTCCAAGAGTTCTACTGTCTGATGAAATGATGATTAGCTTATCATTGTGTTTGCAATAGGTAAACAGATATGGGGTTTTACCAATTAACGGTAAAATAAAACTATCAACTTTTAAATTACTTTTAATATAGTTTATGTAGTATACAGAGTTTTCTGAGGTGTCACTGTTTTCAACAATAACAAAGTCAGTTTGATTTGGTGTACTTGGTTGATAACTGGCGTTTAATTTTCCATTCTTATAAATTTCGTTTGCCGCTAATAAATTTCCCGATGTGTCAATTTTTTTTATCTTATAATAAAATCGATTATTATCCTGAATCGAATCAATTGGTAAGTGCCAACTTAAACTATATAGTGAACTATTATCAGAGCCAGTAGATAAAAGTATAACTCTGCTGCTAGTACTATCCCTATTGTGAAACAACTGTGTATTTTGCGCCTTTAACAATTGGGTAAAGAATATAATTACTAGTAATAGCCAATTTTTTTTCATGGGAGTTAAATAAAAACACCGCGTATTTTATAATACGCGGTGTTTCGAAATTATAAAATTAATTTGAATAATTGAGTATTGTATTAGCAACGGTTTGGTCGTCTATCACTAAACGTACAATGTATAAGCCCATGTCAAAATCAGTAACGTTTATGGTTTTACACCAGTAGCTTTTAGGTACAATTTTCCGCACGAAAGAAACAAGAAGCTGCAAATGCTAAATATAAAAGTAATAATGGTTTTAGATAAAGGCATGGATGTAAAAGGTGTTATGAGTTTGGGTTTATAATATTAAATAATGATAGGCAAAATTAAACTAGCTACCTAATAACTGTAATTGTACCCGTACTATTAATTTTTTGATTACAAAGCGTTGTGCCTTTAAGTATATAATAGTATGTTCCTTCGGCTGTTTCTTGTCCGTTTTCGGTAGTGCCGCACCAATTATTTTTAGGATTGTTGGTTTGCCAAACAACATTACCCCAGCGCGATAAAATAACAAATGAGCAAGTGTTAAATTGAGCGATATTTTCTGCCGAAATGCAGTCGTTTAATCCGTCATTATTTGGTGTAATTACATTTGGTATATTGTTAACACTATCTAATATATTTACATAAACCGATATCGTATCTGAAAGTTTACAACCGTAGGCATCAGTAGCAATTACTGTGTATTGAGTAGTTTGGTGGGGGTTAGCAATGGGATTGCTAATTTGCGTGTTTGATAACCCTGTTGATGGTTGCCAAACATAAACACTACCACCCGATGCGGTTAATACAGCGCTTTGGTTTTCGCAACTAATATCATTTGATTTTGAAACGCTTATTTGCGAATTAGAAAAAGTTAAATTAATGGTAATAATACTATCACAACCTGCAGCATTTGTTATTGTATCGGTATAAACTCCAGGTGCATTAAAAACTAATTTACCACTAGGCGATATAAGGCTATCGCAAGCAACCAGCACAATACTACTAGCTGATTTTAAAAGCGTAAAATTTATACGTATTATACTATCGCAACCATTGGTGGTTATAAGGGTATCGGTATACCAGCCGCTTTGTTGCATTACAAATTTATTGCTTGGACTTAAAGCCGCATTACAATTGGCTAAAACAATGGTATCGGTAATACGTATTTGCGTATAGTCAATTTGTAGTATGCTGTCGCAACCTTTACTACTCACTAATGTATCGGTATACCAACGGGTTTCATTCATAACAAACTTACCACTAGGGCTGCCTAATGGTTTACATGCAGATAGCCGAATTGTATCCATCATGGGTAAGCGTGTAAACCTAATGGCGATTATACTATCACAATTATGCTTGTTCATTAATGTATCGGTATACGCGCCTGTATTGTTTAACCAAAACTTACCACTAGGGCTTAGTATTTTATTGCAAAACGAGGTATCAATAATTGCAGTACTTTTAAGTATGGTAAGTTTAATGTAAACAATACTATCGCCCCCCAAGCGGTTGGTTAGGGTATCAATAAAATTACCTGTTTGGTAAAATGCTTTTAAACTTGTGCTAAGTTTAAAAAACAAACAAACCGAAGTGTCAATAAAAGTGCTGTTTTGTAACACCTTTACATTAAAAGTAAGTATACTATCACATCCAAAAGTATTAGTCAGGGTATCGGTATAGGTTGCGGTGCTATCCCAAATATATTTACCACTTGGCGATTGCATGCTTACTTTAACAGTAGTGTCAATTGAAACTTTATCTTGCATTACCTTCACATAAAACAATAGGGTACTATCGCAGCCCAATTTATTAGGTATGGTATCAAAATAATAGGCAGTACTATCCCAAGTGTATTTACCGCTAGGCGATATCATTCTTTTACAAACAGCAGTATCAATTGCCAATATTGGGCTGTATTCTAATAAAAAGCCATCAGATAGTTTTTGTCCGTAGTCGCTGTAATCAAGTGTGGCTTGGATAGTTCTACAGGGTAATGAGATGCTGTCCAAAAATGAACCACCAACTGCTACTTTACCATTTGGACTAATAGATATGCCTGATATTGATAAGGTGCTGCTGAAGGTTACTTGATTAGCGTGAATGCTTTGTGCATTAAAAAACCTGTTCATGCTATCTTGAAAAGCAATAAAAGTTGTTCGAATGCCAAGTTGGTTGTATGGTAAATAATGCTGAAAATATCCATTTGGATAGACCGTTTCTCCAATTAGAACGGATTGTTTATTAGTATAGTTTTTTTTGTAGGTAGGGTATCTAATGTTGTTCAGAAATTCGCTCCAAACCGGATTCCCTTGTTCATCAATTTTGCTCAAATAAGTTCCGAAGCTTGCGTTGGAACTAAACAATTTCATTTCGTTGCGATACGGGTCAAAATCAATAGCTAAAAGTAAATGATTATTCACCGTATCAGAACTCAAGTCAATAATTGGATATTGTACTTGTGGTCCGGTATGATTTACTACTATTTCTTTTGCCCAAACTATGCTATCTGTAAGGTTCATTTTAAAAAGTAAATAAACAGTGCCGGTATCAATTGGTGTGGTTTGACTTAATCCAACAATACTATCTGGAGTTGTAATTGTTGCATTTAATACGAAGTAAATATTGTTATTAATTTTAGCTATTTTAAATGTTCTTATAAGTGCTGAATCTTGTTGAAAATGTTTTAAAGATTTAAGCGGTTCGATATAGGTAAGTAACTTGCCTTGTTGATTAAGTTTAACAATGATTGATACCTTATTGGAAAAAATAGTATCGGATTGATTTGTGTTATTAGTTACTAAAATAGTATCAATGCTATTTGTTAATTGGTCACTACTAAAACTAACATAAATAGCAGTATCGGAGTGGCAATAAACGCCAACTTCAATTGCACCTTGTTGAGTGTAATTGGCGTTTAATTTATTGATGAACGAGGTCCATAAGAACTGCCCACTTGAGCTAATTTTAGTAATGAAAACTGCAATGTTACGAGCTAAAGGTGGAGTTCCATTTCTGATAATTAACTGTTTATATAATAATCTGTTGGAATGATAAAGTTCTATGGTATCACGATGATTAAAAGAGCAAGAAAGCAGAAGGTCGTTTTGGGAGGTAAATGAAACAACAAAACTACTATTTGGCCAAACTCGTTTAATACTTATGTGGTGTAAATACTTATTTTTATTAGAATACTTTATGAGCGCATACTCTCTTGAATTACTAGTTATAGTAATCGGGGTTCCCGAGCTATCAATTGTAATTGGCTTGTCTGAGAAAAGCAACACATATTTGTTTCCAATATTATCATGATAAATATTGTTTACGCCTTGGCCACCTAATCCCCCAATAACTGTTGCATCAGTAAATTGCTGCGCACAAACACCTAATGGTAGTAATAGAAGTAAAGTAATTAGGGCTCTTAGGTTCATAGTATAAATTTTAGCTTGGCCAATGGCTTAACTCAAATTTAATTATTGTTTTTTAATCTTAATTACGCATGGATGTGCACAATGTAAATTATGATTTTTTTAAGTCATTAGTATGGCTTAACCAATAAACAAAATCACATCACCAACCACATCATCATAAACCCAATAAAAGTACCCCAGTATATTTGTTGGTGGGTAATATCAGTTGACTGGTAGGATAGAAAATACATTTAGAAACATTTCACCATTATCAATACTCTTATAATATATCTTATCGTTATCAATTAGTAAATCAATTCTATAGTTGTTTGAATAATAGCGCTCAAGCCCTTTAATACTTTTTGCATCTATTATGTCAACGGTTTTTAACATCCGATTTTTTAATTCGAAAATAGGTTGCCCTTTAAAATCACAATAAGTTAGTAAGTACCTGTTATTAAAAATTGGCTTCATGTCGTGTATAGAAAAGTTTACCAATAGTGATGAAGAAGTGTCCTCCACAAAGTCAGGAACTTTTTCGATACTGTATGGGGAGCTGCCATTACCATATAAACTAGATTGTGGTTTTTCTCTGCCAACTAAGTAAATGTGTTTACTAAAGTTGATGGAAAAGTATTGCTGTTCATTAAATGTATAAAAAAAACTTTTGTTGTAATTATCTGCCAATAGTGGTGATTTTATCTCTAATGGTGCCAATTTATTAGCTGGTTTATAGCTGCCATCTTTGGGTATTAGATTAATTAAATTAAATGTGTTTAAACCTTTTTTATGCCATGTATTCACGCCAGCAACAATGGTATCTTGTTTCATAAAAAGTCCACAATCTGGATAAATGAATGGAAAATCTTTCCGAGTTTCGGGCAACTCCTCTAACCTAAATATTTCACATTGCTTAGTAATTAAGTTGTATTTAAATATTAAGCCAAAATAGGATGTAGAAGGTTCACTCGCTTCAATAGTAACTTTTTCTCCCTCTTCATTTTTAAATGTATAATCTTTTTTGTCTTGAACAAATGCTTCAATTCCCCCTGACAGATATAGAAAATCATCCACTTTTTTAACTCCATCAATTTTTAATGTTTGCCTACCAATTGAAGTAACTTTGTGTTCCAATTTTTTTGCATAGTTACAAGCTAAGGTGTCTCCATTCGCAAAATACTTACAATATATATCAGTAGCGTTAAATACCTTATTTATTGAGATAAATGGTTTTACTTCTCCTGAATTAACATCAAGTTCTAGGATTTCATTTTTTGCATCACTTAAAATAAGTAATTTATCTTCTTTAAAAGGAAAAATTTGGTCTCTTTCAAATAGGAGCAATGAGTCAATTTCTTTTAATTGAATTTTATTTATTTGTTTAATAGTTATTTTCTCTTCTGGCAAATTTGTTGCTGCAACATCATGCCATTTTCCCGCCTCATCATAGTATAATTTTCTTCTAAAATAATATTGCAGCCTAACCAAGTTTCTCCCATTACTTATGGTTGTATAAAGTTCATCATTAAAAATAGTTTTCACTTTTTTCATGTCTGCATCTGTCATTTTCAATTTTTCCTTCATAAATAAAGGAATATCTTTCTCTCGTAATCCCCCATTTAGATAGTAGAGTATAACAATATCATTATTTGTGTTTTTTATTTTATTAAATATCCTGATAAATTGAGGAACCCAACTAGTAGCACCAGCCAATATGGGATAGGTTATGAGATAGTAGCTCTCTGACAAGCTATCATGAGTTTGAATTTCATTTCGTATCAATGAATCAAAACTTGCTTCAGCAGCATAAGTATCCAAATGATAAAATTTTTCAGTAAACTGAGCGTTTACATTAAACTGATTAAAGCAAATCAATAAAAATAATAGTCGTTTCATAAATAAAAATAAGAATAAAATGCCAACAATTTAATTGTTGGCATTATTTAAATACTAATTTGCGATTACAGCTGGTGGTGTTGATGTAACACGATAAATAACTTCATCTAATTCTGAATTATAATAAGCAAAGATTCCACTTGTTTCTTGTACCGCATTCCCTTCATCATCAACTTGGGCAACAACAGTCATAGCGGTAATTCCACCATTTCCATCTATTTCAATTCTTGATGACAAACAGCACCCATAACCTTTTTTACACCACAAAATTGTTCCTGATTTCTTCTTTCTTGCAGCTTCAGCCACTTCTTCTCCTTCAACCATTAACCCTAATGACTGGTACTCTTGAATTGTGAAAATCCTTGTGTATGTTACTCCGTTTTCAACAACATATGTTGTTTGTCCATAACCATACATTACTCCTGACATGATTGTTAATAACAATGAAATTACTTTTTTCATATTAAATTTATTTATTGCCTACTCTAATCCGTTTTCGGCTATCCGTAAGTTTCAATAATGCTCTGCAGTAACACTTTGTAAACTCAACTCAAAACTATTATTGGTTTGGCATTACTTGAAGTAAAATCGCGTGCACAATATGAACATATGGTGCATGTGATGCACATTTTTATTAAACTTGTTTAACCTATTATACTCCATGAACAAACAAGCCTACTATAACAATATTTGTTTGCTGCTTAAATTAATTAGGCAACGCAAAGCCCTTAAACAAGAGTATGTGGCGCACAAATGTGGTATTACGCGCAGCGTGTATTCTAAATTAGAAAATGGGCAATTAAAGGTTGTTCCGCTTCAACAGTTTGTTGAAATTTGTGATGTATTAGACTGCGATAAACAGTTGGTTATGGATCTTGCGGGTGGTGGTATAACTTTTAATTACACCATTTCTACCTGGAGCGATTTTATCATTTCACTAGAAAAATGTGATGATGAAAGCAGAATAAAAATGTTGGGATTGGCTATTAGTTTGTTCGCAATATAAAATCACATCACCAACCACATCATCATAAACCCAATAAAAGCACCCCAGTATATTTGTTGGTGGGTGTGTGCTTGCAATGCCAAGCGAGCTACGCAGGTTAGGCCAGTTAAAATTAAGGTTACTACCAGGTAAATGCGTACATCAACCAAAGCATACGAACTTAATGCCATAAGTAAGCCTACCAGTGCACCAAGCGAGGTAGCATGTGCGCTAATTTTGGTATAAAAATTAATAATAAGTATAGATACCATGATACAGGCACTGGCCAACATGTAGCCTTGTAAAATATGTGGCGCTCCTAGCTTAATAAAAAAGTAGTAGCCCATTAAATAGGCTATGGCAGTTGTAATGTAAGGTATGTGTCTGTCATCGGCATGATCAAGCATAATGCTTTTACTAAACCCTAGTGCTTTGCGCAACACTACTACAAATAACGGAATCATGCCTGTGGTAATAAATACATACAGCACATAAAACCATTTGGCTTCTGGGGTAAATCCTGCTTGTAAATAAGGGGTAAGTTCTATTACTAAAATAAAACTAAGTAGGTTAATAAATACCGGATGAAAAACAGTTGATAACAGTATAGCCCAAGTTCTGTTCATGTGCTGTTATTACATCAAGCCATCAATAATTTGTTCAATGCTTATGCCTTCGGCCTCGGCCTTGTAGTTTTTTACTACACGGTGGCGCAATACATCGTAAGCTACAGCTTTTACATCGTCTATATCGGGGCTGTATTTGCCATTTATTAAGGCATGGCATTTGGCTCCCATAACTAAAAACTGCCCAGCACGTGGGCCTGCACCAAAACTAATGTACTCGTTTACTTTAGCTGTTGCTAGGGTAGTGTTTGGGCGTGTTTTTGCAACTAATTTTACTGCATACTCTAACACATTATCGGCTACTGGTACTTTACGCACCAATTGTTGAAATGCTAAAATATCTTGTGCATGTAAAATTTTATTAAGCTGTGCGGTGCTATTTCCAGTAGTGTTTTTTATTACTTGTAATTCCTCTTCTAAAGTAGGGTAACCAAGTATTACATTAAACATAAAACGATCGAGCTGCGCCTCTGGCAACGGATAGGTACCTTCTTGCTCAATTGGGTTTTGTGTAGCCAATACAAAAAATGGTTGCTCTAATTTATGCAGTTTACCATTTACGGTAACGTTACGTTCTTGCATGGCCTCGAGCAAAGCTGCTTGTGTTTTAGGTGGTGTACGATTAATCTCATCGGCCAATACAATATTGGCAAATAAGGGTCCGCGTACAAAACTAAACTCGCGTTTATCGTTTAAAATTTCGCTACCAGTAATATCACTCGGCATTAAATCTGGTGTAAACTGTATGCGGCTAAAGTTTAAATCAAGTACCTCGGCAATGGTGCGTACCAACAAGGTTTTAGCCAAGCCAGGTACACCTACTAATAAGGTATGTCCGTTAGCAAAAATCGACATTAAAACAGCATCAACTACTTCGTGCTGTCCAATAATTACTTTACCAATTTCTGCCTTAAGTTCTTTGTATTTGCTATGTAAAGCATTTGCTGCTTCTACATCATTAGTATAAGTTATGCTCATGTGGGCTTAGTTACTTTTCTTTAAAAACTCTTGAATATTGTTGCAGTTTTTGTAGGTATCACTAATTTGTATAAAGTATAAATCCTTGTGTTTGGCAATCCAGTTTTGCATGGCTAACATTTGCTTACGTTGTAAGGTTAGTGCTTGTAATTTTTGATAATCATCGCGCATGTTTGCACGGTGTGGTGCACTTTGCGATTTTAAGTAAAATACGCGCCAAGCTTGTTGTTTATCGGGTGTAGGCAAGGTCATTAAATCAGGCTCGGTGGTTTGGCCTGGCTCTAATTTTTCAATGGTGTAATAAATATCTTTAGGCAATTCGTCCAATGGTATTTTGGTTGATCCAATATTTCCATCAGTAATAAAGCCACCGTTTGCTTTGGTGTTTTCATCATCGCTAAACTTTTGTGCAGCTTGCTCAAATGTTAACGAGTCTATTTTTACTAACCAAAGTACACTGTCCATAATCTCTTTGGTACGGGCAATATCCGTGCGGAAAATTTGTGGTTTAATTAATATATGGCGGATGTTAATGTTCTCGCCTTTACGATCAATTAACTGCAAAATATGGTAGCCATATTTGGTTTCAATAATTTTTGAAATGCTATCAGGTCTTAACTTAAAAGCGGCTGCTTCAAACTCGGGTACCATATCACCACGACCAAAAAAACCAAGCTCACCGCGGTTTTGGGCCGAACCTTTATCATCGCTGTAAATAAGAGCAAGGGTACCAAAATTATCGCCACGCATAATACGTGCACGTAATTCTGTAATTTTTTCGAGCGCAATTTGCTTAGCCTCTTTGCTTACTTTAGGAGTCATTACAAGTTGTGCCAACTCTACTTCGGCACTGTAGTATGGCAGGCTATCAAGCTTATCTAATTCGTTGTAAAATTTCTTGATATCAGTTGGCGATACTTTTACCTCACGTAAAATTTTGCCTTGCATTTCTTGCACCAATAAGCTTTGTTTAATTTTATCTCGGTTGCTGGCTTTTATCTCGGCTACGGTTTTACCGTAGTATTTTTCCATTTCCTTTTCGCCACCCTGAAACTGCGATGCAAAGTATTTTACACGCTTTTCCAATTCCATATCTACCCGCTCATCGTTTTGTGGTAAACTATCCCATTGTGCTTGGGTAAGCATCATACGTTCTACAATTTTTTGGCGAAGTATAGCGCATTTGGCACTATCGTTTAATTGGCCAATTTCTTTCTGAAGCTGAAAAAACTCCACTTCAATTTCAGATTGCATAATGATGTTTTCGCCAACTACAGCGGCAATTTCATCAATTAATTGACCTTGTGCCATGGTATTTGTGCCTAAGCACATTACTAAGCCTACTACAACAAGTGCTAAAAACTGTTTCATTAAAAAATAATAATACTAAAACGAAAATAGGTAGCTTGATAGTACACCAAGCCTATACTTTAAGCCGTAAATATAATGGGCCTTGCGCAATTAGCGAAATTTAGTTTTATAAAGCAAAACGGCCGCCCCGAGGTTTAACTCAAGGCGGCCGGTTTTAATCACTTATTCGTTGATGTCTACTTTTTACGATGCTTATTAATCTTATTATAAAGTACATGCATATTTGACGGTTGAAACTGTTCAATAGATATACTACCACCTGATTTCATAACAACATGCTTAAAGTGAGTTAATTCTGGCAGATATTTTTTATAATATATCGGAGTTAAAATGAATAAATTATCCATTTGATGCGCATCACCTATGTTTTGTATTACCTGTTCCTTGCTTGAAGAAACTATCATAAAGGCGACATTAGTGTTTTTAAGCCAATGGTAGTTGGTTTTAAGGTAATCATTTAAGTAGGTGATACATGTTTTGCATGAACGTTCATAATTAATAAATACAAATTCTCGATATTGTTTCTGCGTTACGTCTGAAATAAGTTTTTTAAACGAATTTTCTGGGGTTTCTCCTGTTAAATCTTCAATGTTTTCTTTATTGAATTCTTGGACACTACTATCAAAATTAAAATCAACAATATCAAAAACTAATTTATTCCTATCTATTGAAGTCGCCTCATCAAACACCAAAAAGTTAGAACCAAATGGTTGAAAATTTTCCCAGTATTTTGATGGTACTTTCATTTCTCCTAATACAATAAAGCTACTATCAATATATTGCATGATGATTTTATTATCATATTCAGAATTATCATTTTTAGCCTTGGTTTGATATACATTTATGTATTTTTTTAATCGAGGATGATAAAGTATTCGTTGAAATTGTCCTTCTGAAAAATTATCGCCAGTTTTTTGTTCTACAGTAAAAGGTTTAATAGAATCAAGAAATGCTGCTGCTACATCAACAGACCTAATAAATTGATTTTTTGAAGTAGAATAGCAGTTAAATCTATTTGTAAAACCGTATCCAGTGAGAAAAAAATCTTCATCATATCGTGCAACATGTCTTGTTTGAATTAGGTTGCTTGGATAGTTTAATGAACTGAAATAGGATTTGTCAGCAATAGAGAATTTTTCAGAATCAATATTCAAGAAGCCAATAATTGATGATGCGATATTCGAATTCGCTTTTGTGTCAGAGAACGCTTTTAGGTTTATAAATATTTCTCTTTTTTTAGCATTGTATGTTAATGTAGAATACCTATAATCAAGGAAGTAAGGGTTTGATAGGTGGTTTTTTTCAACAGAAAAATCATTTTCTTTAACCTTATTCCAAGTTGATACATTTACATCATTCATTGAAATAATTTTAATAAGATTTGACTTGTGATTGACTAAATATAGTGCACTGTCATGAGTGTAATATTTGTTACCGTAGGCAGGATTAAAGAATAACAGAATACTATCAGTATTGATGAGCGTATAAGACAATAAATTTTTATAACCTGTTTTGTGTTTAAAGTTAGTGATATTAATAGTATCGGTTTTTATGATGTAACCCTTATGTGATACTTGCTGTAAAAACAAATTTGTTGTGTTGTAATCATAATATCCAATTGTTGAAGTGGTATCGGAAGTTGGAAAAACACGAAACAACTTTGCCTGTATGCGTTGATTTTTAATTAAAGGAAACTCTAATTGGTCAAGTGATTTAACTACAAGTGTAGAAACTTTACTCTTCGTCCTGTCTTGGGAAAATGAATATTGACAAAGCGTTATTATAGATAGTAGTATGAAAATTAGTTGTTTTGATTTCATGTTTCTATTTTAATTTACATGGCCCATAAATCGGTCGGATATGTTGGCAGCATATTTTTAGATAGATTTCAATATCGTTATAAATAAAACACTTACAATTTTTAACCGAAAAAAGCCGCATTTGCGGCTTTTTTCGGTCTCTTTATGTAACGTGTAGTTACTTATTTAAATAAGGTTTTTACAACCTCTTCGTTTACAGTAACTGGGTATTTAGCACGCAATTCTTTAATCCACTCTTTTTCTAAGTAGTTTTGGTAATCGCTGGTAGCTAATCCTTTGGCTTCTTTTAAAGTTTTAGGCTCGGGGCCAACTATACCTACCACAAAGTAAAACTTAAATTGGTTGTTCTCGTTAGGTATATCAATCACTCCTTTTTTATCGTAAAGTTTATCGGTTGATGGGTTTTCGCCACGCTCAGCTTTTTGCTCGGTTACAACTACTGCACCCGTAATTTTTTTAGCCAATTTTGCTTTTATTTCTTCAACCGATTTGCCAGCAGCAGCCATTTTCATTGCAGCTGTTTTGGTTTTTAAATCAAGGCAGTTAAAGGTTAAAACTTTTACGCGGTCTTTCCACATGTATTTAGTTTTGTTGGCTTCATGAAATTTCTCTAAACCAACGGTATCAATTACTGCTTTATTCCAAACTTTTTTATCGGTTAAATCAAACAATAAAATACCATCATGATACTCTTGCATTAGGTTGCGGAAATCTTCGTATTTGGTTTCCAATTGGGCCTCTTCGTATGCTAACGCTTTTTCATCCACAAATCTGTTGTACACCCCATTAACCAACATAAACACTGATTGGCCTGGCTCGTATGTATCGTGGGTTTCGGCAATGTAATTTGCTACATCTAAATCGGTGTAAGTTTTATTGCCAATGCTAAACAAAGTACGTTTACCAAATTTTTGTGCATCAACGGTGTAACCGTCCATAAACATGCTGCTATCGCATGCATTTGCAAAGGCTGTTACGTTTACTTTTTGCTCTTTAAAGTTGTTTTCTTTTTTAATACGTTGTACCACGCTAGCACGGCTACTTTCAGCACGCGAATCGCGAGATACTTTTGTTTTTAAAGTTTCTTCAACTTCTTTAAGTGAGCCAACTGGGCGCATATCAATTAACTTAATAATATGAAATCCATATTGAGTAGTAAAAATTTTAGAAACGTCACCTTTCTCTTTTAATGCGAATGCAGCTTCTTTAAACTCCTCTGGAAAACGGCTTCCGCTCGAAAACCAGTTCATCATACCCTTGTTAGGTTTGCTGCCTTCGTCTTGGCTGTATTGCGCCACTAAATCATCAAACTGAATAAGCTTATTTTGCGCTAAGTTGTACACGCTATCAATAACCAAACGTTGCTCGGCTACTGTTTCGGCACTTGCACTTGCACCAGTGCTGCGCATAATGTGTTGTACTTTTACCTCGCCACGTGCTGCACGCGTATTGTTTACTTTTAAAATGTGGTATCCATACTGGGTTCTAAACGGCATTGATACTTGACCTTTTGGTGTGTTGTAAGCCATTTTTTCAAATGGATAAATCATATCAAAAGCAGCAAACCAACCTAAGTTTCCGTAGTTGCTAATAGCCGATGGATCATCAGAGTTTTTAGCAGCTAACGAATCAAAACTTTCGCCTTTTATGTAACGCTTGCGCAACTCTAATGCTTTGTTGTAAGCAGCTAAAGTATCAGCCGGACGAGCATTTGCATTGCAGTTAATTAAAATATGGCTAGCATTAATTTCGGTAAGCATGTGTTGGTATGCTTCTTTAACTAAGCCTTCGGTAGCTTTTTTATCGGTCAAATAAGGGTTTGCTAATTGTTTGCGGTATCCGGCAAGTTCTGTTTTAAACGAAGTAAACGTATCAAGCTGCATAAGCTTTGCTTCGCTTACTTTCATTTTAAAGTTTTCGTATAACTCTAAATACTCACGTACACTAGCTTCGGTTGGCGTTTCTTTTTGGTTCCTGTTTTTAGTTAACAAGCGCTCAAACTCGGCTTTGTACACGGTATCGTTACCATAGGTAAATACCATAGGGTTGGTATTTTGGGTTGATGCAGCAACGGGCTTAGCGGTGCCCGGCTTTGCTTTTACTCCCGGCTTTTGGGCAAACGTTAATGAAGTAACTAATGTTAAAACACCTAGTGTTACTGTATGTTTATTCATTTTGGTATAAATGATTTTGGTTTTGTATGATGCAAAAATATAAAAAAACGTGTCTTTAACTAATGTTTACAAGCTTATTGCTTACGTATTGATAGTGAGCTTAATTACTTGTTGTGCAATTAAAAACACCGCACTTGTTTAATAGCAGTTAAACTATTTAAAGTACGAAACCTTGTTGTGTTGCTTAACTAACTCCAAAATGGCCGATTTTAGTTCGGCTACATTGGTTTGTTTTTCGGCCGAGATGAAAATTACAGGCGAATTTTCTTTGGCCATCCAAGTGTTTTTTAAACGATCAATGTAAGGAATATCTTCTTCGCCTTCTTCTATTTCATCAGGCAATCTAAGCGGTTCTTGTAGTTTATCAATTTTATTAAACACCAATAAAATAGGTTTGTTATTGGCTTTAATTTCTTCTAAAGTTTTGTTTACTACCGCAATTTGCTCTTCAAAATTGGGGTGCGAAACATCCACCACATGTACCAATACATCGGCCTCCGTAATTTCATCTAAAGTGCTTTTAAAACACTCAATTAATTGATGTGGGAGCTTGCGAATAAATCCAACGGTATCGGTTAACAGAAAAGGAATACCATCAATAACTACTTTGCGCACAGTACTATCAAGCGTAGCAAAAAGTTTGTCTTCGGCAAGCACCGCTTCGCTTTTGTTTAACATGTTAAGTATGGTTGATTTGCCCACGTTGGTATAGCCTACCAAAGTTAACCTAACTTTATCATCACGATTTTTTCTACGCGTTTCTGCTTGTTGTTCAATTTCCTTTAAGCGTGCCTTGTACTTGCCAATGGTTTCTCTAATTACACGTCTATCGGTTTCAATTTCACTCTCACCTGGTCCGCGTGTTCCAATACCACCAGCATGTTTGCTTAAATGGCTCCACATGCGCGTAAGGCGTGGCAATAAGTATTGCGCTTGCGCTAACTCAACCTGCATTTTTGCTTGTGCTGTACGTGCACGGGTAGCAAAAATATCCAATATTAAATTGCTGCGATCTAGTATTTTACATTTAATAGATTGCTCTAAGTTACGTATTTGCGATGGACTTAATTCATCATCAAAAATAACCATATCAATCTCATGCTCTCGCACGTAATTGGCTATCTCTTCCAATTTTCCTTCGCCCACAAATGTACCCGAGTGTGGTTTGGTTAAGCGCTGTAAAAAGCGTTTTACCACACGCGCTCCAGCGGTTAAGGTTAAAAAAGATAACTCGTCAAGATATTCCTCTGCTTGTTCTATTTTTTGTTGTTGGGTTACTACACCCACTAGCACAGCAGTTTCTTGTTTTTTATGCGTATCGTGTATAGTGTTGTTCTTTGCCATGTATTATAGGTGGCGAAAATACAACAAGTTTTTTGTTGTGTGAAGGTTATTTTAAAGGTTAAAAGTTATGAATGATGAGTGATGAATGTTGAGTTGGTTTTGTAAAAGATTAGATAACCACAAAGTTCACAAAGTCCTGAAGCCTCGGAAGCACAAAGGACACAGCGAAATTGATGCATACAGTCTTCACAGCATAGTTTTTATCTCATGCATGCACACCGGTCGCTTTTGTAATGCTTTGTATTTTAGCGCAAGACTGCTCCTTTTGTACCTTGTGAAAAAACTTAGTGCACCTTGTGGTTAATAAGAACACGTTCATCAAAAGCTATTGTTGTAATGATTGCATTACTTACTTTTGACAATTATTTTAAGCAATGACTACTGCAACACAAGATATAAGGCATGTAAACATTATGCGGTACATTACACCGCTGCGCGAAGGTGGCTCTATGCCTGCGCTGGCCGAGGCTGATGATGGTTTTATGTATGTAATAAAATTTAGAGGGGCGGGTCAAGGAGTAAAAGCGTTAATTGCCGATTTTATTGGTGGCGAGTTGGCTCGTGCTGCTGGATTAAATACGCCCGAGTTGGTTTTTGCAACTTTAGATGAAGCCTTTGGACGTACCGAACCTGATGAAGAAATACAAGACTTATTAAAAGCTAGTGTGGGTTTAAATTTAGGTGTGCATTACCTTTCTGGTTCTATTACTTACGATGCTTTGGTTACAAAATTAGATGCCGATTTAGCGTCTAAAATTGTTTGGTTAGATGCCTTTTTAACCAACGTAGACCGTACGGTTAAAAACACCAATATGCTTACTTGGAACAAACAGTTGTGGCTGATAGATCATGGGGCATCTTTATACTTTCATCATACTTGGGATAACTGGCAAGAGCAAGCCATCAAACCATTTACCTTAATTAAAGACCATGTGTTGTTGCCCACAGCATCAACCCTAAAAAATGTGCATGATGAAATGCTTACCCGCATTACTCCTGCAGTGATACAAAATGTAGTAAACAACCTACCCGAAACTTGGCTTAGTAACACCAATGTTGGTTTACCGGCAAAGGAAGTTCGAGAGGTATACCAACAATTTTTAACCACCCGTTTAGCTCATTGTTCAACCTTTTTAAACGAAGCCATACATGCAAGAGAAAAACTTATTTGAGTATGCCATTGTTAAAATAATACCAAGGGTTGAACGTGGCGAATGTTTGAATGTAGGTGTGGTATTGTTTTGCAAAAAAAGTAAATACCTAAAAGTCAAATTTGGGTTTAATGAGCAACGCATTTTGCAGGCTTTTCCTTGGGCTGATGTGCATGATATTGAACAGCATTTACAAGCGTTTGAGCAAATATGTATAGGCAACAATCAACCCGGAACCATTGCTTCGCTTGATGTGCAATCGCGCTTTAAATGGTTAACAGCTAAGCGTAGCACGGTAATTCAAACCTCCGAAACACACCCAGGTTTTTGTACCAATGTTGATTTAAAATTAGAACAATTGTTTAACGAATTGGTGGCAACACCACAACAATAATATATGTCGAATTTAAAAACATGGATTAGCGCCATGCGTTTGCGCACCTTGCCATTAGCGGTTTCGGGTATTTTAATGGGCAGCGCTTTGGCCGATTTAAGCGGGGCAGAATCAACCCGAAGCATTACTTTTTTGGCTTTGCTTACAGCTGTTTTTTTACAAGTATTAAGTAACCTTGCCAACGATTATGGCGATTTTACAAAAGGAACTGATAACGATAAACGCCTTGGTAATACCCGTGCTTTGCAAAGCGGAAACATTACCCCACAAGCCATGTTACGCATGATAGTTGTTTTTGTGGTACTTAGTTTAGCCAGCGGAATATGCCTACTATACATTGCTGCGCATGGCCAACTTAATTATGCTTTTTTATTGTTTTTTTTATTGGGATTAGCTGCTATTGCTGCGGCCATAAAATACACAGTTGGTAAAAGCGCATACGGCTACAGCGGTTTTGGCGATGTGTTTGTATTTGTATTTTTTGGTTTAGTAGCCGTGTTGGGTGTGTATGTGTTGCATCAAGGTTTTCATTGGAATACTCCGCATGATAATTGGATGATTTTACCAGCAGCAGCGGTTGGTTTTTTAAGTGCAGGTGTTTTAAATACAAACAATGTTCGCGATATCGAAAACGATCGTGCTTCAAACAAAAATACATTGGTGGTAAAAGTAGGGTTGAGCAAAGCACGTGTGTATCATTGGTTTTTAATAGTTGGTGCATTTGTGTGCATGGTATTGTTTTTAAGTAAGCAGTTTATACATCCCATACAGTTTATTAGCCTTATAGCTTTTGTTCCTGCATTTATACAAGCGTATAAAGTACAAACGCTTGAGCCATCGCC
>CAZJHS010000003.1:0-4137 GCA_964545895.1 uncultured Chitinophaga sp. | reverse complement strand
GAGCGTAAAAGTTATTGGGGCGAAGCTGCTCCATTGCCAGGTTTAAGTATTGATGATGTTGCACAAATAGAAAACAAACTAACCGAATGTTGTGCTGCTGTTACCAATGGTTACACCTTTAATATGTTGGATTTTACAGGTTTTCCCAGTGTGCAGTTTGCTTTTGAAACAGCCTTTTTAGCGGCACAACATCACCAAGATTTTTTATTGTTTGATACGCCATTTTACCACAACCAACAACCTATTGCCATTAATGGATTGGTGTGGATGAACGAAAAAGAAACCATGTTGCAAGAAGCCATACAAAAGGCACAGCAAGGTTTTGATACCATAAAATTTAAAGTAGGAGCATTAGATTTTGATGAAGAATGCCGCATGCTTGAGGCTTTTAGAAAGCAATTTAATGCCTTTAAAATTACCATACGTTTAGATGCAAATGGCGCCTTTTTAACGGCCGATGCTTTAGAAAAACTACGCGAACTTTCGCGCTTTGATATACACAGCATTGAGCAACCCATTAAACCTAAACAGTGGGATACCATGCAAGAACTGTGCGCCAAAACACCCATTGCCATTGCGTTAGATGAAGAGTTAATTGGGGTTGATGTAAAAGCAGATGGACAGCGTTTGTTGCAGCACATAAAACCACAACACATTATTTTAAAGCCCACCTTATTGGGCGGACTTTCCAACAGCGAAGCATGGGTAAAGTTAGCGCAGCAACACAACATAGGTTGGTGGGTTACCAGCGCATTAGAAAGCAACATTGGTTTAAACGCCATAGCCCAGTGGACAGCCACGCAACACCTGCAAGTACCGCAAGGCCTTGGCACAGGTAGTTTGTATACCAACAATATTCCTTCTCCGTTAACGGTAAGCCAAGGGCAGTTGGTTTATGATAAGAATAAGAAGTGGGAGTTAGCTGAATACCAATTGAAAGTTTTATCTGAAAAGTGAATTAAGTTTAACACTAGTATTTGAATATTATCATCGAAAAGAATATAATTACATCAAAATCCGATACTAAATGAAACAGATTGAGGTTAAAATTGCAAAAATTGAATCTTTAGACATATCTAATTTAAAAAGTGTTTTAAAGAATATTCTTGGTAAATTAGGTTACACAGAAATTACAGAAAATGCAGATTGGTTAGAATGTGAGATAAAATCACCAATGTCTACGCATACTCATGGATTTCTAATACAGGAAGATAAGCTTTCTGGTAACTTTGACTTAAGAAAGCTAATTAATGAAATAACCACGAAACGTGGTAAATCAAGTTTTTCGACTTATTATATAGTTTCAAAATTTCACATATCATCAAATGCAAGAGAAGCCTTGAGAAAGGCAATACCTGATGTGTCTATGGACTACATTGGAAGGGAGAAGCTTACAGAGTTGATTGACCAAGTGTTCTCTGAGTATTGGAGGCACAATGATGTTAGATTACTGAGCTATGAAAAGTTGTATTGTGAGAACCTTGTCAAAGAGTCTGAACTTAAAAAGCTAAAAATTTTTAATGAGAAGTACCAAAAGCTTTTGGATATTTTCATAGAGCCAAGAATCTCATATTTCTATGAGGATAAAGAAACCAAAACCCCCGTAAAAAAAAATATCACTATCGATCAAATTGTCCGTGAAAAGAAATCAATTTTAATATCAGGTGATCCAGGTGCAGGAAAGTCAACTTTACTGAAAAGAATTGGGGAGGTTCTAATTAACCAAAACACAACAGTTGAGAAAAAGAATATTCCTGTTTTTATTTCTGTAGTGGAGCTTTTTGATGCCGAATTTAATGTTGAATCTGTTGTTCAAGCAAAGCTAGCAGGAATCTTTGAAGAAGACTTCAGAAAGTACCTATCTGATTATGATATATTCATTCTAATTGATAGTATAGATGAGTTTGATTCAGATAATCAAAATAAAATTTTAAATCAACTTGAGACTCTCGATAAATTGAAGGGTTTCTCTTTCATTCTAGGAACAAGAAGTGGAGAGCTTTATAACCAAAAGCGACAATTAGCAGAAACACCAAACTATTCCATATCTAGATTTAACGACAATCAGATACAACAGTTTATTACTAAGTTTTTTAATGATAGCGATGGGGCCTCTCGAGCAGAGAAACTGATTGATTCACTGAAAGAAAATCGAATCATTGAAAAGCTTCCTATAACACCACTGACATTGTCGTTGATTTCTATTTTGTTTGAGGAGAATAATCTTGAAATACCTGCAACAATAACCGATATATATGACAATTTTAGTTCATTATTATTAGGGAAGGCAGTTGTTTCAAGCCGTGTTGAGTTTATTGATATCTCGTTTAAAGAAAGAATATTGTCGCTTTATGCTCTAGCAATATTAAGAAGCCCACAACACAATCCAATGACTGTAGAGGAATTTCACAAATATTTTATTGATTATTTTGAGTCTAAAACACTTCCAATTCAAAAGGAAAATTTAGCTGCTGTACTCGATTACCTTATAAAAAATACAGGGGTGTTGATTTTAAAGAACAATAAATATGTAACTTATACTCATGATTCTTTTATGGAGTATTATGCAGCCATTGAAATTTTCAAACACCAGCGAAATCAAGAAATTGAATACATAAGTAATTTTTTTGATGTAAACTGGCAGAACTCTGCAATATTCTATGCTGGTAAGTCGAAGGATATGCCTGACTTTCTGAACCAAATTAACCAACGCCTAACGGCTGCCAAAAACATCTCTGAGTTTATTGTAGGTATCAATGGTGCAGGCTACCTTCTACAAGCCTTGTATCAAACAGACAATAAGCTAAGAATGGAAACCGTTAAGTTAGCCCTAGATTTGAGTGTTAATTCTCATGAAATTTTTATGAAGTTGGTTGCTGATGACAATACGCTATTCAAAAATTTCAAAGTCCCAATACTTTGGCTCATGAATGTTCTTTATTTCAATGATTGTTTTAATTCAGTAACACTAAAAGATCCATTAAGATTAGCCTTCAAAGAATATTATGATAAGTTTAATCTTACGCATCAAACTCTTGATGGATATAAAGCCTTGAAATTAGCAATAACATTGGGTTCAAAAAGAATTGGAGATACAAGCGATATGCAGTCCTTAATCTTCGATAGTCCAATACTGAATGACGCAACTCTTACTATGATTGCAGAATACACTTTCAGTGGATTACAGAGAGAAATAGATAAATCAATAAAAAAGCTTGTCCGAAGTGAATTTTCGAAGCTACCTGTTAACACTCGTCAGTTGTTAAATTTGCCAGCAAGTAAGCTAAGGTTTACTAGTAGTGACACAATTAAACTAAACAGAAAATATAAAATTGTTGTAGAAGGGAAGCATGATGCTGAGATTCTTGAGCACGCTTACATAGTTTTATCAGGTGGAGAGTTACCTTATTGGAACATAAAACCCGCAAATGGGAGCCAAGGCGGAGGTGCTCATGCTGTTTTTAAGGCATTAACTGCAGCAGAGTCTCTTTATCATGCTGATGAGATAATTATTGGGGTTTTTGACCATGATGAAAATGGTGTAAGTAATTACAGGGGACTTAATGCAGATTTATTTAAGTCATTGAAAGAGAATACGGTTAAAAAGCATGATTCATTGAACATATACTCAATCCTACTTCCTATACCAGGCAATAAAATTGAGTATTTGAATAAAGAGCAGAAATTTTGCTACTTCGAGTTAGAGCACTATTTGCCTTTTGATTTTCTGGAAAATGGAGGCTATTGGACTAAAACTCCCCTAAGTACCTTGATATACTCAATTAACGACAAATTGAAATCAAAAATATCAAAAGAAGTAAGGGCAATCAGTGATCCTCATTTCTTTACGGATTTCGTACATTTATTTGAGGAAATAGATTCACTATTTGGTTACCGAGTTGACTATATTGTCTGATTGCTCATACTTATGTCCCGCTCCTGCTAACGAGCGAAAAGTACTTCAGCGCAGCTAATCCCTTCAAATGTTAACGAAGGGTTAGAACTTGATTTTTGCCCACTAAATCAATAAAGGTTGGTATGTGTTTGTTTAATTCCCACTATGTCATCTTCAATCAATTCATTATCTTGCCTCGATTTTTCTTGAAAACCATACATGACGAATAAAGATTACACACT
>CAZJHS010000002.1:0-97444 GCA_964545895.1 uncultured Chitinophaga sp. | reverse complement strand
TGGATATATCCGTGACTGTATTTCTGACGTGTGATCTACCTATCTCAACTTGCTTTTTTTCTGCGAATTAATTTTGTCCGGATTTGGTCCGGTTTTTTTTTTGGTGTTCTTTTAACCCAGAACTATGTTTGATTACTATTTGCTAAAATTCATGATAAAGCAACAAACCCAAACAACAAAAAACCGCACAAATTTGCCGGGATTTCGCTCAAAAATGTGGATGCTTTTTTTCGCCACGTTTTGCGTGTTTAAAACCCAGGCTACGGTATATTATGCCAAACCATCAGCAACCGGAACAGGCACGGGGCTTAGCTGGGCAAATGCCTCAACACTTGCCGATGCGCTAAATACCGCTGCAAGTGGCGATGACATTTGGGTGATGCAGGGCACCCACCTGCCAACAAGGGATGCAAGCTTTAATGCAAGCCCGGCTGATACCCGTTTTAAAACCTTTGCTATTAAAAGCGGTGTGCAGGTTTATGGTGGATTTGTAGGTACAGAAACTTTGTTAAGCCAGCGCAGCCCATCAACCAACATCACCATTTTAAGTGGCGATATTGGCACAGCAAGCGACAATACCGACAACAGCTACAACGTGGTTTACTTTGCCGATAACACCGTTAACACCACTATTTTAGAAGGTTTTACCATTACGGCAGGTAACGCAAACGTAGCCGGTTCGTTTCGCAACACAGGCGGAGGCGTTTTTATAAGGGCAACGGCCAATGCCGTTTCGCCACAGCTAATCCGTTGCATCATTACAGGCAACAATGGTACAGTAGGTGCCGGAATGTACGTGGCCAATGCCACACCAACCATAAACCGTTGTGTTTTTGCCAACAATACGGCAACAAGCACCGGAGGTGGTATTCATGTAGTAGGCAATAGCACCACGCTTAGCGCCAATGTTTCTTTTACCAATACCGTAATTGCAGGCAACATTGCACCAAACGGAGCGGGGTATTATAATACAGCTACAGGCGGTGGCACAGCCGATGCCACACTAAATTTTTGTACCATACAGGGCAACAACGCAACCACCGGCAGCGGAGGAGGCTTTTATAACAACAACAGCTCATCAACGGCTAACATGGCCATTAACAACAGCATTGCATGGGGAAACGCTGCAAACCTCAATAATACACAAAAAGAGTTTTACAACAGCACCGGAACCGGCAGCACCTTTAGAACTGTATGGGATGGCGGTGTGCCAACAGGCTTAACCGATGGGGGCAATAACCTGAGTTCAAACCCTTTATTTACCAGTATTGGTAACGCTGATGGAGTGGATGATATTTGGGCAACTGCTGATGATGGCTTAAGGCTTCAGTGTGCGTCACCGGCCATAGAAGCGGCAAACCCTGCCGCAACACTAACGCTTGATATTTTGGGCAACAGCCGCCCTTTAGGCACAGGCAACCGCGATTGCGGAGCCTACGAAACCGAAAATGGCACGGCCACCATCACCTCAACTGCAAGCATTAGCATTACTACTGGTACGAACCCTGTTTGCCAAAACGGTAGCACCACATTTACAGCAAGTGGAACCAATGTGGGGTTAACTCCAACCTATCAATGGAAACGCAACGGTGCAGATGTAGGCACCAACTCCAATACATACTCACCACCAACTTCAAGTGTTGGTAGCGCAAACATTGCCTGCCAAATTACAAGCAGCAATGCATGCTCCAGTCCGCTTGCTGTGCTTAGCTCCAGCACCACATTTGTAGTAAGTGCTCCAGCTACACCATATGTTACTGTTACCGGCCCCGGAACAGCTTGTGCCGGAAGCATCCCAACCTACACAGCCAACCCAACAGATGGGGGCACCGGGCCAACTTACCAGTGGACTTTAAACGGAAACAACATTAGTGGCGCAACAAACAGTACTTACGCGGCTACAGCTGGGGTTGATTTTTATAGCGGGCAAGTGCTTAATGTAAAACTTACAGCAGGCACGGGATGCGTGGCGGCAGGCACATACACATCGCCAAACTATACCATTCCCGCTCTTAACCAAAACAGCTATAATCCAACTATTACCTTAACACAAACTTCGGGGGTAACCAACCAACCTATTTATGGCCTGTTTAACGATGCCACAAATGGCTTTAGCACCGTGCAATGGAAACGCAACAGCACCAATTTGGGCACTTCGTTTAATCAAACTTTTTCAACCATAGCCAACAACGATGTATTGAGCGTTACCAGTTCACGCACAGGCATGTATTGTTTTGATACCAACACGGTAAGCCGCTATCAAACCATAACTGTTACCAACGAGTTTACCCACCAAACCACAAGCATACCTGCGGTGTACTCCGGCAAAACCAAATTTTTAGATTACAACAACGATGGCTTTAACGACATTTGCGTTACCGGAGCAGATATTAGTTACAACCCGGTGTTGCAGGTTTGGGTAAACAATGGCACAGGTGCTTTTACACAAGTAACCACCAATTTGCCTCCTGTGTTAGTGGGCGAAGCCGATTGGGCCGATTATGATAAAGATGGCGATCTGGATGTGCTGATTACAGGTACCACCACAGGTAGTACCAACATCTCTCAATTGTGGCGAAACGATGGCAGCAATACCTTTACCAACCTTAACCTTGGGCTAACCGCATACGCCAACAGTGGCGCCAAATGGATTGATTTTGATAACGATGGCGACCTCGACTTTTTTTATTGCGGTTACACCGGCTCGGCATACACGGGCGAATTGAGAAGAAATGATGGCGGCAACACCTTTACTGTGGTATCGGGAACGGGCATTAACGAGCCTTTTAACCGCGCAGCCATAACCATTGTTGATTATAACAAAGATGGGTTTAAAGACATAGCCATTTGTGGCGGTGGCGGCAGTGTGGCCAATGCTATTTTATGGAAAAACAACGGCAACAGCACGTTTACCAACGATAACAGCAGCACCTTTGGCAATGGGTTTAACGGTAATTTGGATTTTGCCGATTTTAACAGCGATGGCTTTGTAGATGCAGCCGTATCAGGTGCGGGAGGCATAAAACTGTTTACCCAAAACAGCAGTGGAATATTTAGCCTGCACAGTACACTTGGCACCCATGCGGGCTCGGGTGGGGTGCGCTTTTTTGATTACGATAATGATGGTGATGCCGATGCGCTGACCGTTGGGGCGGAAAGCGGTAAAAAAACATCAAACATATATGCCAACAATGGCAGCGGCACATTTACCGCCACCAACATCAGGCTAAACCCGGTTGATAATACCTCCATTAACGTGGGTTTTTTAAACAACGATGATAAAGTAGATGTGTTTTATGCCGGCTTAAACCAATTAAGTGCCTTGCAAAATGGCTATTACCAAAACTTCAATACTACAGTAAACACCGCGCCCTCTATACCAATAAATTTAGCGGCAACCATAAACAACTGCACAAATGTAACCCTAAGCTGGCAAGCCAGCACCGATGCCACTACCCCGCAAAGCCAGCTACAATACCGCATAAAAATTGGTACCACCAATGGCGGCACCCAAATTGCCGAAACCGTGGTAAACAATACCAATTACACCATTACCGGGCTTGCCGCAAACACCACGTATTATTTTGCCGTGTTGGCTATTGATAATGGAAATTTAGCCAGCGCATACAGTACCACCGCAGCATTTAGCAACACTGCGGTTACCCCTGGCGTGGCCATAGCCATTACCACCGGCACTAACCCGGCCTGCAGCACACACAGCATAACCTACACCGCCACACCTACTCACGGAGGCACAAGCCCCGCCTATCAATGGACAAAAAACGGAGTAAACATTAGCGGGGCAACCAATGCTACCTACACCGCCATTGCCGGAACCGATTTTGTAAGCACTGATATCATCAGGTGTGTATTAACCAGTAATGCCACCTGTGTAACGGCTTCAACTGCCACCAGCACCGGAATTACCATGACCGTAAACCCAAGCCAAAGCCGGTTATATGTTAAAGCCAACGCCACAGGCAGCAACAATGGTACAAGCTGGACTGATGCTTATACCGATTTACAAAGTGCATTAAACACTACTTGCCTTGCTGCCAATGCAGAAATTTGGGTAGCTGCGGGAACCTACAAACCCACCACAGGCACAGATAGAACTATTTATTTTAATGTACCAAGTGGCAGAAAACTCTATGGTGGTTTTGCAGGTACTGAAACCTTACTAAGCCAACGCCCAAGCAACCTAATTGGTGGTGGTATAAATGCCACTATTTTAAGTGGCGATATTGGCACACCAAGCGTAAATACAGATAATACACACAACTTAGTAAGAGCCACCAACTGTGCAGCAGGTACGGTGTTTGATGGCTTTACGGTGCAAGATGCTTTTAAAAATAACGGCAATTATGATGCAGCAGGTTTTACCAACAAAGCCAATGGAGCCAACCACACCATCAGCATTACCAACTGTGTATTTAAAAATAACGTAGCCGATGTAAGTACTTTGCAAGCTTTTGGGGCAATGCTGGTTTATACACAAACGGCACATACTACCAATGTGAGCATTAGCAATTGTGTGTTTGCCAATAACAATGGTGGTAGTAATGGTGGGGCAATTTATGCTTTTAGTTCAAACGCATCCTCAACTACCAACTGCACCGTTAACAATACCTTGTTTTACAACAACACAGCCGAAATTGCTGGAGCAATATCTTATAGATTACAATCTGGCACAAACGGCACAATGCAGGTAAACAATTCTACATTTGTTCAAAATACAGCAAGTGCATTTGGAAAACTTACTTCTTGGGGAAGTGTGGGTACATTTAATATCAACAATGCTATTATTTGGGATAACGCGGGCAGCCAAACCCTGTTTGATGGTGTAACCCCAAACATTACCTACAGCAACATACAGCAAACCACAGCAGGCACAGGTAATATTAACAGCAACCCCAATTTTGTAAACCCCACCGACCCTGATGGTGCTGATAATATTTATGGCACAGCCGATGATGGTTTGGCATTGCAAACAGGCAGCCCAAGCATTAATACAGGTACTAACACAGGTGTTAGTAGTACAGATATTATAGGTGCTGCAAGAACCATTTGCACCACCACCGATATGGGTGCTTATGAAAACATAGGTGCAACTAGATTATACGTAAAAGCCAACGCCACAGGGGCAAACAATGGCACCAGTTGGAATGATGCTTATACTGATTTACAAAGTGCCTTAAACACTACTTGCTTTGCTGCCAATGCAGAAATATGGGTAGCCCAAGGCACATACAAACCCACAAATGGAACAGACAGAACCCTTTACTTTAATGTACCCAACAACGTAAAACTATATGGTGGCTTTGTAGGAACAGAAACCGCCATAAACCAACGCCCTGCCGCTACTTACCAAGGCATTGGTGGTGTGGTAGAAGGCAGCAATGGACTTACCATTTTAAGTGGCGATATTGGCACAGCCAATGATAGCACCGATAACAGTTACCACGTAATAGTAGTAGCCAATGCCACAGCAGCTGTAGTTATTGATGGCTTTACCCTTACCAAAGGCAATGCCAACAGCAACAGCACTTTTCTGGGTGGCTTAGCCACTAACGACAGAGGTGCAGGTTTATATGCCTACAACAACGGCAGCAACCTTACCCTTGCCCAGCTTACTTTTACCCAAAATACCGTTACTGGTGGTGGTGCTTATTTTAACAGTAGCACCAGCCCAAGTATAAGTCAATGTGTATGGCAGCAAAACAGCAGTGTAGTAAATAGTGGTAGTAATTCCTCTGCCATTTTAACGTTAAGCGGCAACCTTAGCCTAAGCCAATGCAGCTTTATACAAAACAATGCAAGTGGTGCCGGAACAATTAGATTATTCGGTACAGGCAGTACACAAACCTTTAGCAAATGTTTGTTTAATGGCAATACAGCACAGTCAGAAAGTGCTGGAATTAATAGTTCCTCGAGTATGACTATTCAACTTTCTCAATCGGTATTTGTAAACAACAGTGCAGTAGGTTGGGGAGGAGCGGTTCGTTTTGGTGCAGGTACACAAACGGTTGATAATTGTGTATTTGCCAATAATACGGCTTCTAGCAATGGTGGTGCAGTATTTACTGGTGCAAACACCAGCATACGCAACAGCGTGTTTTATGGCAACAGTGCTACACTGCAAGGTGGGGCAATTCAAAGCAATACCAACGCTACCATTAGCAATTGCATCATCTACAACAATACTGCCCCAACAGGTGCAGGTATTCACGTTGCAAGCGGCACACCCGTAGTTGAGTACAGCAATGTGCAAGGGGGCTTTACTGGCACAGGCAATATAAACGCCAACCCCAATTTTGTAAACGAAAACGACCTTGATGGGGCAGATAATATATGGGGTACGGCAGATGATGGTTTGCAACTATTATACAATAGCCCAAGCCGAAATACAGGTAATAATACTGGCGTAAGTGCTTTGGATATTACCAATGCTACACGTGTAGTAGATGCCACAGTAGATATGGGTGCTTACGAAAACCCAACTACCACAACTGTTACCCCCTCAGTAAGCATAGCCATTACCACAGGCAACAACCCAACTTGTAGTGGCAGCAGCATTACCTTTACCGCCACACCAACAAATGGTGGTGTAAGCCCAACCTATCAATGGACAAAAAATAGTGTAAACATTGCAGCAGCAACCAATGCCACTTACACAGGCATTGCAGGTACTGATTTTGTAAGTGCTGATGTAATTGCTTGCACTATGGTAAGCAATAGCCCAAGTGCCAATCCTGCAACGGCTACCAGTAATGCTATTACGGTAACGGTAACTACACCTATTACAAGATTATATGTAAATACCAACGCCACAGGCTTAAACAATGGTACATCTTGGGCAAATGCTTTTACCGATTTGCAGAGTGCCTTAAACACTACTTGCTTTGCTGCCAATGCAGAAATATGGGTAGCTGCGGGTACATACAAACCATCGCAAAACAACAACAGAAACGAAACTTTTAATATTCCAAGTGGCGTTAAAGTTTATGGCGGTTTTGCGGGTACAGAAACAGCATTAAACCAACGCCCAAGCAACCTAATTGGTGGTGGTATAAATGCCACTATTTTAAGTGGCGATATTGGCACACCAAGCGTAAATACAGATAATACACACAACTTAGTAAGAGCCACCAACTGTGCAGCAGGTACGGTGTTTGATGGCTTTACGGTGCAAGATGCTTTTAAAAATAACGGCAATTATGATGCAGCAGGTTTTACCAACAAAGCCAATGGAGCCAACCACACCATCAGCATTACCAACTGTGTATTTAAAAATAACGTAGCCGATGTAAGTACTTTGCAAGCTTTTGGGGCAATGCTGGTTTATACACAAACGGCACATACTACCAATGTGAGCATTAGCAATTGTGTGTTTGCCAATAACAATGGTGGTAGTAATGGTGGGGCAATTTATGCTTTTAGTTCAAACGCATCCTCAACTACCAACTGCACCGTTAACAATACCTTGTTTTACAACAACACAGCCGAAATTGCTGGAGCAATATCTTATAGATTACAATCTGGCACAAACGGCACAATGCAGGTAAACAATTCTACATTTGTTCAAAATACAGCAAGTGCATTTGGAAAACTTACTTCTTGGGGAAGTGTGGGTACATTTAATATCAACAATGCTATTATTTGGGATAACGCGGGCAGCCAAACCCTGTTTGATGGTGTAACCCCAAACATTACCTACAGCAACATACAGCAAACCACAGCAGGCACAGGTAATATTAACAGCAACCCCAATTTTGTAAACCCCACCGACCCTGATGGTGCTGATAATATTTATGGCACAGCCGATGATGGTTTGGCATTGCAAACAGGCAGCCCAAGCATTAATACAGGTACTAACACAGGTGTTAGTAGTACAGATATTATAGGTGCTGCAAGAACCATTTGCACCACCACCGATATGGGTGCTTATGAAAACATAGGTGCAACTAGATTATACGTAAAAGCCAACGCCACAGGGGCAAACAATGGCACCAGTTGGAATGATGCTTATACTGATTTACAAAGTGCCTTAAACACTACTTGCTTTGCTGCCAATGCAGAAATATGGGTAGCCCAAGGCACATACAAACCCACAAATGGAACAGACAGAACCCTTTACTTTAATGTACCCAACAACGTAAAACTATATGGTGGCTTTGTAGGAACAGAAACCGCCATAAACCAACGCCCTGCCGCTACTTACCAAGGCATTGGTGGTGTGGTAGAAGGCAGCAATGGACTTACCATTTTAAGTGGCGATATTGGCACAGCCAATGATAGCACCGATAACAGTTACCACGTAATAGTAGTAGCCAATGCCACAGCAGCTGTAGTTATTGATGGCTTTACCCTTACCAAAGGCAATGCCAACAGCAACAGCACTTTTCTGGGTGGCTTAGCCACTAACGACAGAGGTGCAGGTTTATATGCCTACAACAACGGCAGCAACCTTACCCTTGCCCAGCTTACTTTTACCCAAAATACCGTTACTGGTGGTGGTGCTTATTTTAACAGTAGCACCAGCCCAAGTATAAGTCAATGTGTATGGCAGCAAAACAGCAGTGTAGTAAATAGTGGTAGTAATTCCTCTGCCATTTTAACGTTAAGCGGCAACCTTAGCCTAAGCCAATGCAGCTTTATACAAAACAATGCAAGTGGTGCCGGAACAATTAGATTATTCGGTACAGGCAGTACACAAACCTTTAGCAAATGTTTGTTTAATGGCAATACAGCACAGTCAGAAAGTGCTGGAATTAATAGTTCCTCGAGTATGACTATTCAACTTTCTCAATCGGTATTTGTAAACAACAGTGCAGTAGGTTGGGGAGGAGCGGTTCGTTTTGGTGCAGGTACACAAACGGTTGATAATTGTGTATTTGCCAATAATACGGCTTCTAGCAATGGTGGTGCAGTATTTACTGGTGCAAACACCAGCATACGCAACAGCGTGTTTTATGGCAACAGTGCTACACTGCAAGGTGGGGCAATTCAAAGCAATACCAACGCTACCATTAGCAATTGCATCATCTACAACAATACTGCCCCAACAGGTGCAGGTATTCACGTTGCAAGCGGCACACCCGTAGTTGAGTACAGCAATGTGCAAGGGGGCTTTACTGGCACAGGCAATATAAACGCCAACCCCAATTTTGTAAACGAAAACGACCTTGATGGGGCAGATAATATATGGGGTACAGCTGATGATGGTTTGCAATTGCAGCCAAACAGCCCAAGTATAAACAGCGGCAATAACACGGGCGCTTCCGCTACCGATTTGGCTGGCAACACCCGCATACAAAACACCACCATTGATATGGGGGCATACGAAAAAGGCATTAACCAATGGACAGGTGCCTTTAGCACTGCTTGGGAAACAACAGGCAACTGGAGCAACAATGTCTTGCCAACCAACAGCGAAGAAGCCTACATTGTACCAACAGCCAACCAACCAATAGTTACCACAGGCCAAGCGCTTAACGTGAGTCTAGCCTCAGGCGCAACACTAACCATTAGTGGCACGCTAAGTTGTGCAGGTGCTATACATAATTTAGGTACTATACATGCCACCACAGGCACATTGGTGCTAAATGGTGTAAGTTTGCAAACGCTTTGGGGCGGTGTGTTTAGCAACAACACGTTGGCCAACCTAACCATAAACAATGCTGCGGGCGTTTTATTAACCGATACCTTAAAAATAACAGATGCAGTAAATCCGCAACTAGGCACACTAAACACGGCCAACAAATTGGTGTTGGTTTCAAACTTAAGTTTTAACGGAAAAATACTAGCCATTCAACCCACAGCCGATGTTGCTGGCAATGTTACCATACAACGCTACATGATTGGTGGTGTTGTTACCCAACGCGGTTGGCGCAGCATGAGCAGCCCAATAAGCAACTTTAACTACACCCAGTTGGTTGACGATATTTTGGTAAGCGGACCTGGTGGTGCAACCAATGGTTTCGACCACAACGGTACCCCGTCATCAATTATTCACTACCAAGAAAGCACAACGGGCACACGCGGTTGGAAAGACATTGCTAACATTACCGCTACGCAAGATGCTGGCAAAGGCAGTATGGTATTTTTTAGGGGTGATAGAACACAAACAGGCTCCTTACTTAACTTTAACACAGTGCCAAACAATGTTACCATGGCGTTTTATGGCAACATTAACAAAGGTAATATTGCTACATTGCCGCTATCATACACCAATACAGGCTTTGCTGTTAATGATGGTTGGAATCTAATGGGCAACCCATATCCTTGCCCAATAAACTATGGTGCGATAAACAAAACAAGTAATGTTAGCAACTCGTTTTGGGTACTAAATCCGGTAACGGGCAATTATGTAAACCAAACAGCCAGCGAAAATATAGCTATTTCGCAAGGCTTTTTTGTGCAGGTTAATGATTTAGCGCAAAGCATGAGTTTTGAAGAAGTTGATAAAGTAAACACTTCGCCTACCCAATATTTTAAAACGGTTGTAAATCCGTTTGCTATAAAAATGTATAGCGACAGTATTCGCTATGATGTGGCTTGGCTAAGTTTTGAAAACACAGCCAGCAAAAACTATGTGTTTAACCAAGATGCAATGAAATTTACAAACAACTTAATAAACCTTAGTTTTATAACCCCCGATAGCCAACATGTGCAGCGCAATGTATGCCAAACACTAAACACAAACAGCACCGATACTTTTGTAATTAGCACACAAGCCCTAAACAACGGCAACTATTGGTTAATCTTTGAAGAAACGGCATCGTTACCGGCAACAAAAAATGCCTTTTTGGTTGATTTGTTTACCAACAATTGGATAAATATAAAAACCACACCAAGCTACAGCTACACCATAAACAACAGCACACCTGCAAGTTTTGGCAAAAGGTTTTTGTTGATACTAACCGATCAGCACACTTCGCTTCCGTTAAGTTTATTGAGTTTCACAGGCACAAAACAACAACGCAATGCACAACTAAACTGGAGCACCGCAAGCGAAAAAAACAGCAGCCATTTTGTGGTTCAAAAATCAACCGATAATGTAAACTGGCAAAACATAGGCACGGTAAAAGCCAAAGGCAATTCATCAATAACAAACAACTATTCGCTTACCGATTTTAACGCTTTTACAAATCAATATCTCTCAAATCCCAACTCTCAAATCCCAACTCTCAAATCTCAACTCCTAACAATCTATTATCGCCTGCAAATGGTTGATAAAGACAACGGCCACGCATATAGCCATGCCATTGTATTAACTGATGATATGCCACAAGCCGGTATTGCATTGATGCCAAACCCGGCAAGCAACAATGTTCAAATACACATTAATAGCCTGGCACAGTTGCTTGATGTAAAAGTATTTGATGCAAAAGGAGCAGAAGCAACCATTGCCTTGCAAGGGCTACAAATGGATGTGAGCTATTTGGCGGCAGGTGTTTATATGGTACAGGTACTAACCACACAAGGCACGCAACACATTAAACTAATAAAACAATAGCCATGAAAAAAAGCATACGATTAAACGTAGCAAAAGCCATTGGTCTGTTGGGTTTAGTGCTGATTAGTTTTGCAAGTGTAGCGCAAGGCAACTATGATGATTACAACGAGATTGATCTTGGTGAGTATTACGAAAGGTTTCGTCCAGATTATTATGAATACTATTACCAGTCGCAAAAGGAGGAAAGTCGCTATCAAGAATCCTACAAAGAAGAAGATTTATATAATGGTGGATACAAGAGAAAAAAGGCATCTTCTCAGAGCAGAAGACTTCCCACAAGCAATGGATTGATTGGTGATCTACGCTCAGAAGAAAGAGGTGACGAGGGCGTAATTCCTGAGACCATTGAGGCTAAACCAAACAGCAGTTATGATACACAGGCAGATAGCATTGCTGAGTTTGAACCAGATGATCAGGAAACTCCACCACCACCCACCGAACCAGGAGTTCCTGTGGATACTGCTATTCCATTACTGCTTGTTATGGGTGTTTTTGTGGCCGTGAAAGGAATATTATTCAAACGCTGAAAACAAGCTTCTTCTTAGATGATAGTTGTTACATCGTTCAAATAGATGAAATTTAATAAACTCTTTTTCAAATGAAATAAGGTTGTTTAAAGGTATTAGTGCGATTATTTTAAAGACACAGATAAGAAATTCTGAATTTTGGTCGAGGATAGAACCGGTATAAAAACATCTATACACTTAAAGTTATTGAATAACACGTATACATTCGAGTGTAAGAGATCAGGCGTATTTAGGAGAAACCGCTTAATAAGCTGGCGAGAGTGTAACTGGTGTACAAAGGCTTGGATGGCAACCACGTTTGTGTAAGCCTCTTTACCCCTACGGACTACAAACGCTGAGAGTCTCACTTTTTTAAGTGGGACTTTTTTATGCCCATAATTTTCGTTGTAACTTTAATTTAACTGCGTTTGTAGTCGTAGGGGAATGCCAACCCCACGGGCACGCTTCTCGCTAAAATGACCCACCGGGTCATTTTTTAACGCTCGGCCGTCCTACTGACTACGAAAAGCAACGTTTCACTTTTCTAAGTTGGGCTTTTTTATGCCCCGAAGTTTCAGTTTGAAATTGATCTAATTGACTTTCAGGTAGTACAAGCGCTTCGCCAAAATAATACAAACTCAAATCTGACACATATTCAATAAATTATTTTGATAATACTGAACCTTAGTTTGTTTCATTCAGAAAAAAATGGAACTTACTCTTGTAAAAAATAAGAACCATTAAACATGAAAATAAGTGTGCTTCAGGATTATAAAGGTTTATGGCCGCATGATAACGAAGATGTCGAAACTTTACTAAGGGGGATACCTTCTATTATTGTAATCGGGCTATTATCAGCAATTAATTCAAGACTTTATATTGAAGGCCACTCATTTAAACTTCAGAACAAGATTCTACATGAGATATTTTTAAAAAGACAAGACAGGTTATATGTAGATGGAATCATTAAAGCACTGAATATAAATTGCAGTAAAACCTTAACGAAAAATCAAAACGTAGAATTCGCAATATTCACTGAACGCTCCATTCTTAAATTTATTGAGTATGAGATAATAAACTTCAGAGAAATACCTGAAGGGTATATCGACACAACACCTGAAGAGGAGTTGAAAATCTTAAAATCAATTCTAATATTTAATGATAAAACAAATAATGAACTAAGATACGAAATAACAACAAACGATAGTTTCTATTATCAGGCTTTATGGCCAATGTGTATCAAACAATACAATATTCAAACAAGACAAAACTACTTCTACCAGATGATTAAAGGAGTCATCCTAATGAGTGAAATCAAGAAGGATGAGCGCTTAGGACCTTACGTTGATTTATTTCTTAAAATAAATAACCGAATTAGTATACATGATTACTTGCTAGAAATAGTCAAGTTAATTGAGTATTGTATTTCTGGTAAAGAAACGGGACTCTTTTCAAGAATAGGTTTCAATTTGGATGCTGAGAATATAACTTTCCGTCCTACATTTTTTGAAGCAAATTGTGTTGATTTAAAAACATTTAAAAGCGAACCAAGGCATAATTTAGAGTTTACTGGATTAAAATCGAAACCACTCATAAAATTCAAGGAAAACCAATACTTCGTTATGAGCTGGATTTTTTTACAAAATAAATTGTACGAGGGTTTGATTTTTGATTTTATCAAAACAACCAACCTAAAACAAGAAGTTGGAATCAATTACCCTGATTTCAAATCGAGATTTTCTGATAAAATCATTGAAAAGATAATATTCAAAAATATAATGAAACATATACTTGAAGATAAGTATAGTGTATTGCATTTTGACAGTGGACAAAAACAGCCAGACTGTTATTATAGAAAAGGAAATTGGGTAATTTTAATTGAGTTTAAAGATGTTTCTTTTGCCTCAGATGCTGTGGCAAAGGGCACATATGAATGCATAAAAGAAGAAATTAACAAAAAAATCTGTTCGCCTAAGGTTGGTGTTTATCAATTAGTTGATCAAATTAAGTTGCTTGCAGAATCAACTGTAAACTTTGACTCCAAAATACCTAGCAGAGAAAAACTTACAATACAGCCTATTTTAATAATAACAGACGATATGTTTAATATTCCAGGAATCAACAAGTATATCAACGATGTATTTATGGAGCAGATTAAGGGAATAAACCCGCAGTTCAATCACATTTGTAATTTGGTTATTATGGACTTTGATTTTTTATTTAATAATCTTAATCATTTAAAAGATAAGACCATCAACTTACAGTCTGTATTAAGCAACTACAGTGATTATATAAAAGGTAGAGAAAAACAAATAAAGGCAAGACGAATACGCGATGTAGATTTTGAAAAATCCTTCATTAGCTTTAACGAATACATAGGTGAGAGGCTAAAAATCAAAAAACATAATAAATTCCCAGAAACGCTTTTTAAAATTTTCGATTTGAAACACGGACTTCCTTTATAGAGATTGAATTTCATTAATCCCTACCTCAATCCCAAACCAACACCGTAGGTGTATTTACAACCTAGGCCAATTAAAAAATCGCCATCGCGGGCTATGGTTAGCCAAACTGTTGGATCGAGTTTTTTTACTTTAATAAAACCAGGATACAAATTTAGCTCAGCAAAATAGTTGTGGTATAAATCGTTTTTAGAATTGCTTAACTCTAAAGAGGCTAATAAGGAGTTGTTTTTATCGTAGTAAATACCCAGCATGGGCACTAAATGCACATCAATAGGCAACCCTAAAATGTTGCTCTCTTTGCGCCTTGGTCCGTGGCCTATACCCATGGATAAACTGGTGTTGTTTTTAAATTGGTAAGATAAACCGCCCATACCACCGAGGCCCACTAAACTAAAAAACGATACATTCTTTAATTTGGGTAAATTCCATTTTAAGGAAAGAAACTGGCCGCAGTTGGCTAAGTTTAAGGTAGGCAAATACACAGCAGGTTGTTTTGACCAATCGCGCATGTGCAACGTTTGGCTCATAAATTTATTTACCTTTTTTGATTGAAACAGTAAAATACCTCCTACATCAAAAATCCAAAAATCGGCAACGGCATCTACATTTAGCCTAAAGTTTCCGTTGGTTACTTTTTCCTCAACCGACTCGTTAATTAAGGCTGCCGAAATAACAACTGCTGCTGAGTATGTTTTGGGATATTGAGCATCGTGTAACTCAAACCATTCTTTTAATCCGGTGTAGGTTACGCCACCTTCAAGCATGTGCAAGGCATAATTAGGAAACCAATAAGGTCTGCGTGGGTCGCCAAAGGGAATTACTTGCTCTAAAAAAAACTCCTTTGTACCATATTGTTGCACTCCCTGTATTGGGTTGGCTAAATTTTTAACAATGTTTTTAAATTTATAACCGGGTACAAATGGGCTGTATCGTGCGCTTTGTTCAGTAATGCGCAACATTTCGAACCCGCGGTTGAGCAGCACGGTTATGGGGTTAAAGTTGCGTTGGCTGCCATAGGTTAAGCCTTGGTAAAAGTAGGGTTGTGACGATGATTGAACATCAACAGGGTTTGGTAAACTATCGATGATGCGTTGTGCACTTGCATGGCAAAAAAGCAATATCAACCCAAATACTAAACCTACCTTTTTTACGAAGGATAAGCTTTTGTAACGCCATGTTTGATATAAACTTATGTTATGATTTGCCTGTACTAAATGCATTTTGAAGTTCAAGAATACTATTTTTTAAACAGATATCAACCAGGTAGCTATTTGCCTTGTAGCACATGAAATAAATCAAGTTTTTTGCAGATAAAGCTGTAGTATGTTTGTAACACCAAAAAACCTTACGGTGAAAAATCCGGTAAAACATATTGATTGTACTACATGCCAAAATTTGGCCTTGTCTTCATTTTGTTCTTTAAAGCAAAGCGAATTGGAGCAGTTAAATGAGCATAAACTTACCCATCGTGTAAAGAAAAATCAAGTAATTTTTGGCGAGGGCGATACGGCTAAGGGCATGCATTGCGTGCATCAGGGTAAAGTTAAGTTGTACAAAACAACAGCCGATGGCAGCATGCAAATTTTACGGATTGCAGGTGCGGGCGAGTTGTTGGGTTACCGAGGTTTGTTGGGCGATGGCAAGTATATTGCAACTGGTGTAGCCTTAGAAGAATCGGTAGTTTGTTTTATACCCAAAGAGCGCATTTTTAATTTAATAAACACCAACGTAAAATTTACGATGGAGATTATTTCGAAGTTTGCGCAAGACTTAAGTTTAGCCGAAAGTAAATCGGTTAATTTTATTCAAAAAAGTTCGCGGGCACGTTTGGCCGAAACTTTGTTATTGCTCGAAAAATCATTTGGTACCACAGCCGATCATTACTTAAACATTATTTTAACACGCGAAGATATTGCCAGTATATCGGGTATGGTTACCGAAACGGTGGTGCGTGTATTGCGCGAGTGGGAAGACGACCACATTATTGCGTTAAACAAAAAGCAAATCAGCATTATTAATCACGCCAAACTGGTTGTTCTTGCCGAGTTAGAAGAGTAATCCTCATGTTTTTCTAAAATTTTAATCATCCCGAATATTGACCACCGTCAATAAATAAGCTCCTTAAAGCAGCGTGCTTTGTTTGCTCAAAACATTACGCATATGCTACCCGAGGTTGATATAGTAATTTTAAATCATAACGGTAAACGTTTTTTAGATGAGTGCCTTACTTCTGTATTGCAATCAACCTATAAAAAAAAGCAGGTTTACTTGCTAGATAATGCATCAACAGATGATGATGTAAACTATGTTATCCAAAAATATCCCGAAGTAAAAATTATACAGAATAGATTTAACAATGGCTATTGTGCTGCGTATAATTTGGCATTTAGGCGTTGTCCGGGCGAGTACATTATTTGCCTAAATAACGATGTAACTGTAGCGCCAAATTGGATTGAAGGGATGGTAAATTTAGCCGAATCTGATCAGCAAATTGCAGCTATTCAACCCAAAATTTTATCGTATCAAAAGCCTAACGAGTTTGAATATGCGGGTGCATCGGGTGGTATGTATGATGTGTTTGGTTATCCGTTTTTACGTGGTCGTGTATTTACACATCTTGAAAAAGATAATGGCCAATATAATAATGTGGCGCAGGTTTTTTGGACTAGCGGTGCGGCCATGTTTTTGCGTAAGTCGGCCTTATCAGTTAGTGGTTTGCTTGATGTAACCATTGTACACCACATGGATGAAATTGATTTGTGTTGGCGTTTGCGCATGGCTGGTTTTAAACTTTATGTTCAACCCAATGCTGTTATCCATCATATTGGTGGTGGAACCATTACACAACACAGCTTTGCTAAAACCTACTGGAACCATCGCAACGCACTTTACATTATGCTTAAAAACTACGAGCTTAAAAATGTTATTAAGTACGTACCAGTGCATATTTTACTAGATGTTGTAGCAGCCTTACAAGGACTACTTACTTTAAATTTTACTATGATAAGGGCAATAGCCACTGCGCATCTTTGGCTTATATGGCATGGCAATTTAATTATGTCTAAGCGCAGCAAAGTGCAACGCAAGCGCAAGTTACCCGATAGTGAGGTATTGCCTTTTATGTACAGAGGCAGTATTGTATATCAGTTTTTTATTAAAAAAATAAACACGTTTTCTCAACTTATAAAAGTTACGCAACATGAAAATAAATGTTATACATCAAGCCTTGAATGGACTGATGGTGCTTCAGCCTGAAATTTTTAAAGACGAACGCGGATTTTTTATGGAAGTATATCGTCAAGATATTTTTACCGACTTGGGCTTGCCCATGAATTTTGTGCAAGATAATCACTCGCGTTCATCAAAAAATGTATTGCGTGGATTGCATTTTCAATGGCAACCAGCCATGGGTAAACTTATGCGTGTTACCCAAGGCGAAGCATTTTTAGTGGCTGTTGATATCAGAAAAAATTCGCCCACATTGGGCCAATGGTATGGCGAAATAGTAAATACCGAAAACAATAAAATGGTATGGGCTCCTGCAGGTTTTGCGCGTGGTTTTTGTGTGCTATCTGATGTAGCCGAAATACAATACAAGTGCACGGGTATTTATAATAAAAATGCCGAATCGGGAATTAGTTACAACGACCCCGAAATTGGTATTAAGTGGCCTATAAAACAACCCATCTTGTCAGAAAAAGATAGAGGACTACTTACGCTTAACCAATGGTTAGCTACTGATAACGCTAATAATTTTACCTATGAATACTAAACAAAAAGTGCTCATACTTGGTGGTGCTGGCTATATAGGCACTACTTTAGCCCCGTTTTTAAGTAATCAACAAATAGATATAACCGTGGTTGATGCCATGTGGTTTGGTAATTATTTGGCTGATGATATTGCGGTAATAGAGAAGGATATTTTTGATTTAAATCCAAGCAATTTGAAACAGTTTGATGCGGTTATTTTTTTAGCCGGATTATCAAACGATCCTATGGCGGAGTTCTCGCCTAAAGATAATTTTATCTACAACACAGGCATGCCTGCATACTTGGCTTTTTTAGCAAAAGAGGCCGGTGTAAAGCAATTTATTTTTGCAAGCTCATGCTCGGTTTATGGCTACACACACAACACCACATTTACCGAAGAGGATATAGCAGTAAGTAATTATCCGTATGGTGTTTCAAAACTACAAGGCGAGCAAGCAGTGTTAGCTTTAGCCGATGAAAACTTTAATGTAATTTGTTTTAGACAAGGTACGGTAAGTGGCTATTCGCCTCGTATGCGGTTGGATTTAGCTATGAATACGATGTTTAAAAACGCATTAAGTTGTGGCGAAATAACATTGAGTAATCCTAAAATATGGCGACCAATTTTGGGGCTTGATGATTTGTGCCAAGGTTATTTATTGGCTTTGCAACATCCATTAAAAAACGGCCATGTTATTAACCTCTCTTCGTTTAATGCCACTATTGGCGAATTAGCCGAAGTAGTAAAATTATTTGTAGCAGAAAATTATAACATGCAGGTTTCTGTTATCAATAAACAAGTACAAGATTACCGAAACTATAAAGTAAGTACTGAAAAAGCTCAACAATTATTAAACTATAAACCACAACAAGATGCTCATGCTATTATGCTTGATTTATATCGTGCTGTCGATAAGTACAGCAATTTCGATGATGAAAGATTCTACAATATAGCCATGTTTAAAAAGAAAATGGCGCAACAAGTTGTGCTTATTTAAACCTATAACTATGATAAAGAAAGCGTTAATACTAGGTGCACAAGGACAATTAGGAAGTGATATTTCTGCTGTGTTTACACAGCAAGATATAGAGGTATTGGCACCTACGCATACCGAATTAGACATTACTAACTTAGTGGCTGTTAAAAATTATTTGAGCAGTAATAAACCACAAGTTGTTATTAATACTGCTGCTTATCACCAGGTAGATAAGTGCGAAGAATTTCCTGATTTAGCTAAACTAATTAACACCACTGCGCCTGCTTTTTTAGCACGCATGTGTAGATATTTAGAAATTAAGTTGGTGCATTTTAGCACCGATTATGTGTTTGATGGAGCACAATCAAAACCTTATGTTGAGTTGGATACGCCTAATCCATTAAACGTATATGGTAAAACAAAATATCAAGGCGAGTTAAGCGTACTAGGCGAGAATCATGCGGCTTTAATTCTGCGTGTTTCGGCACTGTATGGCCATCACCCATGCCGAGCTAAAAACGGTTTAAACTTTGTACAACTTATGCGTAAGTTGGGTGCTGAGCAACCTAGTTTAAATGTTGTGTGTGATGAGTTTGTTTCGCCTACAGCAACTTTTGATATTGCTCAAATACTGCCCAATTTATTAAAGCAAGAATTAACAGGTATAACACATCTTACTTCCGAAGGTTCGTGCAGTTGGCATGAGTTTGCGCAAACCATTTTTGAATTAACCAATACACAAGTAGAAGTAAATAAAGTATCGAGCGATTTTTTTCCGGCTAAAACTCCTCGTCCTAAATACTCGGTACTTGAAAATACCTGCATTAAAAACAGAGGCATGGCTAGTTTGCCACATTGGAAAGCAGCTTTAACCAATTACCTCAATCATACTAATTAACCCCTTTTTACATGATAGTTTCTGATAAACATCTGTTTCATATACCTGTAATGGGTATTGGTTTTACAGTTGATACGCCCATTAAAGTAGCCAAGTATGGTATTAATTCTGCCATATCCATTATGGAAGATGATTTGCTTGAACAACTAAGAAAGCACTATGCTGGTGTGTGGAATTTTACTTACGAGCCTATTAACTCACATCAACCCGATTATAGAGCCAAACGCATTACTGCATACCTAAACATGCTTAATTACTTGGTAAAAAAGCAGGTAATGCAACTTAAACAACAACCTATTACCGCACCAGAAGTAGCCAAGTATTTTGAGCTATTACCTGATAATAATGCGCAAAAAATTCTGTACAAAAATTTAAAAAACTATAATCCGCAAGAGCAACTTGAAATAGCCGATAAGCTTAAACAAAATTGGATTACTGGTGCTATTGAAGTAAATATTATGACCAAGGTGGATAAGCCAAGGTTTGATCAAGATGGCAATCCAGTTTTTGATGAGTTTTCGGATGCATTAACTGCATTAAGGGGCTTTGCCCAAAGCGAATTAAATTCATCGGTTGTGTTTTCGGCTGGTTTTAACCCAAGAGTTTACGGCTATTGCGAGAGTTTCACTGCGTTTTACCCAAATGCACATGGCGAGTTGGTTAAACAAATTGTATTAAAAGTAAGTGATTATAGATCGGCATTAATTCAAGGAAAATTTTTAGCTAAAAAAGGAATTTGGGTTTCGGAATTTAGAATAGAATCGGGGTTGAATTGTGGCGGACATGCTTTTGCTACGGATGGCTTTTTATTAGGCCCAATTTTAGAAGAATTTAAACAAAAGCGAAGCGAGTTATACAACACGTTATACGAGTTATGCCAAACAAGTTTATTAGCCGCAGGCAAAAATGGATTTAAGCAAAAACCAATGTCAAAAGTTACGGCCCAAGGTGGTGTTGGTACTGCGCAAGAGTCTGATTTTTTGATACGCTATTATCAATTAGATAGCATTGGTTGGGGTAGCCCTTTTTTACTAGTGCCAGAGGCAACTAATGTAGATAATAATACCTTAAATGATTTATCAACTGCATCACCCGAAGATTATTTTTTAAGTAACGCATCACCTCTTGGTGTACCGTTTAATAATTTCAGAAAAAGCAGTTCGGAGCATTTACGCAAAACCCGTATTCAATCGGGTAAAGCAGGTAGCCCTTGTCTTAAAAAGTTTTTACAGTTTGATAATGAGTTTACCAAACTTCCTATTTGCACTGCATCAACCCAATACCAATACCATAAACTTAAACAAATTAAAGCAAGCAGTAAAACACAAGAGGAGCAAGATTTACGCATAGAAATGTTGCAAGCTAAAGATTGTATTTGCGAGGGTTTAAGTGTGCCGGCTTTGTTGGTAAACGATATTAAACCTGCTCACGATTTTGGTGCAGTAACCATTTGCCCGGGTCCTAACTTGGCGTACTTTTCGGGTGTGTTTACATTACAACAAATGGTTGATCATATTTACGGAAGGTTAAATATTTTAAACAATGTACCACGTCCTAATGTGTTTATTAACGAACTTAAATTGTATGTAAAGTATTTACAAGAGCGACACAAAGAGCAGGCTTCGCAGTTGGCTGTACATAAAGCATCGTACCTTAATAAGTTTAAAGAAAACCTATTGGCAGGTGTAGCTTATTACCGCGATTTAAGCACTAAAATGGAGCTTGAGTTTACAGAGCTTTTTAATGGTATGCAAAATGAGTTAAACAAATTAGAAGATGAAGTATTAGCAATTGACTATGCTTTAGAACCCTTACATGTAGTGTAAATTTATGAAGAATGATGGCAAATACGTGGCCGAGATTAATAGTTTGCGTAAGCAAAAAAACGCAGTAATTCTGGCCCACTATTATCAAGAAGATAGTATACAAAACATAGCCGATTTTGTAGGAGATAGTTTGGCATTATCTAAACAGGCGGCTGAAACTACTGCCGATATTATTGTTTTTGCAGGTGTGCATTTTATGGCCGAAACGGCTAAAATTTTAAATCCTACTAAAAAAGTATTGTTGCCCGATTTGGAGGCTGGTTGCTCATTGGCCGAATCGTGTACAGCCGAATCGTTTAGTGCATTTAAGCTTAAATATCCCGATCATGTAACAGTGGCTTATATCAATTGCTCGGCCGAGGTTAAGGCATTGTGCGATATTATTTGCACATCGGCTAATGCCGAAAAAGTGATTGCAAGTATTTCCCAACATCAACCAATAATTTTTGCACCCGATAAAAATTTAGGAAGATATTTAATACAAAAAACGGGAAGAGACATGGTGTTATGGGATGGTGCATGTGTGGTACATGAAGCTTTTTCTTTTGATAAGTTATTGGCCTTACACAAACGGCATCCGCATGCATTAATTGTAGCACACCCCGAGAGTGAAGAGCATATTTTACGTGTAGCACATTACATTGGTTCTACATCGGGTATGATTAATTTTATTAAACACAGTACTGCTTCTACTTTTATAATTGCTACAGAGGTGGGTATTTTAAATAAACTAAGCACCGAAGCCCCAGATAAAGTTTTGATACCTGCACCAAGTAAAGAAGATAATACTTGTGCTTGCAGCGAATGCGCCTTTATGCGTGTAAATACCTTAAAAAAATTGCGCGATTGCTTATTGTACGAAACACCAGAAATTACCTTAGATAGTTCGCTTATTAAAGCTGCTGCCAAACCACTTGAACGCATGTTTGAGTTAAGTATGTAACATGAAAAATACTGATGTTTTAATTGTTGGTTCTGGTATTGCAGGGTTATCATTAGCAATAAAATTGGCTACTAATCAACCCAAACTAAAAGTGTGTATACTTACCAAAAAGGAGGCCATGCAAGGCAGTACGCGTATGGCGCAAGGTGGTATTGCTGGTGTAACTAATTTGCTACACGATTCGTATGAAGAACACATACAGGATACGTTAAATGCAGGTGGTGGTTTATGTGATGAGTCGGTTGTTGAAATGGTAGTGAAGGGAGCTCCTGAGCGATTGGCTGAGTTATTGGAGTGGGGTGTAAATTTTGATACAAATGCAGATGGCAGTTTAAACATGGCCTTAGAAGGAGGCCACAGTAAACCAAGGGTATTGCATCACGCTGATAAAACAGGATTAGAAATTGAACATTGTTTATGGAATAAAGTACAATTGTTACCCAATATTGAATTGCTAGAGCATACCATGGTAATTGATTTGTGGATGGAGGGAGAAACTTGTGTGGGAGTAAAATATTTAGATCAACACCAAGGGTTAGTAGTTCCTTTTCATGCACATCATACCGTGCTTGCAACAGGTGGTTGTGGGCAAGTTTTTAATCATACCACAAACCCCGATGTGGCTACTGGTGATGGTTTTGCCATCGCATCGCGCGCTGGGGCAAATTTGGCCAATATGCGTTTTATTCAATTTCATCCTACTGCATTGTTTGATGAAACTGGCGAAGGAAAAACCACATTTTTATTATCTGAAGCATTGCGTGGTTATGGCGCTTATGTGGTTAATCATTTGCACCAAAGGTTTTTGTTTGATTATGATGTACGCGGAGAATTAGCCACGCGTGATGTAATAAGCAATGCCATACATCATCATGTAAAACAACATCAGTTGGCATGCGTATATTTAGATTTACGTCATTTAAATGCAGTACAACTGGCACAAAAATTTCCTGCTATATTAACCAAACTGCAAAGTTTAGGATTTGATGTTTCGCACGATTTAATTCCTATTATGCCTTCGGCACATTATGCTTGTGGCGGAGTTTCAGTAACAAAAAATGGCAGAACAACTTTGCAGCATTTATATGCTGTGGGCGAAACTGCATGTACTGGTTTACATGGCAAGAATAGATTAGCTTCAAACTCCTTATTGGAAGCCTTGGTTTTTGCACACCATATTGCACATGATATATTAACTTATGTAGGCGCATATAATTTAAAACTCGAATTAAAATCGCTTAAGCAAGTGGCATTAATTCCATATTACCAAAAGTGGGTGCAAACCCAAGTAAAATATATTAAAAAGGAAACCACCAGGTTGTTTTCTGCACCCGATTTTCTACGTGCAAGTTTTTTAACCGAAAGATGTAAAAGTGTTATTCAAGAGGTAGAGCACTTGCTGTTATCTGGTATGACAAGTATTGATTTATTAGAAGTGAGAAACTTAGCACAAACAGCGTTGTTAATTTTGGCCGACATGCAAGTAAATAACAATACACTGCATAAACAGGTAAATCAAAATCCTATTTCATTGTATTAAGTTATGTTTAAACCAATATACATATATGCACTTTTGGTAATACTGTTTTTGGTATACAGTTTTAGTATTTATTTAAAGCCTAGTTATAGTATTGATTTGGGGAAAAATGATGCAACGGAGGCTGCGCAAGGTCGTTTGGTTTGGCAAAAATATAATTGTCAAAGTTGTCATCAATTGTATGGTTTGGGTGGCTATTTGGGGCCCGATTTAACCAATGTATACAGCACCAAAGGCGATACCATAATTCGTGCCATGTTGGTTTCAGGCAGTGCATCCATGCCTGCATTTAGTTTATCAAATACTGAGCTAAAAAGTTTAATGCAGTTTTTTAAACAAACAGATGCAAGTGGCCAAGCAGACTATAAAAGCTTTAGCATTTTACCTAACGGAATGATTGAACAAAAATGAAAACACAAGTTGGAAAATTATTTTTGCTAGTAGCTTTATTTACGCTGCTCATAGGATTACTATTTGGCGTATTAGCGGCACAGGTTTATGTATTCCCTACGTTTTTAAAAAGCACATTTGGCTTTGTGGCGTTAAGGCCCATGCATGTGTCGTTTGTAATTTTTTGGATTTTATTGGCTGCAAGCGGTTGTGTGTTAAGTGCGCTTACGGTGCTAAAACCTAATTGTATTTCAAATAAATTGGCCCTAGCTCAGCTTTTACTTTGGCTAATTGCTATAGTGGGTGTAGCTAGTAGTTATTTTAAAAAGGATTTTGGTGGCCGCGAGTATTGGGAGTTTAATCCTATTTGGGCATTGCCTATTGCGGCTTCGTGGTTACTTATGTTGGCTAACTTTATAAAGGTGGCTAAGCATTTTAAAACATGGCCGGTATACGTTTGGATGTGGATGACAGGCATTGTGTTTTTCTTATTCACGTTTACCGAAAACTACTTGTGGCTGTTCCCTTATTTTAGAAAAGATTTTATTACCGATATGACCATTCAGTGGAAAGTGAATGGCTCTTTGGTTGGAGCATGGAATCAAATAATATATGGCACTGCATTTTTTTTAATGGATAGAATAAGTGGACAAAGCAAAATGGCTTCCAGTAAAATGGCCTTTGCAATGTTTTTTCTTGGATTATTTAATCTGATGTTTAATTGGGGCCACCACATTTATACACTTCCAACACAAGCTTATATTAGGTATGTTGGCTATGCAGTAAGCATGACCGAGTGGATATTTTTTGCGCGCATTATTTACACCTGGAAAGCAAGTATTACCGAGGCAAAACAGTACTTTCATTATTACCCTTATCGCTTTATAATGGCTTCTAACTTTTGGGTGTTTTTAAACATGGCACAAGCCATTTTAATGTCAATACCTGCGTTTAATTTATATACGCACGGAACCCATGTTACCGTTGCACATGCCATGGGTACTACAATTGGTATTAATACCATGATTTTGTTTGCTGCTTGTTTTATGTTTTTAAGTAATCCATGTAAAAGCTATCAAAAACCAACCAAAACACTCAACACCGCTTTTTGGATTATGCAAAGTAGTTTACTTGTGTTTTGGCTTTCGTTAAATGTGGCTGGCATTCAAAAAGGTATTTGGCAAAATTCAATTTCTACTATTTCGCATCATACTCTTATGCAAAAAATGGTTCCATATTTTATAGTGTTTAATGCATCAGGCTTAATACTTTTATTAGCCTTGGCTACAACCGCTATTGTGTTGGTGTATCATACATTAACTTGTAAAGTACCACAATCATCATCAACAGGAGTTAATTCTATAGCTACATAAAATTAAAAACATCATGTTAAGTGTTACTAAGGTATTTACGTTTGAAGCTGCTCATGCCATTTCGAGTTATGATGGTGCATGTAAAAATATACACGGCCACAGTTACGAATTGCATGTAACAGTTGTTGGAAAAGTTGTAGAAGAAACAGCAATGATTATGGACTTTAAAAAGCTAAAATCCATAGTGCAACAAGAGGTATTAAACGATTTTGATCATGCATTGCTTTTAAAAATTAATGAATTAAACACCGAGCTCTCTCATAGCCTTACCACTAAATTAGTTTGGATGAAGCAAGAGCCAACAGCCGAATACTTGTTGTTAGAAATTTTAGCGAGAATACGCAACCAACTGCCTAAAGGTGTTTTTGTAAAACGATTAAAGTTATACGAAACTGCAACGTGTTATGCCGAGTGGGATAATACAGCGTTATAAAATATTTGTTTCCTCCAATAGGATTGATGACCCTAGGAAGCAATGGTTGATTAATGTGGTTTAAGTTTAAAGCACCTATTTATAGGTGCTTTTTTTGTAGTAAAGTTTTAAAAATGCCAAGATGATACTGGCTAAAATCAAAATCCAAATATGGCTATCAATGGGTGTGTTTGGAATGTCGGGGTCGCCCCAACCATCGGGTGGTGGTGGGCCAATTTGTAAAATAATACCAAGTGGGTTGTACATGTTTTTGATACAAAAAAACGTTTAATCAACCTTTTAATTCTTGATACTAATCAAGGTTTATGCCTAAAGCAACATATAACTTTGGGTATGCAGTATTCAATTAAAAACTACCTCATTATATTCATCTTTTTTGTATGGGCTTGCAATAAAGATAATTTAGTGCCTCCTCAAAATACAGGTGTTAATTTGCCGGTGCGCATTAACTATTTTGTTGATGATGATGCCTTGCAGTTTGATACCCTACGCTATAAAAATGCTGCTGGAAATCAGTACAGCGTTACACGACTCAATTATTATATTTCTAATATAAGCCTCACCACAATTAACAATACAGTTGTTCATCTTAACTCTTATTTTTTTGTTGATGCCCGTAATCAACCCAACATACTTAGGCTTACCAATGTGCCAAAGGATATGTATACCGCAATAAAGTTTGATATTGGTTTAAGCCCTGATTTAAATAAGCACAATCAACTAGAAACTACAGACGAAAACATTAGCATGTTATGGCCCGATGTAATGGGAGGTGGGTTTCATTTTTTAAAAATTGAAGGACAATATCAAACCCCAACAAGTGGTATACAAGGTTATGCCATGCATGTTGGGTTAAATTATTTTTTAATTAAACATCAAAGCATAGCCACTGATTTTACAGTAGCTAGCTTAAACACCGATACAATAAAACTTGCCATGAATATTAATGAGTGGTATCAGAATCCTTATACATATAATTTTTACACTGATGCTAATTATACCATGGGTGATACCAGTACCATGTTATTGCTTACTAATAATGGAAAGGATGTGTTTTATGCAAAATAATAAATGGATTTATTGGGTATGGATATTGTTGATTCTATCGTGTAGTAAAGATGCAGATACATCGGTAGCAGAAACGTATAAACCAACGCCATATTTTTTAAATATTCCTGCAGGTTTTCCATTGGCAAAAATGATTCCTGAAAACCCTTTAACGGTGGAGGGAGTTGAGCTTGGGAAAATTTTATACACCGATCCTGTTTTATCTACCAATGGCCGCAGTTGCTCTTCATGTCATAATCGCGAAAAATCTTTTTCGTTGCCATTATTTTATGGTGCCAACGGATATAAAATTAGTGTTCCGCCACATATTAATTTAGCATTTAAACGCAATTACAATTGGATAGGCTCCGAACGAATTTTGGACACCTTGTGCATGGGCGATTTTGGCCCCGAATTTTTTAACACAGATAGTGCTGCTTTGTATGCATCTTTATCTGGTAATAACTTTTACAGCCAACGATTGTATAAAGCATTTTTAATTAAAGATGTTTACCAATTATCGTTTACAGATTTAAAGCGCAAACTGGCTTACGCTATTACACAATACATGCGCACAATTATTAGTAATAATGCCAAGTACGATAAAGTGATGCGCGGTGAGGCAGAGTTTACCGGGCAAGAGCAAGAAGGACAACATATTTTTTTCTCTGAAATTGGCGATTGTTTTCATTGCCACCAAGCTCCTTTGTTTAGTGATAACGATTTTCATAACAACGGCATAAGTTCAACTTTTACCGGCTTTGATGCTGGTCGATGGTTAATTACGCATAGCTCGGCCGATATTGGAAAATTTGCCACACCCACTTTACGCAATATTGCTTTAACTGCACCTTATATGCACGATGGAAGGTTTGCTAATTTAGCAGAAGTAGTTGAGTTTTATAATTCGGGTATTCATGCCTCAGCCACCATTGATCCTATTTTAAATAAACGAGCACCAACATATCAACTTAATTTAACCAACGAGCAAAAATTAGCGTTAATAGCATTTTTAAACACACTTACCGATGTGGCTGTTTTACAACCATAACCTTGTATTTTATTAGTTAGTTAATGTTTAAAATCATTCAATATTTATGACTCAACGCATAAAATAAAATTGCGTGCGGCAGCAACTTCGTACTACAAAATTTAACTGAATTATGAAAAAAGTTATTGTATCATTTGCTGTTGCCGCAACCCTTTATGCATGCGGTGGTAGCTCAAACTCAACCGAGCAATCTAATGCAGCTTCAACAGAACCTGCTGCAACTACAACCGAAACCCCAACCGGAAATCCTTCGTACGATCCCAATAGAGGCGAGGGTAAATTTACTGCCGAGAATGTAACTGTTGGCGCATCACTTGATGCTACTATGGCTACCGAAGGCGAAAAAATTCAAGGTGTTAAATGTTCATCATGCCACAAAACAACTGACGAAAAATTAGTTGGCCCAGGATGGAAAGGTGTAACAGAAAGACGCAAACCAGAGTGGATTATGAACTTTATTACTAATCCTGATCCGATGATTGATAAAGACCCTGAAGTACAGGCACAGCTTGAAATTTGTTTAGTGCGTATGCCTAACCAAGGTTTAACTGATGATGACGCAAGACACGTGTTAGAGTTTATGCGAAAAAATGATGGTGTAAAATAGAAATTTCAATTACATAATATGAAAAGGAATAAATTAATGGTTGGAGGAGCAGTTGCCACATTAGCTCTTGCCGCCATGGTTTCGTGCAAACCTAAAAGCACTGGTGAAGCAGTAAGCGGTGATGCAGCTCAAAAAGCATACGTTGCACCAGGCAAGTACGACCAGTTTTACAATTTCGTGAGTGGCGGTTTTAGTGGTCAAATGAGCGTGTATGGTTTACCTAGCGGTCGTTTGTTGCGCGTTATTCCTGTGTTTTCTGTTGATCCTGAAAAGGGTTGGGGATACAGTGAAGAATCAAAACCGATGTTAAATACATCGCATGGTTTTGTGCCTTGGGATGATTTGCATCATACCGAATTATCACAAACAAATGGTGAAGTAGATGGTAGATGGGTTTTCGGTAATGCCAACAATACCCCACGTGTTGCGCGTATCGATTTAAAAACCTTTAGAACTGCCGAGATTATTGAATTACCTAATAGTGCAGGTAATCACTCTTCGCCATTTATTACCGAAAATACAGAGTATGTTGTTGCTGGAACACGTTTTAGTGTACCTGCCGATAACTCAAATGGTGATGTTGCTATCAATACATACAAGCAAAACTTTAAAGGCCACTTAAGCTTTATTAGCGTTGGTAAAGAAGGCGAAATGGATCTTGCATTTCAAATTCAATGCCCTGGTGTAAACTTTGATTTAAGCCACGCAGGTAAAGGTAAATCGCACGGATGGTTCTTCTTCTCATGCTATAACACCGAGCAAGCTAATACTTTGTTAGAGGTTAATGCATCGCAAAAAGATAAAGATTTTATTATGGCGGTTAACTGGAAAAAAGCTGAAGAGTATGTGAAAGCAGGTAAAGGCAAAAGAGTGCCAGCTAACTACGTACATAACAAATGGAGCGAAAAAACACATTCAGCTACTTCAGTTACTAAAAAAGAAGTTATCATTCTGGATTCGAAAGAATTTGCAGATTTATGCTACATGATTCCTTGCCCTAAATCTCCGCATGGTTGCGATGTTGATCCAACTGGTGAGTACATTGTAGGTAGTGGTAAATTAGCAGCTTTAATACCAGTATTTAGTTTTGATAAATTACAAAAAGCTATTGCAGGTAAAGAGTTTGACGGACAATATGAAGGTATCAACGTAGTTAAATACGAATCAGCTTTATATGGCGAAGTTAAAAAACCAGGCTTAGGCCCTTTACATACAGAGTTTGATGGTAATGGTAATGCATACACTTCATTCTTCGTTTCATCTGAAGTTGTTAAATGGAATATTAAAGATTTAAAAGTGCTTGATCGTGCGCCTACTTTCTATTCAGTTGGTCACTTATGTATTCCTGGTGGCGATAGTAAAAAACCATTTGGTAAATACTTAATTGCTTACAATAAAATTACTAAAGATAGATACTTACCTACTGGTCCTGAGTTAGCACAAAGTGCACAGATATATGATATTAGTGGCGACAAAATGCAATTAATTTTAGACTTCCCAACTATTGGCGAGCCACATTATGCGCAAGCTGCACCAGCTGATCTTATCTCTAAAAACTCAACCAAAATTTTCAAAATTGCCGAAAACCAACATCCTTATGTTGCCAAAGGCGAGAAAGAAACTAAAGTGGTAAGAAACGGAAAACAAGTACATGTTTACATGACTTCAATTCGCTCACATTTCTCTCCTGATAATATTGAAGGTATTAAAGTTGGTGATGAAGTTTATTTCCACGTAACTAACCTTGAGCAAGATTGGGATGTACCACATGGCTTTGCTGTAAAAGGTGCATCAAACGCAGAGTTATTAATTATGCCAGGCGAAACTCAAACCTTAAAATGGACTCCTGAAAAAGTAGGTATGTACCCAATTTATTGTACAGATTTTTGCAGTGCATTGCACCAAGAAATGCAAGGATATGTTCGTGTTTCTCCTGCCGGAAGCAACGTGCCGCTATCATTTAGCTTAGGCAAAACTGCTACCGAGCCAGCTACTAAATAATTTCTTTTATTAGTGTACAAAGAGGTGCAGATGGGTAATGCCTCTGCACCTTTTTAATTTTAATGGTATGAATAATTCAGTGAAGATTAAAATGTCGTCAAGGATAATGTTGGCAATTGCTGCGGCATTATTAACTGCATCAATGTTTGTTGCTATTTGGCGTATTGAACTTGATGCACCACAATATCCTGAGGGATTGGCGTTGCTTATTTTTTCAAATAAATTGGGTGGTGATGTTGATATTATAAATGGACTTAACCATTATATTGGTATGCAAACCTTACATGCCGAAAACTTTATAGAGTTTAGCATAATGCGTTACATTATTAGTGCGTATGCGCTTTTTACACTTGTTGTAGCAGTTTTAGGTAACAAAAAACTATTACAATTTTTATTGGCTGCATTTGTATTGTTTGGTATTGTTGCAATGGTTGATTTTTATCGTTGGAACTACGATTACGGACATAATTTGGATCCTAATGCAGCTATTAAAGTTCCGGGTATGGCTTATCAACCGCCATTAATTGGGTACAAACAATTGTTAAATTTTGGAGCTTATTCTGTACCTGATTTTGGTGGATGGATGTTTATAGGTGCCGGTATTTTAATGGTTTTGGCTTTAGCCATGGAAACCTTTTTAGCTAAACCAAAAACTGCTTTTAAAGCAAGCATGAGTATTGTAGCACTTATGCTTTTTACATCATGTAGCCAAAGTGGGCCTAAATCTGTTAAACTTAATGTTGATAATTGTGAGTTTTGTAAAATGACCATTGCTGATGCAAAATTTGCAGCACAAGTAGTTACTGCCAAAGGGCGTAATTATATGTTTGATGATGTAGGCTGCATGCAGCGTTATAAAAAAGATAACGAGGCATTAAATGATGCAGTTTACTACATAGCCGATTTTACAAATCCAGATTTGTTTATCGCCACCAAAGATGCAATCCTTATACAAGGCGATCAAATTAAAAGCCCAATGGGTGGTGGCATTGCAGCATTTTCAAACAAACAAACAGCCGAAACTTACTTAGCTAAATTTAGCGCATCATACTTGCAATGGCAATAAATTTTAACGGTATTTACCGTGTTTTATGTATAGGTATTTTACTTGCTTGTATCACCAATACGCAAGTTACAGCTCGTGTGCTTAAAGTGGGTAGTAAGTATACTTACACCACCATTAAGCAAGCGCTTGCTGTAGTAAAGCCTTTTGATACCGTTATGGTACACGAAGGTGTGTACAAAGAAGGGAATTTGATTATTGATAAATCAATTGTGTTTATTGGTATTAATCATCCTGTTTTAGATGGGCAAAAAAAGTTTGAAATTTTATCTGTTAAAGCTAGTGGAGTAACCGTAAAAGGTTTTACCATTTGTAACTCTGGCTACGCTACGCTTGACGATCCAGGGGGAATTAAAGTATACGACAGCGAACATGTAACCATTGAAGATAATATTTTAGACAATAATTTTTTTGGTATATATATTCAATACGGCAGACATTGTATTATAAAAAATAATCGCATAAAGGCATACGGTATTGAAGAGCAACAAATCGGTAACGGCATTCATTGTTGGAAAAGCGATAGCTTACTTATTATAGGCAATAACATTAGCGGACACCGCGATGGTATTTACTTTGAGTTTGTTACTGGCTCTGTTATTTGGCGAAATATTTCTTATCAAAACATACGTTACGGTTTACATTTTATGTTTTCAAACAACGATGCCTACATGAGCAATGTGTTTAAAAATAATGGAGCTGGTGTGGCTGTAATGTTTACCAACAATGTAAAAATGTTTAACAATTGGTTTATTGATAATTGGGGTGATGCCGCCTATGGATTATTGCTCAAAGAAATATCAGACAGTTATATTTTTAATAACCGTTTTAATGCCAACACATCTGGTATTTATATGGAAGGTACAAACCGTATTGAAGTAGAAAAAAATGTATTTAGTAATAATGGTTGGGGTATGAAAATACAAGCAAGTTGCATGGATAATACCATTAAGGGCAACAACTTTTTAGGCAATACATTTGATGTAAGTACCAACGGAACATTAGTGCTTAATACCTTTAACAGCAACTATTGGGATAGGTATAAAGGATATGATATTGATAGAGATAATGTGGGCGATGTGCCTTATCATCCTTTGAGTTTATTTTCGGTTATTGTTGAAAATAACCCACCTGTAATGCTTTTGTTTAGAAGCTTTTTTATAAGTTTATTGGAAGAGTCGGAAAAGATTATGCCGAGCCTTACCCCCGAAAATTTTATTGACAATAAACCTTTAATGCGTGCCATTAAATTATGATAGAAATAGATAAACTTACCAAAAAATTTGGCAAGCTAAGTGTATTAGATAATCTCTCGTTAACCTGCCAAAAAGGGCAGTGCATAGCCTTAATTGGTCCAAATGGATGTGGCAAAACAACGCTTATCAAATCAATACTTGGTATGGTTGTACCTGATGCAGGTTCTATTGCATTTAATGGACAACTTGTTACTAAAGATGTAGCCTACAGAAAGCAAATTGGCTACATGCCTCAAATAGGAAGATACCCAGATAATATGACCATTGGGCAAGTGGTAAGCATGATTAAAAGTATTAGGCAATATAACGGCAACCAAGATGATGAGTTGCTTAAAGCGTATGAGTTAGAAAAACTGTTCGACAAAAAAATGAGAACATTATCTGGTGGTACCACCCAAAAGGTTAGTGCTACCATTGCCTTTTTGTTTAATCCTGATGTGTTAATTTTAGATGAACCAACCGCTGGGTTAGATCCTATTGCTGCAGAAATATTAAAAGAAAAAATTATTAAGGAGAAAGAAAAGGGTAAACTTATTTTAATCACCTCTCACTTATTAAGCGAGCTTGACGATTTGGTTACGCACATTATTTTTATGCAAGAGGGCAAAATTCGTTTTCACAAAAGTGTTGATGCTATTAAGCAAGAAACAGAACAACCAAATTTAGCTAAAGCTATTACTCATGTTTTAAAATCGGGTTATCATGAATAGGATTATAAAGTTTGTGATGCTCGACATCATTAAAAATAAAATTGTACTCTCATATGCGGTTTTATTGGCCGCTTTTTCGTGGGCAGTTTTTAGCCTCGAAGACAATAGTGCAAAGGGAATTTTAACGCTTTTAAATATTGTTTTACTCACCGTTCCTTTGGTTAGTATTATTTTCTCAACCATATACATTTACAATAGCTCAGAGTATATTGATTTGTTGGTGAGTCAGCCCATAAAGCGAAGCAAAATATGGATTAGTTTATTTTTAGGATTGTGCTTTGCCTTAATCATGGCGTTTATACTTGGGGCCGGAATTCCCATTTTATTATTTGCTCCTTTGCATATAGGTTTAATGCTGGTAGCTGTGGGTTGTTTTATTACCACGGTATTTATAGCTATTGCATTTTTTAGTGCAGTATTAACCCGCGATAAAGCAAAAGGAATTGGTATAGCAATTATGTTGTGGTTGTTTTTTACCATGCTTTTCGATGGCATTTTATTATTCCTCTTGTTTCAGTTTTCTGATTACCCCATTGAGCAAGCCATGCTTATTATTAATATGTTTAGCCCGGTTGATATTGCCCGTATTCTTATTTTATTACAAATGGATGTATCGGCATTATTGGGTTACACAGGCGCTATTTTTCGCCAGTTTTTTGGCAATAGTGTGGGTATAATTATTTCGTTTGTAGTGCTAACCTTATGGACTATCCTTCCATTTTGGGCATCACTTAAAAACTTTAAAAAGAAAGATCTCTAATCGTTAAGTAAATATGAATCAAAAAAATATTATTGAAGAAATTAACAATAAGTACACGAGTTTGGGCGAAAATCCTGAAACGTATTTAAATGGTTTATTGCAAGCCAAACCTATTACATACTGGGATTATGTAGAAGTTGATATGCTGCTATCTTTACAAAAGCCACGCACAAATTTTGCCGATGAAGAAATCTTTATCATGTATCATCAGGTAACCGAGTTGTTTTTAAAATTGATGTTGCATGAGGTTAAACAAGTGGTAGCCAAAGATCAATTAACCGAAGATTTTTTGCTGAACAAGTTTACTCGTATTATTAGGTACACACAAATGCTTACCAACTCTTTTGATATAATGAAAGATGGTATGAACTACGATGATTATAATACGTTTAGAGCAACATTAGCACCTGCAAGTGGTTTTCAAAGTGCGCAGTTTAGGTTTATTGAAATTTATTGCACACCCATACAAAATTTAGTAAATCAAGCAGGTAAAGAGCGTTTATCGGCCAACCCAAGTATGGAGGAATTGTTTGATCATATTTATTGGAAAGATGCGGGCTTAAATCGTACAACGGGAAAGAAAACACTTACCCTTCAGCTTTTTGAAGAAAAGTACTTAGCACAATTTATTGCCTTGGCCCAAAAGGTTAAGGGTAAAACCATTGCCGATCGTATTGCTGAAATTGCAAACCCATCGGCCGAATTGGTTGATAAGTTGCGTCAGTTTGATCACTTATATAATGTTGTTTGGCCGATGGTTCATTTAAGCACTGCTAAACATTATTTAGATAGCAAAAACGAGAACCAACAAGCTACGGGTGGTTCGGAGTGGAAAAAATATTTACATCCTAAGTTTCAACAACGAAAGTTTTTCCCAAATTTGTGGACAGAACAAGAGCAAGGAGACTGGGGTAAATAAACCAATTGTTTTACTTGTGATAAACTTGATGTTACCATGGATATTTTACCAGATATATTAACTCGTGAAGATGTTGTAGTTTTAGTTGATGCCTTTTATGCTAAGGTAATGAAAGACGACATGCTTAGTGCTTACTTTGTACACCATGATATGGCAAAGCTAATGCCTACCATGTACGATTTTTGGGAAAATACCATTTTGTATTCTGGCGATTATGCCGGTAATCCTATGGAAAGCCATAAACATGTTAACGAGGCACATCATTTAAGTACCGATACTTTTGAGCGCTGGATGCACTTGTTTAGAGAAACATTAGGCGAACATTTTAGTGGCGAAAACACCAACTTGGCATTACAACGTGCAACAAGTATTTCAAAAATATTGCTACAAAAAATGCAACCTTAGCAGTGTGTGATGATTGCATTTGTGGATATTGTAAAATGTAGCAGCAAACTTTTATGCGCTGTTTTTAGTGTTTTTCTTCTCTCTAATTTCTTTAAGAGCTAATACAATAATTTTGGTTGTGTTGTGATGGAATTGTATATGTGCATGTTTACACCTTGCAAGGCAAGCAGTTAAAAACCTTACCAATTACCGATGGGGTTTTAGATTTTGGTACACTACCCAATGGTTTGTATATTGTACATGTTTACGATAGCCAAGGCAACCATTTAGCCACGGTAAAACACTTGTTAAGTAAGTAATGCTAATTGCACCTAATTATATAAAAAAGTTTAACTCCTATCCACTTGTTTGGTGGGTGGGAGTTATTGTCTTATTTTTTTTGCAAAAACCAGTTATTGCCCAATGTGCATTTGAAAGACTCAACACAGCAAAGACAGTAGCAGCGTACAATGCAGATAAAATAATTGAACTACACAATAAAAATATTGTTTATTTAAACCGAGGGATATACACACAAGCCTTACTGCATGATTCGGATACCTATAATGGGCTAATGGAAGTAACTGATGCCTGTGGTACTTTATTAAAAAGTTGGGTGTTATCTTTTGGATCAGGCCAAGATGCCGTGTATGATGCATTGGAAACTGCAGATGGGAACGTGTTGGTGTTGTTGTATACCGAAGCTAGCAATTGGCGCAATTTATATAACTTAGCGTTAATGAAAATAAACCCTTATACGGGCCAGGTGTATTGGAAACAAGCTTATCCTAAAAGTAGGTTATCAGTTGGGTATGGGCTAAGCTACAACCCTTTTAAAAATACATATGTAATTGCAGCTCATGCAGAGTTTGCACGCAAAGCAGGAGAAATGTATGCCCTAACCAAGGGGTATTTGTTGGAGGTAGATACCACAGGAGCTATTTTGCATCAACAATTTTACCCACCCCTAACTACCGATAGCATTACTGATAAGTTTGATACCTATTTTGTACGGGCAGTGGCTATTGATAGCCTGCATACCATGGTGCTTGGGGTTTATAATAACACCCCCGAAGCAGATACGATTTATTTCATCAATATATATGATACGTCATTTAACTTAGTCAAACAAACCTTTCCATTTAAAGGAATTTACAGAACAGATGATCAAAGTGCTGGGCATAGGGTGGGTTCTAATACCTTAGATAAGGTACACCAAATTGTGTTAAATGTAGAAGCAACCAAAATAGCCGATTTTCCAGAACCTAGAGGTAATGTGGTAGCCGTTATAGATACCAATGGGCAGATGATCAAGCATACGCTTATGCAAGAGGGTGTAAATAATATTCATTTAGCTTACAATTTAAATTATGTTTCGCCAACCCCAGATGGTGGTTTTTTAGTACCTAATGGGTATATAAAATTGGATAGTAATTTACAGGTGGTGTCCACCGCTTATCCTAAAGATTATGATGCCACCAAATTTAATTATGCTATACAGTTACAAGATGGCAGTTATACGGGCATAGGCAGTGTATGGATGCAAAACAACAATGTAGAATATTTTGCAGCACAGTACACGCACCGCACCAACACCAAAGGTTGGTATACGGGTTTGCCACCACAAGAAGTTACCAATAATGTATTAGAAGTTTATCCCAACCCAACAAGCGGTGTAGTAGAACTAAGAAGGCATACACCATCAAATAATAAAATACATGTACACAATGCACTGGGTAAATTAGTTTACATGCAAGAACAACTTTTTACCAACACAATAGATTTAAGCCACCTAGCCAACGGAGTATATTGGCTGAGTGTAGAATTAGCCAATGGGCAAGTAAGCACAAAAAAGGTGGTACTGGCTAAATAAAAAGAGGCACTATATTGTAGCGCCTCTTTTTTGATTTTAATAAGAAAAACTTGGTGCGTTATTGTGGAAGTAAAACTTCATCAATAACGTGTATAATACCATTTGAAGCAGGTATTGAAGCTATAATATGTGCCTTTCCATTTATTACTGGCTTTCCATCAACCAGGGTAATTTTAATGTTACCTCCATTAACCTGTCCTAGTGTTTTGCCATCAGTAAGGTCTTCTAGTTTTTGTACACCCACATACACATGATATTGTAAAATATCAGTTAGTGCATCACGTTTGTCGGGTTGTAACAAACCTTCTACGGTACCAGCAGGTAGTTTTTCAAATGCTGCATTTGTTGGGGCAAATACAGTAAATGGTCCTGCGTTACTCAATACATCTACTAATTCTGCTGTTTTTACAGCAGTAACTAAAGTGCTGTGATCTTTACTGCCTACAGCAATTTGTACTACATTAGGGTCTGATGTTTCATCTTGTACACCCGATTGACCAACTACTGGTGTTTCTGTACTTGTACTAGCTGTTGATGCTGCATTTTCTGAAGTTCCGTTACTACATGCTACCGAAAAAAGTAGCGCAATTGGAGTAATAACTTTTAGTAAATTTTTCATAATGTGTTAAGAATTGTGAGAACAAATATCATCACACCTCCTTTATTTGATTATGCGTGCAATCATATTATTTACATGATTTTTAACACAACTAAGCTAGTTTAAATAGTAGTTTAAACCCACTATGAAATTGCGCCCCGGCTGCGGAATCTTGCCCCAATCCAAGTGTTCGCGGTAATAGGTGTTAAAAATATTTTCTATAGCTAGGTGCAATTGAAGGTAACCCTTTTTAAGTGGTTTTAAATAGGCAGCGCGTATAGCAAATGTATTCCAGTTTAAAGTTTTTAGTTCGCCAAACTGCGGGTTAATTCTGTTTTGTTGTGCCGCAAATTGATGTTCTATTTGTACCTGAAAACTATCGGTTTGATAGCGTAAGGTATTCATTATTTTTAGTGGCGGAATTTGTTGCATGGGCAATGCATTGGGCAATACGCCATAAGTATAACGCGCATTACCTTGGTAAATCATATTGCCTTTTACCTTAGCTTTTAAAGCACTTTCAAAACCCATTAAATTAGCGTACGCAATATTTTCGTATGTTTTTACGCCACGTGCACCAATAGTCATGGCCGAGTAGCCATCTATTACTTTAGCATAAATATAATGTGTAAGATGATGATAAAATAACGTAGCACTTAGGGTTGATTTTTTTAGTATCAAAGTGTTTTTAAAATCAACTTGCCAAGCTTGCTCAGGTTTTAAATCATACTTGCCAATATAATCGTACCCATCAGCGCGGTTAAATAAATACAAGCCTAATCTTTCGTTTGATGTGGGTAATCGCTTGCCCTGCGCAAGTGTTAGCTGTGTGTGCAGTTTATTTACTTGTCGTTGCAAAAATACGCCAGTACTGTTCAGCCAAGTGTTTAGGGGTTTATCTACTTTGCTGCCAAAACCTTCCCATTGCAAAATTCCAATTTTATTCTGGGCAACTTGTGTGTAGTAATCAACTCGGGTATTTATACCAATAGTGTATTTTTTGTTTAACTTATATTGATAGTTTACTGCACTTCCTAGGTTTGATAAATTGTTACCAGGTAGCGTTTGCATGTACATACTTCCTGTAATATCATACATCGTCATTTCTGCTTGGGTAAACGCATGGTGTCCATCCACACGTGCTTGTAGGAGGTGTTTGTTTTGCTCTAAATAAAGTTTGCTGTAAAATCCAAGGGTGTTACTCCAACCCGGCATATCCATGTGCATAATGGTTTCTGGCCTTTTGGTATCATCCATAAAATGGGTAACAGTATTGTAGTAAAGTTTACTTTCAATAAGGCTGTTTTTATGCCTTTTAAGACCAGTTCGGTGTGTTAGTGCTGCTATGGTTGCCTTCGCGCTTGATACATCCATAGGCAAAGCCGGATAGCCAATATTAAAACCTTGGTCAATAATCAAATCAGCAAGTAGCGTGTGGTTGCTGTTTAGCTTAGCTGCCACACTTATATTAACGTTAAATTTTTCGTACCCACTGTATTTTACCAAGGTGTTTTTGCCAGCATAATAGTTTTGCGCGTTGCGGTATGTGGTACTTATGCGTGTAGCAAATTTAGTGCTGCTTAAGTTTAGGTTAAAGCCATTGTTGATGGCAGTATTAACGCTACTGTATTGCGAGTATGCATGGAGCAAAACTTTTTTGTGGCAATTAATTTGGGCCTCTTTAAGTTCAAAATTAATGCTACCACCAATGGTGCTTCCGGTTGCTGCCGAACCTGCCCCTTGCGAAATTTGTAAGGTGCTTAAATTACCCGGCTCAATGTATGATGAGATTGGATCCATTTTATCTGTGCAAGCGCCATACATACGCATGCCATTTATGGTAATATTTATTTGGCCGGCACTATAACTACGCAGGGTTGGCTCCATGCCAAATGGCCCACGCTTTATTAGGTTTACTCCTTCAATTCGTGCTAAAATATCTTCGGTTGAACTTATTTTGCTGCTGCGGTAAAAGTTAAACGCATCGGTTGATTTATCTTTTTCGCCACCATTAATTTGCACTTCTTTAAGCGTTGTATTTTTTATTACACTATCTGTAGGGTGCACTTGTGCATGACCTTTAATAACAATAAAGCATAAAATTAAACTCAATAATTTTTTCATGATAGTATAAACAACAGCGCACAAAATATTTTATTTTAGGTAAGTGCGCTGTTGTAATTTTCAATTATAAAGTGATGTCGAAATACTGACTGTTATCTATAATAACACCGTCTTTTTTAATAATTAAATTAACGCGCCACAAGCCTGTCATGGTAAAGTTTACTTTGCCCATGTAGTGTCCGTTACCTGTATGTGTAGGGTTTACATTGTTTGGCGACCCATGACCCATAGATGGCATGATTGGGTTTATTTCTACAGTGTAATTTTCTACAGCAGGAAAACTCATCATGCTAGCTTTTTTGTGTATAGCAATTTCAAAATCGTTAATGCCAATTTTAGCAGCAGTAGGTTTTATTAATGATACAAATACTTTAGCGCTATCATCAGCTGCTATAATAAAGCTTTTCATTACGCTGTTTGTAGGTGTTGATACGCTTACCATCGCTTCTCCTTCGCCTTCCAAATTATTGGTGTGGTTATGAAACTGAATATTTAATTTCCAATTACCACCCATGGTAAATACAGTTGCTGCTTGCCAAAGTTGTTTGTTAGGCATGGTATCGCCTTCTATATTTTCAATAGGAGCGCTGTGTATCATACTGCCCATATCCATAATTGGCGTTAACTCAAAATGTCCGTTGGTAAGGCGTTTATTGGTTACAGAATCATACAATGCGGTGTATAGTTTTTGATAGCCAACACTCAGGTTTGCTTCGGCATAAATTACTGCTTTTGCAGCAGCACCAATCACGTAGGTTTCGCCTATTTTTATAAAGCTGCTAGGTATAATGGAGTCGGCAGTTGTTGGGTTTGATATAGGTGTAGCAATATCTTCTTTTTTGCATGAGCTTAAAGTTAGCGCAGCAACAATAACCATCATCATGATGGAATTAAAAATTTTCATAAAATGTAATTGTGTTTTTTGTGTAAGAAATCTTTGAAATAAATGGCTAGAAAAGGTTCAAAGATTAAGCCCTTGGTGGCTGAAATACACTGTTACTGTATAAATGAAAATAAGTGGCTACTTGTTTTGTAGTAATACGTTGGATAAATAATAGGGGCGTGTAAAACTCAGGTTCCGTTTCGCAAAATAGTACCTCTTCGGTAGCTTGTTTTAGCTTGGTAGGTGCAGGTGTATTGGCAGCCGATTCATTGTTTTCAACCAACTTGCTGCTTAAGTAACATTTAGCCTTACAGTTTAACTCGGGCTTGTTTTTGTTTACACAACATTGCTCAATAATTTCTGTTTGATTAATGGTAAACCATGCAATAAAACCAAGCTTGCTGCTTAATTGCAGTGCCATAGAAAAAAGCCATATGGTTATAACAAGGTTTTTCAAAACAGTAAGCAAATATAAGTGTGCGGCTATTTTTTAGGTATGATTGCAGTCACAAATATTAAAAGATATTAGTCATTAGTTAATTGCTTTTGCAAAACTAAAGTTCTAATAAGAAGTATAATACTAAGTGCAATAATTAACGCCACTCCAAATAGTAATTCTTGTGAATAAGGAAGCACTATATAATCAATAGCTGCAATTCCGTTAGCGCCCAAAAGCAATTGGTTAACATAAATACTAGCTGCTAAAAACATAAACAGCCTAATGGCTTGTGGTGTGCTTTTAAAAATGCCTTTTAAAAACATAAGCACTACTAAAAAAACCGAAGTAATTGCGAGCAAAACCAAGTGAAGGTAAGCAATTACAACTGGGCGTAGGCCAAAGGCAAGTTTACTTATTTCGGGAATGGTTGATCCTAATTGCAGGAGTATTTTAACTGTAAAGGCTAAAGTTAAAAGCAGTAATATAAAGCCAATAGCCGACCCTGATTTTGTTTTAATTTGTGTAAAATGAGGTTTAAATAAACTTACAAATTTGAACCACGCCCAGGTTTGTACTACAGACGAAACTATGGTAATTGCAAAAAGCCAGTTGGGTAAATTGGCCCACAAAACAGATAGCGTATAGGCAGGAATACAGGTTGCAAAAAACAACCAAAATACCTGGTTAAATTTATGATGATTATGTTCGTTAGGCTCAATTAAACTAACCAATAACCCCATGCAAGCAAACAAAAACCAACCGTTGTATTGAAAATGTAAATACCAATAAATAGAAGCCAAATAAATGTGTTGGTTTAGTTGATGTGTGGCCATCATATAGGCCAGCGAAAATGTGCCTAATGAAGATAAAATGAGAAAAACCAATGCTGCTTTAAACCATTTGGTGGCGGTAGATAAGCTAGGGAGGTGTTTACTATCAACCCAAAACAACCAAGCAAAAGCAAACGATATAAATATGGATAACGTAGAACAAACGATAGAAACAAGACTGTAACCACTTGCTATAAAAGAAACCAGCATGCCTACAGAGGTAAGTAAGTTTAAGGTAAGCAGTGTTTGGTATTTTGATAGTGATATGCGTGTGCTATTTTGTTGTAAATAGTAAACCATAAAAGCCATAAGGGTTTGCGATATCCACCCGGCAAATGCAAAATGTGAGTGTGCATGTTGCATGTTTTTTTGGTCGAGTAGGTGAAACTCAAAGCAGATTTTATAGCGCATTAAACTTCCTAAAATGGCAACTATCAAAAGATTAATAAGCGAAATTATCACCCATTTGCGTAAACTAAATGTTGCCATTAGTAGTAAAGTTTGTGATTAATAATTTGAACCTGTTTAGTTGTTTCCATTTTCTTTAATGCTCTAATCACCGTTTCAACCCTAAGCCCCGTTAGGTTTGCAATTTCTTGTCGGGTGTGTGGCACAAGCCATAATCCAGTATCGTTGCTAAACTTCTTTTTGTATTCTTTTAAAAAGGCCAAAATCCGGTCTTCGGGCTTGTTGTGTATAAGTTCGCGTGCAGTTACTGTTTTGTTGTAAATACGGTGTGCAAGTTGTATCAATAAGCTTTTGGTTAGTTCGGGATATTCGTCAAGTAGTTTTAAAAAAGTACTTTTCGATAGCTTTAAAACAATAGAATCTTTTTGTGCAATGGCTGTAGTAGGGTATACCTCATTTACAAATAGTGGAGGTTCGCCAAAGCTGCATCCCTCATGAAAAATACCTTGTATATATTCCTTACCATCATTGTTAATGTTTATCATTTTTACCTGTCCTTCTACAACTTGATAGTAAAAAAGGGCTTCAGTATCTTCATGAAAAATCACTTCGTTTTTGGCATATTTTTTTGCAATGCCTCCCCAAGCTATTAAGATATTGGTATCTATTTGCATGTGACTTTTAAGTTAGGTTTAAACAATGTTATTTTGTTTATGCGAACTTCAACAATAAATAGGTTTCAAGCAAGATTTATAAATTGTTTTTATAAATAGCTCAGCCACCAATGTTTATTGGCTTTTTTGTACACGCTAAATTTTTTACAAAGTGGGTATAATAATAAAACTACTGTAATGCACACTAGGTATGTGTATGCTAAACTTACTCCAAGTTTTGCTGGCCTAAACCAAAATGGTTGTTGTATGGCATCTTGCCAAGTATAGCCTTGTATAAAAAACAACCCTATGGTTAGTAAATGTATAAGGTAAATATGGGCGATGTAAAAGAAAAAGGGAACGCTTCCAAAAACTTGAAGCTTTTGCATAAGCCAGTTTTTAGTGTTTTCGAACCAAGCTAAAAATAGCAAAGCTGGGCCAATCATTAATAAGGTATACATTAATGATGGTGGGTATTTGTTTACATCTAAAAATGAAAGAATAGTATAGGTAAGTGTAGGTTGTGTAGTGTAAGGTGCAGGATTGCCATACTGGTTTATCAAACGTAATATTACAAAACCCACCAACATGCTTATGCCAATTGTTTGTAAAATGGTTTTACGTTTAGCGGCATCAAAATTTGGTTTAAATAAGTAACCCAAGCCAAATCCTAAACACATAATACCAAACCAAGGTAACACGCCATAAACGGTTACAATACGGTAGTTTTCGGCAAGCTGAAAGGCCTTAAATCCGCTGGTATGAAATGCATTGTATATAAAGGTTTCTTGTATGTAAGAAGGCAATAAATCGAGTAAATTATGCAAGCAAATAATGGCAATACCCAACCCCAAAATTACTTTTTGTGGTAATCTAATAATCAACCCTAGCATAAGCATACATGCACCAATAGCCCAAATTACTTGTAAAATAGAGGCACTAAAATAAGGGTTAAACATCCAGCCAAAGTTTACTACGGTAAGTTCAATAACTATAAGCCAAATGCCACGCTTTATTAAAAATAGCTGTAATTCTTTTGCCGATTTTTTGCTGCCTGATAAATAAGCTGAAATGCCTGCCAAGAAAATGAAAATGGGCGCGCAAAAGTGAGTTATCCAACGGGTAAAAAACAATGCGGGTGTGGTGGTGGTTAAGTCCATGGGGTCATGCATAAATGCATCATCATGAAAAAAATCGCGTACATGATCAAGGGCCATAAGTACAATTACTAACCCCCTTAACACATCTATTGATACAATTCTTTTTGTTGGTGTTTCCATGAGCAAAAAAAACGGAGGCTATTAACCTCCGTTGTATATTAATTAAATGTTAAATGCATCGTCAACTATTTGTTGTTGTTCTTTGGCGTGTACTTTACTAAACCCTGTAGCAGGCGAAGCACTTGCTTTGCGCGAGATTAACTTCAATTTGTAGTTTTCTTCTCTGCGCAATAAGTAAGTCCAGCTGCCCATGTTTTTAGGCTCTTCTTGTACCCAGCAGAAATCGGCATTGGTATATTTAGCAAATACCTCATCCATTTCTTTTTCAGGCATCGGATAAATTTGTTCTAAACGCACAATGGCAACATCTTTTCTGTTTTCTTTTTGTTGACGCTCCAACAAATCAAAGTAAATTTTACCTGTGCAGAATAATACACGTTTTACATCTTTTGCTTTTACGCTGCTATCATCAATAAGTTGTTGGAATCCGCCTTTGGTAAAATCTTCTAACTTACTTACGCAAGCTGCGTGGCGTAGTAAACTTTTTGGAGTCATTACCACTAATGGTAATCTTGTATCTCTATGCAACTGTCTGCGTAATGCGTGGAAGTAATTAGCAGGTGTAGTAATATTACATACTTGTATATTCCAATTCGCACAAAGCTGTAAAAAGCGCTCTAAACGTGCCGATGAATGCTCAGGTCCTTGGCCTTCATATCCGTGTGGTAACATCATTACCAAGCCACTGTATGTTTTCCATTTGGCTTCGGCACTACTAATATATTGATCAATTACAATTTGTGCACCGTTGGCAAAATCACCAAACTGAGCTTCCCAAATGGTTAAATCATTTGGCGTAAGCATACTAAATCCGTACTCAAAACCTAATACAGCGTACTCAGATAAAAGAGAGTTGTAAAACTCTACATTAGCTTTTTTATCAGCACCTAAACTATCAAAAATATTGTGTGATAATTCGCTGTCTTCTTGTTTAATAATAGCATGACGGTGAGAGAAAGTTCCGCGTTCTACATCTTGTCCTGTCATACGTACTGCATGGCCTTCGTTGCTAAGTGTAGCATAAGCCATTAACTCGCCCATAGCCCAATCGTAGTTGTCGTTTTTAATCATATTTCTACGATCGTTAAACAGTTTTTCTACTTTGCTAAATGCTTTAAAACCTTCTGGTATGCTGGTTATTTTTTCGGCTAATCCTAAAAACAATTTTTTATCAACGGCAGTTTTAGGTTGCGTATCAAAATCTTTATCGGTTGCACCGTGAAAACCATCCCAAGTTGAAGCAATAAACGATTGTACTTTAGAAACCTCTGCGGCTTTTGCTGCTTCTAATTTTTGTTGCAACATGCCACGGAATTCTTTTTCCATTTCCTTAGCTAAATCAGCTTCTACGCTACCTGCGCTCAATAATTTTTGATTGTATATTTCGCGTGGGTTTGCATGGGTAGCAATAGCCTTGTATAATAATGGTTGGGTAAAACGTGGTTCATCACCCTCGTTGTGGCCATATTTACGGTAGCCTAATAAATCAATAAATACGTCTGTTTTAAATTCCTGACGATATTCCATGGCAAGTTTTACGGTAAAAATTACCGCTTCAACATCATCACCATTCACATGAAATACCGGGCTCAATGTAGTTTTAGCTACATCAGTACAATAAGTACTGGTACGTGCATCTAAATAATTGGTGGTGAATCCAATTTGGTTATTGGTAACAATGTGCATACAGCCACCTACGTTGTAAGCTTTTAAACCGGCCATTTGAACCATTTCATACACTACACCTTGGCCTGCAACAGATGCATCGCCATGAATTAAAATTGGTGCAATTTTGCTAATCTCACCTTCGTGTTTTTTATCTAACTTGGCACGTGTAATACCTTTTACTACTGGTCCTACGGTTTCTAAGTGCGATGGATTTGGCGATAAACTTAAGTTAACCTTTTTACCTTTTGTGGTAGTAATTTCGGTTGCATAACCCAAGTGGTATTTTACATCACCTTCAAATAATGCTTCTTCTAATGAATCACCTTCAAACTCTTTAAATATTTGCTCGTAGGTTTTATTTAAAATATTAGCCAACACATTTAGGCGGCCACGATGAGCCATACCTAATACAAACTCCTGAACACCTAACTCAGCACCATATTGAATTACCGCATCTAATGCCGGAATTAATGTTTCTAACCCTTCAAGCGAGAAACGTTTTTGGCCAACAAATTTGGTATGAATAAAATTTTCGAAAATGGTAGCCTGGTTAAGTTTACCAAGTATATGGCGTTTTTCATCAATGCTGCAATTTGGTGTATTGCGGCTCGATTCCATTTTTTTCTTTAACCAATCAATTTTGCGAGGCTCGCGCACATACATAAACTCGGCACCAATACTTTGGCAGTAGGTTTGCTCAAGCAATGCAATAATATCTTTTAGTTTGGCAGCACCTAAACCTACTTCAACACCTGCATTAAATGTTTTGTCTAAGTCGGCAGGCTCTAAGCCAAAGTTTTTAATTTCTAAGGTAGGTTCATATTTTCTGCGTTCGCGTACCGGATTGGTTTTGGTAAACAAATGCCCGCGCGAACGATATCCTTGAATTAAATTCAATACATTTATTTCTTTTAACGCATCTTGGCTTAACGCAACACCTTTGGTGTTACCATCAAATTTTTGTTGGCCCATTTCAAAGCCTTCAAAAAACTTTTTCCAGCCAAAATCTACCGATTCGTTGTTACCTAAATATTGTTGATATAAATCTTCAATAGCGTTTACATCAGCGTTCGAAATGTAAGAGAATTTATCCATGACTCTGTCTTAAGAATTTTAGGTGCGAAGATAGCTTTTATCCTTTTAACCGAACAAATAATAAGATGGGTATTTTTACAAATGATAATCAGAGTTTTAACATACTTTTAAATATAAATAATCAAAATAAATCCTATTTTTGATTATTATGACTCTTAGAAAATACAAATTACTAGGTGCTTTAATGACCTTATTTTTCGGTACAGTAAATGCACAACAAATAACTAATTATACGTTTACCAGTGGTCAAGGATCTTATACGCCAATAACTAATGCTACTGTGCCCGCGCTTACTGGTGGCGATTTAGACGAAGGTTGGTTTACTAATGTTCCTTTAGGATTTGAATTTTGGTATATGGGCACGCTTATTAATAATATTCATGCTTCAACTAATGGAGTTATTTCATTATCGCAAACAGCTTTGCCCACCGCGGCAGCGCCAAACAATACTTTTAGCGGTACTGTAGCTAATTTTTACAGGCCATTTATTGCACCATTGTGGGATAATTTAGATATGGATACTTTGTCGGGTGCAGAGTTTTCTTATGTTACCACAGGTACAGCACCTTATCGAGTGTTTACTGCGCAATGGAAAAATGCCGAATGGAATTGGTTTGCTAACGATGCGGCTATTTCGTTTCAGGCTAAGTTTTACGAAACAACTGGGGTTATTGAGTTTGTTTATAAACAAGAATCAGCCAACTTGTTCTCGCCATCTGCATCCATTGGTATTAGTAGTAATGGAAATACAAGTTATTTAAGTTTAAACGGAACAGGAAACTCACCAACGTTAAGCAGTGCTGTATCGTATAATACCTTAAATACTAAGCCAGCTACAGGTCAAAGCTATATTTTTACACCCCCAACCCCAAGTAATGTTTCTAGTTTAAATATTACAAATATCAACCCCACTTCGTTAACCGTAAATTGGTCGCCAGTTGTTGGTGCTGTTAAGTATGCAGTATACAAATCAATTGATAACTTAAATTTTACGTATGCAGGAAACTCGGCAAGTGCTAGTTTGGTAGTTGGCGGATTATTTCCCAATACAACTTATTACTTTCAGGTATATGCCATCTCAGAAGGTGCATACAGTTCTACTCCAGCAACAGGAAATGCTACCACACAAAGTGGTGCTATATCTGGTGTTATAACGGTTCCAAGTATGGCACCATCCATCACATCTGTACTTGATTCGATTAAAAATTATGGAATAGGTGGAGCCGTGGTTATTGAATTGCAAAATGGTTACACACCAGCAAACGAAAGGTTTCCAATTTACTTAAGTGATACGTTAGGAACTTCAGCAGCAGCTCCGTTAACTATTCGCCCTGCATCGGGTGCAACAGGTATCGAAATTTTTCCTCCGTTAAATTATATCAATACTTTTTTATTCACTTCAGCAAAATCAATTACCCTTGATGGCAGACCAGGTGGAGTGGGCACAACAAGTGAGCTTACCGTACGTACTTCTAACTATTCGGCTGGTATTTATTTTAATGCTACTTACGGTGCATCATCTAATTGTACTGTAAATTACATAAAGGTTAAAGCTGCTCTTGGTGCTACAAACATTAACTCGTTTATCGAAATTTATGGATACGCACAAACCTCTATTAATAACAATGTAATTTCAAATTGCGAGTTAGGAGATTCAAATGTGATGGCTACTTATGGAATTAGAATGTATGCCTACAATAATTTTGTAGTTACAGATAATAGTATCATCAACAATAAAATTTTTAATATTGGTGGTGGAGGTTCAACCAGTATGGGAATATACTTGTATGGCACTACAAATAACAGGGTAAATATTATTGGTAATCATATCTATAATTTTTCGCCTATTAATGCAAATTATACCAGCTACAGTTTTTATGGCATCTATCTTCAAGGTGGGTCGCACAATGTAAAATACAATTACATTGGTGGTACTGATACTGCTTGTACAGGCAATACGTTTGAAATTGGTCCCGCATCAACCATGAGTAATTTTTATGGTATTTATTATTACGGCACTACCAATCAAACTATTAATGTGCAAGGCAATAAAATTGCTAATTTCTTTTGGCCCGGTTCATCAACTACCCCGTGGACTGGTATATACATACAAGGCGGAAATGCCTTTGTTGGCGATACAGTTCCTAATATAATTGGAGACCCCACATCAGCAACGCCATCCATTTATGTGCTATCACAATTAAATACAACTACGCCTGTGGCTTGTGGTATTAAATCAATTGGTAATGGTGTTGTTAAAATTAAAAACAACCTAATTTCAGGAATAACTGCAGTTGGAGTAAACTCAAGCTATCCTTGTTCGGTTGTTGGTATTTTAGGCACTACATCAACCAACATGGAAATTAGTGGCAATACAGTGGGCAATACCAATTTTACAAATGCTTTACGCGCTGCCTCACCTAATAGCTCGTATGCACAAAGTGCAGTAGGAATTCAGGTAGGCGGAACAGGTTTGGGTAACTTAACGGTAACCGATAACATAGTAGCCAATGTGGTTAACTCTGGAGCTTCTACTTCTTTACAAAACTTTGCATCAGGAATTCAAATTACCAGCAATTCGGCTGCTTTAATTTCGGGTAATCAAATCAACAATATCTATTCATCATCAGGTAATCCATCAAGCAACGGAAATACTGCAGTTACGGGTTTATACTATAATACTACTTCAGGTTCGGCAACTATAAGTAATAATGTAATTCATACGTTACGCACTTTATCTACAACTTCTCCGGTTAATGCATTAGGTATAAATGTAATTTCATCAAGCGGAAGTGCTATTAATGTAAACGCCAATTTTGTACATAGTTTTAAAACTAATTCTACTGCACTGGCTTCGGGCCTTACAGGTATTTATTTGCAAGATGGAATTATTAATGCTACCAACAACATGGTAAGGCTTGGTATTGATAACACAGGCGCAAGCGTTGCCACTGCTAATGTTATTATTGGTATTAATAAAATTACCAGCTACGATGCTAATATCTATCACAATACGGTGTACATAGGTGGTACAGTTGCCGGAACAAGTTTGGTAAATACGTATGCCTTTAAAAAATCGAACGATGGATTGGATGAGGTGAAAAATAATATCTTTACTAACCTACGTACCAATGCCACATCGGGTGGTAAACATTATGCTATGGGCCTAAATACGGCTAACAATATTGTGTCAAACTATAACTTGCTTTTGGCTTCTGGTAACAATGGAAGATTGTTTCAACTTGGCTCAACAGATTATAACAACAGGGTAAATTGGTTTGTGGCTACCAGCCTTGACGAATACAGCGATAGTGCTAATATTCCTTACTTAAATGCTACCGGTAATGCTGCTGCAGTTGATTTACACATAAGTGCTATTACACCTACAAAGGTTGAAGGCAATGGGGGCGTTACTTTTGTTTCAACGGATTTTGATGGACAATTACGCAGTAATTTTGGTCCTGTTGATATTGGTGCTGATGCTGGTGTTTTTGTAAAACAAAATATTATACCTGTGCCAGTAACTTGGGTGTGGGTAAAAGCGGTTCAAACACAAAGCAATGGTTTAATAAAATGGCAAGTTGCTTCACAATTAAACAACAGCAAATTTATTGTACAACGCTCGGTTGATGGTAAGTATTTTGTTGAAGTAGGCGAGATAGAAGGTGCTGGAACGTTGCATGCAATTGCTACATACTCGTACACTGATATTGGCGTATTTACCAAAAACTTTGGTACTGTATATTACCGCATTGTGCAGGTTGATTATAGTGGTGCTACAAGTCAATCTCAAACAGTGGCTATTGAAAATGCTAATCATTTGGATAAGCAAGTAAATGTATGGCCTAATCCTGTATCAGATTTCTTAAACTTAGATTTACCCGTTATTCCATTGGCACAAAAAGTACAATTAGAGGTGGTAAATTATTTAGGGGTGAGTTGTATGAAGCAAGAAGTTTATTACGCTAACAAGCTTAAACTATCAGTTAAAGATTTAGAGCCAGGGGTGTATTTTATTAAAGTAAAGATTGATGATGAGTCAGAATCGGTAAGGAAAATAGTAGTTACCGAATAACAGCAAAAGGCGTCCCGAAGCAAGTTTGGGGCGCCTTTTTTATTTAGTTTACACCACAATATTTTTTGATGTAGAAAAGTGCATCGGGGTAGCCCAACTCGTGTGCTTTTAATAAATCTGGGCAAGCCTTTTGGTCTTGATTTAATTCAAGGCGCGTTAATGCGCGTTTAAAGTAACCAATTTCAAAATTTGGATTAAGCGCTAAACAAACATCAAAGGCATCAAGTGCTTTGCTATAATTGGTAGCCCCAAAGTATACATTGCCAAGGCCAAACCATGCATGGTAGTTTTTTTCGTTTTGCTTTAGCAAACGTTCATACATCATTTCAGCTTCCTTGTATCTTTTTAAGCCAAGCAAGGCCAATGCTCTGTGGCTAAATAACACTTCGTTAAACTGCGTTATTTTAATAGCGCTATCAATATCAGCCAATGCAAACTTGTATTGCTTGGTTTTTAAATACAAAATGCCACGGGCTGTTAGTGCATCAACAAATAACGAATCTTGTTTTATGGCCTGCGACCAACATTTTATAGCCTCGTATTCGTTTACCAATTGCTGGTTTACTAAAGCCAAAAAGTACCAGTTATATTTATCGTTAGGTTGAAATTTGCATACCCTTTCCCAATCGGGTTGTGCTTGTTTAAAAAGCGAAGCCATATAGTAACTCATGGCTCTTTTTTTTAAGGCATAAAAATGCGTTGGGTATAACTGGATAACGTTGGTGTAACGCGCTGCGGCTACCTCATAAAAATTTAACATGTAGTAGGTTTCTCCACTTAAAATTAGTGCAGTACTATCTGTGTGATTGTTGTTAAATTCATCTAATAAAACTACCGCTTCGTTTAGCTTTTGTTGCTCAATAAGCTGCTTAGCCAGTGCAAGCGTATCTTGAGCTTTTACGGCTACCGAAAATAAAATTAAACAGCCTAAAGTAATCCACTTACTCATGCGCAAGTTGGTAAAATTATGGTAAATGTGCTGCCTTTTTCTGGCTGACTCGAAACGCTTATTGAGCCATTATTTTTTTCTATAAATTCCTTACAAAGTAATAAGCCAAGTCCGGTTCCTTTCTCGTTGGCTGTGCCTAATGTGGTAGGATTGCTGTTTTTTACAAATAGCTTTTCTAAGTTAGCTTTACTAATACCAACTCCAGTATCGGTAATGTTAATTTGTACCGTGTTGTTGTTGTTATGCGCAGTTATGCGAATACTTCCGCCTTTGGGTGTAAATTTAATAGCGTTCGAAATTAAGTTTCTAATCACCAAATTAATCATGTCTTCATCGGCAAATGCACACAAATCTGCACTTATATCACTACTTAATTCAATGTTTTTGGTGTGCGCATTTCCGGCCAATAAGTCAATATTTCCTTTAATTAAATGCTGTAGGGTAAGTTTTTGTGGGTTGATATCAACACCCTTTATTTGTGCTTGTGCCCATACCAATAAATTCTCTAACAGGTCAATCGTATTTTCAACAGATGATGATATTTGTTTAGTCATATCCTCCATGTCTTCGCTTGGTTCGTAATCGGGGTTCGAAACCAAATCAAAATACAGTTTCATGGTGGTTAGGTTATTTCTTAAATCATGCGAAATGATAGAGAAAAAGCGATCCTTTACATTGTTTAACTGACCAAGTTCTTCTTTCTGTTTTAAAATAGCAGCCGAAGTAGCTTCCAATTCAATTTTTTGTAGTTTTAAGTTTTTGGCTATTTTTTTATTTTGAATATACAGAATGCCCAAGCCTGCTAAGCCAAGCAATACAACAAAAAGTATAATAACAATGCTATTTCTTACTTGCTTTTCGCGCAATAACTCCGAGGCTAATACTTGTTGCTCTTTGGTTTGAAGTTCAATTTTACGCTTGTTTTTTTCTCCATCAAACCTAAGCTGTAAATCGGCCAGTTGTTTTAGCGTGCTATCGTTATAAAGCGAGTCTTTAATCTCTTTACTTAAGTTTTCGAAAGTGGTTGCTTTATCGTGTTTTTCGGTAGTTTTATAAAGTTTTGATAACGTTTCATACGCCTGTTCCAATTCTATTTTTAAGCTTGCTTTTTGTGCAATTTGCTGAGCTTCAAGTCCGGCTACAATGGCCTTGTCATAAAGTTTAAGCTCGGCATAACTTAGGGCTAACCCATTGCAAGCGGCCGCCTGCACAGGCAACATGTTTAGTTTTTTTGAAAGTTTTATAGACTGATTATAACTATCAACCGCTTTGCTGTATTGTTTTGCTGCAAATTGATTGGAGCCTATTTGTAGCAGTAAAGATGATTGACCGGCTAAATTATTTAACTCCACATATAGTTTTAGCGCTCGTTGTAAGTACTCGTTAGCCTTGGCGTAGTTACCTTGTTTTTGGTATAAATTACCAACTTGGTCGTATCCAATTAAGATTTTAAATTTATTACTCGAGGCCTCATAAATATTGATAGCCTTTAAATTGTACTCAATAGCTTGTGCAAAATTGTTTTGCTTATTGTAAATGTTAGCTAGGCCAATGTATACACTAACCATGCTATTTTTATCTTGTTGGGCTTCAAAAAAACGAAGTGCTTGCAGATAGTTACTGGCCGATTCGGAAAGGTTACCCGCTAAAAAGTAGGTGCCACCCAATGCACTTTGCACTTGTGCTTTAAAGGGTTCGTTTCCTATATCGTTGCTAATTTGTAAAGCTTGGCGGTATGCCTCAATTGATTTGTTTAGGTTGCCAATTCTGAAATAAAGATACCCTAAGAATTGTTTTGTTTGAGCCTCTTGTAAGCTGCTGTGCGTATTATTTATAGAGAGTAAGGCCCAATCAATAGCCTTATTGGGGTTGGCATTGGCATACAAATTGGCTATGCGCATGCCAAGTTCGTGTTGCTTATTTTCGGGCGCATTATCGTATAAAACAGTTAAACTGTCTATTTGCTGTTGTTGCGCAATTGCACAAAAACTAAACAGCAACAATATGCCAACTAAATATTTTTTTAACACGGGTTAAGCAGGAGTATTTTTTTCTGCTAATTTAAACCCAGAACCGTGAATATTCACTATTTCTATGGTTTCGTCTGCTTTAATAAGTTTTCTAAGCTTGTTAATGTATACATCTAAATTACGCGCGGTATAGTAATCATCGCGGCCCCACACATTAAGTAAAATGGCATTGCGGGTTAGCAAGTTGTTTTTGTTGGTAATAAACAATTTTAGCAATTGCGCTTCGGTTGTGCTAATGCGTTTTTCTTCGCCATTAACCAATAGTTTATGATTGGTAAAATCTAACACAATAGTACTAATGGTGTAACTCTCCTCGGTTGCGGCAACTTGTTGTGGCGCGTATTGGGTGCGTTTTAAAATGGCTTTCATGCGGGCCACTAGCTCGTCTAAATTAAAGGGCTTGGTAATGTATTCGTCAGCACCAAAATCAAATCCTTTTATTTTATCTTCTTGCGAAGAGTTGGCTGTTAAAAAAATAACAGGCACTACATCATTTTTCTCGCGTATGTTTTTGGCCAATTCAAATCCATCCATTTTAGGCATGTTCACATCTAAAATGCATAAATCAAAACGTTCGGTTTTAAATGTTTGCCAACCTTCTTCACCATCTTTACACAGTTTAACAGTAAAGCCTTTAGCTTTTAAATTTTCTTTTAAAAGAGTTCCTAAAGTTATTTCGTCTTCTACAATAAGTAAATGTGGCTTTTCCATACAGTTGCTTTTTAACAAATTTATTTAAAAACCGTATTAAGCCATATAGTGTGATGGAATATGCCTTGTTATTCATTTACTGTAAAAGACTATGTACCGTTAAGTACCTTAAAAATCAGGCATTCGCATTGATTAATAAAATTTTCTTAAATATGGTTTATCGCTTTTCTTTGCAACATGATAAGTGCAAAAAATTATTTTAATGCAGTAAAGTATGGCTTAGTTATGCTGCCTGTTTCGGTGTTTGCTTTAAGCAGATTAAGCGGAGTATCTTTACAAGCAGTAATTGTATTGTTGCTGGCATTACATGCCTTTATTTTTGCGGGTGTTTTTATGGCTGCTCAGTTTAAAGAGTTTAATAGCGTGCCTGTTTTAATTAGCTTAATTGGAGTTGGTTTATTAAGCGTTGTATCCATTAAAAGTGCACTGTTGGCTACATTATTTGTTTTGTTTTATGTGCTTTACTTTCATCCATCAACCCGATTTAAAAAGTTAAGTTTTGTAGCCTATTTGCTAAATATTTTTTTGTGTGGTCCTTTGGTTTTTGCCATTGGTATTTATGTAATGCCTGGTGCCGAATTATCGCCTAATTTTTTAGCTATACAAGCAGTAGCTTTTATGGTAGGAGCAATTATTCCAATGTTGCAATTGCATACAGCACCAGCCGATGCCGAGCAAGGTGATATTACCATTGCCGTAGTGTTTAGTCCTAAACGTGTACTTATTTTAAGTACCACCATGATGATAATTGGCAACGTATTTATGTTGTTGTTTTTCTTTAGTACCAAACATTTGCTTGGCTTTTATATTTGGCTGTTATGCTTTGCACCTGTTGCTGCTTTTTATACTTGGTGGTCGAAACAAATTAAGCAAACCGTGCAAGCAATAAGCTTAAAAATTGCGCAAATTTATCTGGTTATTGTTGCTGTTTGTATGAGTATTTTCAGCCTATTAGCAGTGTTGTTTAAGTTGTGATTTTTAGGCTTGATGTATAATTATTGTCGCAATAGTTAGCAGTCAAGCATTGTTTATGCACCAATTATCCACGCAGTTTTTTTGTGCGTGTCTATTTTTTAAGAAGCGCTTAATGTCGCAATTGATAAGCCTTTACACGTTTTTGTGTTTGTAATAGCTAAGCTAAACTACAATATCCACTATGTTTTAAAAGTAGGGTATCAAAAAAGCAATATCAAAGCCTTGTAGTTTTGAGGTGTATGATATTGGTAAATAAACTTGAACCAGCAATAGCTATAGAAAGTAATCACTACGATTGCTTTCATCACTATGCCGAATTGCTTAAAATATATGATTTTATTGATTTGCCCGAACATCTTAAACAGATAGAGCAAACCAATAGCGCTATTTTACGCACGTATTATGCTAACGCCATCGACCATAACTTAATTGACATAAAAACTGTTAAGTATATTGTAGAGGGTAAGATAAAACCTAAGGCATTTAACGAGCGTGGCATTGAGCAATACATTAAGGCAGAAGAGTGGTTAAATACACAGCTTGATCAGCCAATTAATGTTGGTATGTTGTATCAGCTGCATAAAATTTTGGTGTTAGATTTATATAACAACCGCGATGATGTGAACTTGTTTACTGTAAATGCTACCCGTGCTCCCGAGCGCTTAACGGCTTCAACCGAACTTGAACTAGAAAGTTTGTTTGAGTACATGAACCACGATACCGAGCATCATGCTGTGGTAAAAAGTTGGGTATTGCATTTTAAACTTTTACAACTGCGTTTATTTAGCGAAGCCAAATCAAAAATAGCCAGCTTAATGCAAAATTTTTGGTTAACTAAGCAAGAGGTAAACATGCAAGGATTGTTTAGTATAGAGCATGAGCTTTACCTAAGCAAGGCCGATTATCAAGTGTTTTTGGGCGAAACCCGCGATGTAGAAAAAATTGCAGCAACCGATCAGCAGATGCTTGATTTTGGGATGATGATGTATACCAATCAGCTGGATAGAACGCGCACACTTTTACGTTCTTATTTCCGCCAACAGGTTGAGTTTGATAAATTAAATCCTCGTCAGAAAAATATTATGAACTACGTGTTTGAGCGTGGTTATAGATTAAAAGAGTTTGATGATGCGGTATTAAATCAACGCCAAAAGTTAATCATGTACATCATTCAACACAAAGGATTTATTAGCACCAAGGAGTTGGTAACCGAGTTTGATTGTAACCGTAAAACCATACAACGCGATTTTGCTACTTTGCTTGAACTTAATTTGGTAAAAGTAATTGGTAAAGGTGCCGGATTACGCTATGCGGTTAATGTAGCCGAAAGTAAAAATAGCTTCCTATCTCAATATCAAAGTCCGTTTGTGGCCGATGATACTGAAGGCATGGAAGAATAATTGCAGTTATTTTAAGTACCATAAAAAAAGGGGTTATCAAGTAATTGATAACCCCTTTTTTTACCCGTTATTCAGTATTAAATACTCAATCGATAAAGAATTTGTAATCATCAATTTTTACAAATTGCTGAACAAATGCTAATCGGGGTAAACCCAACTAAATCAAGTAGAATACTTCTATTGATTAATTTGGGTTTAAAGCTCGTCTTCGTTATAAAAGTAATCTTCGTTGGTTGGATAATCAGGCCAAACCTCTTCAATACTTTCAAAAGGTTCACCATCATCTTCCATTTCTTGTAAGTTTTCAATTACTTCAAGTGGTGCTCCGCTACGAATAGCGTAGTCAATCAATTCATCTTTAGTGGCCGGCCATGGCGCATCGTCAAGGTATGAGGCTAATTCTAATGTCCAGTACATAGTATTTATATTTTATATTTAATGCGAATATAAAAAACTCTGCTTTTAAAAAAAGTTAATTTTAAGTAAAGCCTAATTTATTTATTAATCAATTAGTTATGTTGATTTATAATCTTATTAAGGGTGTTTTTTTTATCCAATTTACCACTTTCAAGCTTCTCAAATTCGTTTACAAAGTAAAAGTGTTTAGGTGCAGCGTATTTACCCAAGGTGTCTTTACAGTGTTGTATAAGCTGTGCAATAATGGCATCATCCAAGGGCTCGCCTAGCATAATTACCACAACGGTTTCTCCGTATTTATCATCGGGTTGCCTGCACACAAATAAAGGCTTGGGAGGCATTTCAAGTGCAGCAAATTTTTCCATAATGGCATGCTCCACATCATAACTAAAAATTTTAATACCACCGCTATTTATCACGTCATCAATTCTGCCACGCAATTCAAAATGGGTATCATCAATTAGGTTAATTACATCGTTGGTAATTAGCCATTGGTTATCGGTTACCTCGGCCTCAATACAAAGGCAATCATGGTCGTCTATTTTAATTTTTACACCAGGCAAAGTGGTGTAGTAATTATCTCTACCTACCTTTTTAAGTGCAATGTGGCTAAGGGTTTCGGTCATGCCATAGGTTTGCCAAACATTATTGCTTAGCTGGCCAAACGAGGTTAATGTACCGCTACAAGCAGGCGCACCACCCAAAAGTATATTTTTAAATCCTTGTAGTTTTTGTGCCAGTAAACTATCGTTTTGTATTTCGTATACCTGCATGGGTACAAACGATGCTAAGGTAAAGTGATGATTAACCTCGCAGTTTTCAAGCGGGTTTGAGTTTGGGTTTACTATGGTTAAATCGCAACCTAACTCTAATGCCCTAACTAACATCATTGCACCACCAATCATTTTGGTGCTAATACAAAGTAAAATATGCTCATCAGCAGTTAAACCTAAAGCAGCAATGGTACCTTGTGCACTTGCTAACATTTGATGGCGTTGTGCATCAAAAATTTTAGGCGAACCTGTACTACCCGATGTATTAAATGTAAAGTGGCTAGTGCCATTCAGCCATTTTTTACAAAAGTTAAAAGTGTGCTGAAAGTACTCATCACTAAAATGAAAATTACCTGCCTTTACATCGGCAAAGCTATATGCTTGGTTTAGCGCAAAAATGGTTTGCATGGTACAAAGTTAATTAACCAAATTGTTTAATAACCTAAGGTTTATCATGAAAATGAGGAAATTATATGCCGGTGCTTAATCCTTGTTCTACCAATTTTAACCTTTCGGTTTCAAACCAATCTTCAAAAGCTTTTGCGCTTACCTCGGTTAGTTGGTTAAGTTTAAATTGGGTAAACTTAATTTTTTTGCCCTTGCCCATAAATAAATTTTCGTAATAGGTACGTACATTTTTTAGCATAGGATCTGCTTGGGGGTTGGCATGTACATCATAATCGGTAACAATTGGGGCGATGTTTAAATGCTCGAGCATATTTTGGGTAAATGCAAACAACTCATCACTATCTGTTTTAAAATTTATGATACCATCAGGTTTTAAAATTTGTTGGTATAGGCGCAAAAAGCGGGTGTGCGTTAAGCGGTGTTTTGCACTGCGTATGCGCACAAAAGGATCGGGAAAAGTAATCCAAATTTCATCTACTTCGCCAGCATCAAATAGCTCGTTAATGCGGTGCATGAGTGCGCGCATAAAGCCTACATTGTGCATGTTATTTTCGAGCGCTTTTTTGGCACCCACCCACATGCGGTTGCTTTTTATATCAATGCCTATAAAGTTTTTGTGCGGAAATTGCTGGGCCAGCGCAACCGTATATTCACCTTTACCGCAGCCTAACTCAAGCACAATGGGGTTGTTGTTTTTAAAAACTTCTTGGTGCCATTTGCCTTTTAGGTTGTATGCAAAATCAAAGGTGTGCGGATATTCGGCAAATTCTTTAAATCGCTTTAGTTTTTGTTTAGCCATGCGGTAAAAAAGGCGTTACATGTAAAATGCAACGCCTTGTATTGTAGTTAGTAATATTGTTTAAAGTAGTATTTAGTACAACCTATTTAGGTTACCTAAATACAGGTTGCAAGTATATATATAATTCTAAAAAATACAGAACACTTTGTGGCCCTGTTTGCGTTAGTTTTATTTGTACGTAGCTGTATGCATATACAAATCCTTTTTAAGCCACAAATAGGAGTAAAACAAAATTGGGTTGAAGTAAACTCGCACAAAATTTTTACATTTGGGTACCTCTAAATTTTTAGAAAATATGAAACAAGGCTTGATGTATTTTATAAAAGGAATTTTAACGGCACACGGACCACAGGTCCGCGTGAACTGGTTAAACATTGCATTAACATCTATGGTGCTTACATTCTATTGTTGCAAAGAAAAAAGCAGTCAAAATATTGATATTAGTTATTATGATGGCGACTCGATCCCTAATCAAATTCTTAGGTTCAAGGAAGGATCTTTAGAAGGATCCTGTTTATATTTCTATCCGAATGGTCGTGTTCAATCGCAAGAATTTTATAAAGATGGATTAAAAGTTGGCGTGAATTATTATTTTTATGAGGACGGGAGCCTTGAATCTATTAAAACATATAACAACGGTAAACAAGAAGGTGTTTCAGTGGGTTATTATTCATCGGGTAACAGACGGTATTTAATGAACTATCTATCAGGAAAGCCTTCAGGTGTGGCATTTGAATATAAAGATACTACATGTTTGATTCCAATTGTGAAACTTTACTACAATAAAGATGGTGAAATAATAAAGCGGGAATAATCCGTTCACGCGGCCCTGCCTTCCGTATGCAGAACAACAAACTATAATAGTAAACTAAAAATTAGTCAACCTGAACGGCTTTTATTCTTTAATAAGTTTACCTGTAGCTACTTTTTCGCCTTGCATAATGCTATAAAAGTACATACCCTTTTGTAAATGCGTTAAACCAATCATGTTGGTTTGCTCAGCAAGTTTTTGTGTAAGTACCAATTTACCTATTGCATCATACAAATTGAACTCTGCATTAAGTGTTGGTGTAGCTAAGTTTATTGATACAAATTGTGCAGCCGGATTGGGATAAACTGTTACCAATGCTTGCTGCATACTTTCAGTTATTCCTACCGTTTTTGGAATTGGAACTCCGAAGCTTTTGTTGCCTTTACGGTAATAAACTAATTGATAGCTTTCATGGCCTGTAGATCCTGTTGATCCATCAATGCTATGTTCAAAGTAGGGTCCACCAAGTCCATTGTAATATCTGTTGGATGGGAAATATCCTGCATCAAATATATTATATATACACGAGTCATTGCCATCACCAATAAACTGAATATGATTAAGTTTAAATAATCCATGTTGGTCGTTGGCAATGGTGTAAGAGAAATATGGATGTTTCACATATAACGAAGGTTCAATATCATATGGCTCCCAGCGTTTGTAACCAATACTCTCGGTATCCGAAATTACTTTTTGAGTATACACACCATTTTTAAATGAGTTTTGGTATGAAAGGCGTTTGGTTAAGTAGCAAAGCGAATCGGGGTTGGGTTGATTACGTTGTAATATCTCGTAAACCGTTTTAAAGGTATCTGTTTCTAACGAGTTTGGCGTAAATCTGTCGTACCAATATTTATTATACATTACATGAAACTCATCGCCCACATTAAAATTATAAATGCTATCCCAGGTTATGTTATGTATTTGTGGTGGTGATATTTTAAACTCGTAAGGAGCAAAGTTGCCAAACAAATTAGTTGGGTAAGGAAACGTATAAAACATGGGGAACTGAATGAGTCCTGTGTTTGCGCCAATTACCATGGGTTTATATTCAATTGGCGTTACGAAATCAACGTAATTTTCAACCACAATACTAAATACTTGTGCCGTGTCTGGAATGCCATTTGCCATCCAAATCTTTGTGGTGTCGTGTGTAAACGTTGCCTTCACACTTGAGTCGTAATATGCCACCCAACTATAGCCTATTGGTGTGTTTAAATATATTTTAGTTGAAGCGTTAGTGAAATTATAAAATTGAAAAAGTGTATCGCCATAGTTTTCAACTTTAGCTCCTAATATGCTGTTTAATCCGTTGGCAATACATTCTTTACTTGATTCATTATCATACACAGGTAAAATAGCCGGAGCAAAGGTGTATTGCTTGGGTTGTTGACCTACAATGCTATCTAAAGGAGCTAATGCATAATGTATATTGGAGTTTAAATAACCACCAAAGTAAGTAATTCCTTTGTTTGGAAAAGGAAAATAGGGTTGAGCTTTTACTAACAAAATTTGTAGAAGTAAACCCATTAGAAGTAGGCTTGTTCGTTTCATAAACTAAAGGTAATTATATTTTTATAAAAGAATTGTAAAAAAAACAGATTGTGACTTCCTCAATACATAACAACCTTGCCCATCCATTACCTTGAGTACTTGAGTTATGATGTAGTGTAAAGAACAAAACAAACAACCCCACTAAGTAAAACTTGGTGGGGTTGTTTTGTATCACATAAACCGGATTACTCGGCCGGTTTCTAAAAAAATTATTACTTAGCCAACTTATTGTTTTTAACTTCCTCGTTTGCATTTAGAAGTGGTCTGCATTCACGAGAAACTCTAATGGTTGTTCCATCTGCGTATGTTGTAACAATATCAGGATATTTTTTCCAACCATTAGTTGTTTTACCTAAAGTGTAGGTAAAGTCAGGTTCTGAATATCCCCAACATTGTAACGTATATCTTTTGGTTTTTCCATTGTCTCCATTAGAAAAAAAACCTCCGTCTTTACCATCTTCGGCTGTGATTGTGTATGTTCCATACCAGTACTGCTGACAAGCGATATAACTGTAGCGGTAAGTACCGGAGTTACATTTATAATAAGTGTTTAAGTAAAAAGAATTGGGTATGCCAGGGTTGTCATCTGTATAAGCTGTAATTGGGCAAATTCCTGATGCGTTCGTTATTCTGATATAAACATCACCAGACTTACCGTCTTTGCCACAGGAAAACAAAAATAGCATTATCGAAAAAAGGAGGCTTAATTTTAATGAGCTAGGTTTTGAATAGAAAACACCGCAAACATTTTTAATAAAATTCATAGTTAGTAATTTAAGGGATATAATTATTACACTAATTAATAAAATCTAATTGAAAATGACAACACCACGTGAAATTATTTCAGCTTGATTAAGTGATATCTCTGCTTGTATTCGGACACTGTAATACATAAACTCATTCACGCCCCAATTGCTAAGGGTGCCGTAAGTATTTTGTAAAACAATTATTTTACATTTGATTGCTACCGAAAATTTGTTGGCATTTAAGTCGTATTAGGCAATGAAAAAACTAACTGTTGTTACATACCTGCATCAAAACGAAACCCAATTTAGCAGATGCGTGTTAGGTATGAATAAACAAACTTTTACTGGTTTGGAGTGGATCATATTAACCCATCAACCCATTGATGCTGTTATTACATGCAGTTACCAAGTAGTTATTTTGCCTGCGCATATTGTGTTAAAATCGGATGTGCTAAACTTTATTTTACCCCAAATTACTACGCCCTACATTGCCTACAATGATAGTGACGATAAATCTTTTCCTACCAGGTTTGAGCAACAAGTTGCGTTTATGGATGCCAACAAGCATGTTGATATTTGCTCGGCTATGTTTGTAGTAAACGATACAGATAGCACTTGGCCTTTGCACCAGCATCATGATATGATTACGGCTTATATGCTTATTAATAGTCCAATGGCAAATCCTGCTGTAATGCTTAAAAACAGACCCAATTTTTGGGGAACGGTGGCCAAGTATAATCCGCATTATGTGCGTGCCCAAGATTATGATTTTTGGTTTACTTGTTTAAAGTTGGGCTTAACTTTTTGCAACATGCAAGTTCCTGTAGTTTCTTATCATGTGCCAACAAACCCCAAAACAGACGATTCGCAAGAGCAATTTGCTGTTGAAATTCGCGACTGCATACATCAACATGCAGGGTTAACTATTTTGCCTCAACTTAAAAATACCTACAACGATTTTTGTAAGCTACGCTTAATAGCACAAGATGATATGCATAATTTATTGGTGTTTTTAAACGCACAAAAGTATCGCAAGCCTTTTAACCAAGCTAAACAAGCCTTTGCTTGGCAACTTCGCATTTACCTTAAAAATCACGGATTGCAGGAGCAAGAATTTTATACTACTTGGTTAACCAAGCTTGAGCGTAAAAGTTTTTTAGAAAAAATATTGGGTTAGTTATTAACTCAGTTTAATAAGATAAGGCCCACTTGTATTGTGGGGTGGTAACTACGGCTACACTTTTTTCGCCATGGTAAATTTGGTAATCGGCAGCAATGCCTTTTTCGTTAAACCAACCCATCAAATATTTTAAGGTATCCATTTCGCCCGTACGATTTACATCATCAAACAAAACCACAAACTCGCTACCAGGTTGTTTGTTTTCCATTAGTTTCATCACATCAAACCTCGAATAATTTGGTGAGCCAATTGGTCCGTCTATTACGTAAAAATCGTATTCGTTAATTGTTATTTTACCAAAATCAAATGCTTTGTTTTTGTTACCTAAAATATCCTGCTCAATTAAATCAACAATAGTAATATTTGAGTTTTGCCACAGGTTACATTTATGAGTAAAGTGTTCGGCAAATACTTTGTTTTGTTCAAAAATATCGTGACAAAAATGTGCGGGAGTATTCTGCGATTTTAAAAAGGTGGTAATAAATTTTGACGATTCGCCTAAGCCCAATTCAAGAATTCGCTCAAATTTAAACTCTTGCAATAAACGACTTAGTAAATAAAAGAAAGTGTAATTACCGGCCCAGTTTCCAATAAAATAAGAAACCTCGCTTACTTCTTTTAATCCCCTGATGCTATCATGAAACTTTTGTGCCCAAATTTGCTCTTGCGCCAACAGCAGCAACTTTTCTTGGTTTTCCATACGTATTTAACTTGCTAGTTTTATGTTTTGTAAAAAAACGACAGGAGGGTAAATTGTAGTCTCAGCGGGAATCGAACCCACATCAAAAGTTTAGGAAACTTCTATTCTATCCATTGAACTATGAGACCAAATATAAAGAACAATTGGAATCGAACCCACATCAATCCCGAAAGCCTTCAGGACTATTCTATCCTCCCGCCATTGCGGTAGAACTATGAGGCCAATTGCTACTAACCATGTAGTAGCAAATACCAAATGCGAAAATAGTAAACCCTTTCGGTTTACAAAAAGCGATTTTGTATTAATCCTTGTTTGGGCTTGTTATTACTGATTATTCGGCACTTTAAACCACCACATTACTACAGCTTACACCTTGCCAAATATTGTATGTAGCTGAAAAGTAGGGTTAAACTAAGCCAATTGGCTTGATAATGCTTGCTAATTGACTACTTTTGTAAAAATTTTATACTTGGAAAAAACACTATTAAATAAGGGATTTAGAAACGCAGTACTAAACATTGCTATTAAAACGATTAAACTACGCTATAAAAACTCCTTCTTAGGAATTTTTTGGAGCATGCTTAATCCATTGTTGTTTTTACTCATACTTACTGTGGTATTTAAAGAAATAAACCACATTCAAAATTTTTCATTGTATGCACTAAGTGGGTTAATATTTTGGAATTTTATATCGGCTTCTATTTTACAGGTTTTATCTTCTTTTATCGATAATGCTTCTATTTTAAAGTCCATTAATTTGCACCCGTTTAGTTTCCCTTTATCGGCAGCATTAGCAGCAGTAATTAATTTGTTGCTTACGTTTATTCCATTTTTTGCCATCATGTTCTTTTTAAACTTTCAATTAAACTGGACCATAGTATTTGTAATTCCATTAATACTTGTAACCAGTATTTTTGTATTAGGTGTGGGCATGTTATTGGGTACACTTAATGTGTTTTTTAGAGATATACAATTGCTTTGGAATACCATTATTCCAGCCTTTTTTTACTTTACCCCAATAGCTTACACGCCCGAGTTATTGCCAGAAGAAACCAGGTATTTACTTAAGTTTAATCCCTTTTACTATTACGTGGAGTCGTTTCACGATATTTTTTACAGATTTAAGCAACCCAATGGCATTAATTTTTTAATGTGTACCGCTTTAGCATTGGTGGCATTTGGTGCAGGCTATATAGTATTTAATAAATACAGAAAGGGGTTTATTTCCAACATATGATATCAACCGATAAAGTAATGATAAAATTAACAGACGTAGACGTTTGTTTTTATATGCAGGAAAATGGATTCATTTCGTTAAAAGACTTTTTAATTAACTTAGGTAGATATAGTTTTTTAAAGAAAAAATTTGTTTTAAAAGGAATAAACCTAGAGATCAAGAAAGGCGAAAGCATTGCCTTGTTGGGTAAAAATGGTTCGGGTAAAAGTACTTTGCTGCGCGTACTTTCGGGTATTATTGAAGCCGAAAAAGGCAAAGTAGAAGTAAACGGTATTGTGGCTCCATTGTTGGGTTTAGGTGTGGGTTTAGAGAATGAATTGAGCGGATTAGAAAATGTGCAACTTTCATGTGCATTGATGGGCATGTCTCAGGCCGAGATTAAAAAAGCCTTACCAGAAATTGTTGAGTTTTCGGAATTAGGTGAGGCCATAAATTGGCAAGTAAAACGATACAGCACTGGTATGATGACCAGACTTGCGTTTAGCATTGCAATTATGAAACAGCCCGATATTTTATTGATTGATGAAGTACTTTCGGTGGGCGACATTGGTTTTCAGAAAAAGTGCTTGAAAAAAGTAGAAGACATCAAAGCAAAAGGTGCAACCATTGTATTTGTTTCGCATAATTTTGCCGAGGCTAAAAATATGTGTACCAAAGCGGCTTTGGTTAATAATGGTACTATTGAGTTTTTTGGCGATATAGACGAAGTAGGTAAACAATATTCACAATTATTTTAGGCGTTATTGATGAAGAAAAAACATACACTACCCAAAAATAATTTGCAAAAGGAAGAGTACTCTGCCCTTTTAAATGCTGTTAAAAATTACGAAGAGCGGATTAAGGAGATTGAGAGTAGTACGTACTGGAAAATGTATCTTTTCCTTACTAAAACCAAGCTTATATTAACCAGCGATAGCTATTTAAAAGGTAATAATTGGCGATTTATCCAACGTTTGTTTTTCTTGTTTTCAAAACCAGGGTTGTTTTTAATAGCCAAGTTTTTTAAGCAACTTTTTGGTTTAGTGTTTGGTAAAGTAAATACCTTAATAGGCTTCTCAAAAAATGATGATGTAGTTAATTACGAATCATACAAGCTGAAAAACTTTCCCCGCGAGAGCGATTTGGAATCTATGGCACAAAATATTGCCAACTTTAAAATACAACCCCACATTCAGTTATTTGTTGTTGTTAATCCAAGTAACTTTAAGCATTTAAACGGATTTTTAAACGCCATTCAAAATCAAATATATAAGCACTTTTTTGTAAGTTTTGTTGTGGAGTCGCCTTCGGATAAAATGACTTACATGTTAGATAAAGTGGTGAAAGATGATTTTAGATACAGCATTGTAAACAAGCAAACAAAATTTGAACTTATTTGTGAGTATGCGCTGTTTACCAAGTTAAACTGCATGTTGCGCGATGATTGTTTGTATCAGTTTGTAAACGAAATAAACAAGCAGCCTAACACTGATTTCTGCTACTCTGATAACGACTTTTTTGATGCAACCATTCCAGCACAATCTATCAATCCTTATTTCAAACCAGATTGGAGCCCACACACTATTTTATCGCGAAATTACATTGGCGATTTGTTTGTAGTTTCTAAGCATATATTTGACACAACGCCTACCGATTCGTATAGTGATTTTTATGGGATGGTGCTAAATTATACGGCACAATCCAATGTGGTTACACATGTTTCTAAGGTACTTTACCACGAGCATCAAGAGGAGGTAACAATTGACAGTATTCATCGCAACCATGTATCGCTTAATAACTTTTTAGCTTTAAAGTATAACAATGCACATGCCCGTATTTCTGAGGCATCTTTTGGTTGTTTTGAACCTGTTTTTAGTGTTGCAAATCCTTTAGTTTCTATCATCATACCATCTAAAAACAAATCAGATATTTTAGATATTTGTATACAGTCTATCGTGTCATTATCTAAGTATACCAATTTCGAGATTTTGATTATTGATAATGGAAGTGACGAGAAAAGTTTTTTTAGCTCGGTAGCACAATGGGAATTTAATTATCCGAAAAAAATTAGAAGCTACCGCATGGATATTCCGTTTAACTATTCGGTTTTAAATAACCGTGCAGTAGCGCATGCTAATGGCGAGTATTTGTTGTTTTTAAATAACGATACCAAGCTCATTTCTGATAATTTAATTGAAGAATTACTAAAAATTGCACAACTCGAAAACGTTGGGGCTGTTGGTCCTAAGTTGCTTTATCCTAACGATACCATACAACATGCAGGTATAGTACTTTCATTAGATGAGGCAGGTGCACATATTTATTCGGGTTCGCATAAAGATACCGCAGGATATTTTAATAATACCAATTGCTTAACCAATTACAGTGCTGTTACAGGTGCTTGTATGATGATTAAAAAAGAACGCTTTTTAGAGGTTGGTGGTTTTGATGAGAACCTTGCGGTAGATTGTAATGATGTAGAACTTTGTTGTAAACTACTTACTAAAGGTTACAGCAATGTGTATTTGCCTTGGGTAAAAATGTATCATCACGAGTGTTTAACACGTGGTAATCCAATTATAAGTAGCAACTCTATGGCTAAGCAGTTGGTAGAGAAACAGTATTTTAAACAGAAGTGGGGCAAGTTGGTTACCAACGATCCTTTTTACAATAAAAATTTAACTCGTGTTTCAAAAAAATACGAATTAAAGCATTCATAATATGGCACAGCACAGCAAATTATTTAGTTTTATTATTCCTGTTTATAATACCGGAAACTATTTGTTTGAAACCCTAGATTCAATCAATAATCAAACATTTGATTTAAGCCGTGTTGAAGTAATTATTGTAAACGATTGTTCTACCGACTCCATTACAAATAATATTATTAGCGATTTAGCTTCGGCTGGATATTACAAGCAGTTTGCAGTAACTGTTATTCAAAACAAACAAAATAAATGGTTGGCCGAAACCCGCAATGTGGGTGCACGTGTTGCTTCTGGTACCTACTTGGTTTGCCTAGATAGCGATGATACCATTGAACCTGATTTTTTAAAATATAGCGCATTAACTTTAGCTACTTATCCAACGGCATCTTGGGCTTATCCTAGTGTGCGTAAATTTGGCTATAAAAATCAAACAGATATTGCACCAGATTTTAGTGCTAAAAATCTTTTTTTACAAAACTATTTAGTTGCTATTTCTCCTGTAAAACGTACGCTTTGGAACGAGTTGGGTGGCCAACGAACTTTCCATTTATCAAACGGAGTTAAGCTATACGAAGATTGGGATTTTTGGCAACGCGCCATCCGTAAAGGTGCATTTGGTGTTCCTATTAAAAAGGTAATTTTTAATTACCGCCAAAATGTTAAATCGCTTGTTACCCGTAGCGAAGAAGAGGGTAATTTATCAAGGTTGTTGGCGTACAAAAAAAATTGGATGAGTGTTTTTGGTATCAAAAAATCTCAACACGCATTTAATCAATATAACCAAAATCACACGGTTAATCATTCATTGTTTAATAAGGTATTAGGTAAAGTTACCAGCTTGGTTTTTGGCAAGCGTTTAAACAATGTTAAGCTATCCGAATTGTTGTTGTTTGTGTTTTGGTCATCGCGTTTTATAAAGCACAAAATAAATCCTGCAGTAAAGTTTACCAAAGCGCACAAAATGGGCGGGTTTATTGAAGGCGTAAAATTAGATTTTGACCAAACATTGGCGCCTTGTGTTACACCAAATAATACGGTGTTTTGCACGCATTTTTGGTGGCATGTAGGCGGTGCCGAAAATGTATTATACACTTATTTAAAAGAGTTTAATGCGCTCAATTATAATGTTGTTGATGTGGCTTCGCATGGCAGTGGCAAATCAGGCGCGCTTAAAAAAGAGTTTGCTAAGTTTGCTAGCCATCAATACGATTTAGAATATTTTGCGCATGGGCCATATCCTAAGTTGCGTGCCATTTGGGAATTAATTAAAATACACAAGCCCAAAATTATTTTAAACATGAGTAATCCTTACTTGTACATATTAACTCCGCTTATAAAAGAAAAATTTCCGAATACAGAGGTGTATGATTTGTTGCATTGCGAAGATCATGATGATAATGGATGGTTTGAGGCCTCGTATCAATTTCAACAATACTTAGACAAGCGCATTGTAATTAGCGATTTTTGGAAACAAGTGTTGGTTGAAAAATACCAAGAACAACCTGCTAAAATAGAGGTGCTGTATAACATGATTGATTACGAAAAGTTTAGCATGGAAAAGCTAGAGCGTAATAATTTGTTAGCCACTCATGGTATCAACCCTAATAAAAAAGTAGTTGGATTTTTAGGCCGCTTACATCACCAAAAACGACCAGATATTTTTTTAGCGGTGGCCGAGCTTATGCAGGGTAATAGCGATTATCATTTTATAATGGTGGGCGAAGGAGAGATGCTTGCCGAGCTTCAACCCAGAATAGCTAAATTAAAAAACCTAACTTATTTAGGTGCTACCAAATACCCCGAACTTATTTATCCTATGTTTGATGTGGCTGTATTCCCGAGTAAATACGAGGGTTATCCGCTGGTGGGTATTGAGTGTGCTTATGTAGGCTTGCCTATTATTGCTGCTAATGTTGTTGGCTTTAGGGAGCAAATAAACGAAGGTGGATTTGGTATTTTATATGATGTGAAAGGTGATGAAGAAGACCCTGAATGCATTAAAAATATTTTAGTAAACAGGTTTGATGAATTAATTGCACTTGGCCCAAAAGGTCCTGATTTTGTATCCAAATATCACAATCAAGCTGTAATTAAAAAGGAGCTTCAGCGCATATTTGCACTGTAATAATTTAGGTTGTTTCGCCACCACGCAGCACAATTCTAAAGGTAGTTCCTTTATCTATGCCTGATTCTTTAACAAATACTTTTCCGTTATGATACTCTTCAATAATACGCTTGGCTAACGATAGGCCTAAGCCCCAGCCACGCTTTTTGGTGGTATAACCAGGTTTAAATACTGTTTTTTGTTTTGATGGAGCAATACCTTTGCCCGTATCTTGTATGTCAATATAAACCTTATCGGCTTCGGTGCTAATGTTTACATCAATACGGCCAGTTCCGCTCATGGCATCAATGGCATTTTTACAAATATTCTCAACCACCCAATCAAACAAAGGCACATTTACCATTGCTAATGCATCAGTATCGGTTGAGTTAATACTGTAAATAACTTGGCTCGATGTTCTGCTTTTTAAATAATCAACAGCACGCTCCATTACCTGATAAATATTTTCGGCTTTTAATACCGGTGCCGATCCTATTTTACTAAATCTATCGGTAATAAGTTCCAATCGTTTTACATCCTTTTCAAACTCTTGTAAAATTTCTTCTTTACCGTTTTCATCAGTTTCGCGCAATAAGTTTATCCAGCCGTTTAATGATGATATAGGCGTACCTAATTGATGGGCCGTTTCTTTGCTCATACCCACCCAAACTTGGTTTTGCTCCGATTTGCGCGAGTAACTAAACGCTAAATATGCCACTAAAATAAATAGGGCAATTACACTTAATTGGTAATACGGATATTGCTTAAGTTGAGTTAAAATAATAGAGTTGCGGTAGTACAAATAATTGTGCTTTTGATTGGCCACATCGTATAAAATTTTAATAGGCTCGTGTTCAGCTTTCATCTCTTCAAGCTGTTTGGCAAGGTACTTAGCATCGTCTGCTTTGGTGCTGTCTAAGTTTCTGTTGGCAATAATATTGCTGTCGTTATCAACCAAAATAACGGGTATGGTTGTGTTATCTTTAATAATATCAAGCAAAAAATTAATGTCGGTATTTTCGTTGGCATTAATCAATTGTTTGGTAGCATTGGCCCACATCAGTACTTTTTTCTCTTCTTCGGTAGCCAATTTTTGTACTAATTTATTGGTATACCACAAGCTTATAGCGCCTATTACAATAGCCACCAAAAACAACAATCGTTTCCACCTTATTTTTTGTTCGTAAACACGCATAGATATTAATCAAATATATAATGATATTCGCAATCTCAAACCATAACGTAACATGCTTGCTAATATTGAGCACAAACAACAAAATTTTACGGTAAACTTTAATCAACCTATTGATATAAGTATTGCCATGCACAGTGGTAACCAAAATCCTAATGCCTTTGGTATACAAGCTCCGTTATTTGAACCCTTTAAGGCAGGCGGTTTTGTAGGAAGTGTAGCTTTGGGCGGTAGTGTTAATTGCGAAAACTTATTTATTAATGCACATGGAAATGGTACACATACCGAGTGCGTGGGACATATTAGCAAAGAGCGCATTACCATCAACCAGGTATTAACTGAATTTATGTTTTTGGCCCAAGTAATAACTGTTACACCACAACACATAAATGGAAACAACATTGTGATGTTAAGCGATGTTGAGCCTTTTATCAACCCATTGGTTGAGGCTTTGGTTATACGCACGTTACCCAACACAACCGATAAATTAACGGCAGTATACTCGGGTAACAATCCTGCCTATTTACAACCCGAACTGTGTACTTTTTTAAGAGAAACAGGAGTAAAACATCTTATTATTGATTTGCCTTCGGTTGATAGAGAAGAAGATGGAGGCGCATTAGAAGCTCATCATGCTTTTTGGAATTATCCAGCTGCACCACGCATGGATGCCACCATTACCGAGATGGCTTTTATTAACGATACAGTTTTAGACGACATGTATTTATTAAACCTTCAGATTGCATCGCTACAAACAGATGCTAGTCCGAGTAAACCAATATTGTATAAAATAGCGCATGTATTATAATAAATTTAAAGACGAAGCCGATTTGCCCAAAAAAGAAATTGACTTTGATGGTGATGATTTAGAGGGTGGCGAAGAGCAAGAACTTTGGGAACATCATAGGATAGTGGTTGATAAAGGCCAAACCATGATGCGTATTGATAAGTTTTTGATGATACGCCTGCAAAATGCCAGCAGAACCAAGCTACAAGCTGCTGCAGAGGCAGGTAGTATTTTAGTAAACGAAAAACCAATAAAGAGCAGTTATAAGGTAAAGCCTTTAGATGTAATTAGTATTGTTTTACCTCAACCTCCTAAAGATACCGAGATTGTTCCTGAAAACATTCCGCTTGATATTATTTACGAAGACGAGGATGTGCTTATTGTAAATAAAGTGGCTGGTATGGTTGTACATCCTGGGCACAATAATGTAAGCGGTACCTTGGTAAACGCATTAGCTTATTATTTAAAAGACAATAACTTTACTAAAGAAAATAATGTACGTCCGGGATTAGTACACCGAATTGATAAAAACACCAGTGGCTTATTGGTAATTGCCAAAAACGATGTGGCTATGACCCACTTGGCTAAGCAGTTTTTTCATCATACCATACAACGTAGGTATGTGGCCTTAGCTTGGGGTAATTTTGATGAAGACAATGGAACTGTTACTGGCTACATTGGCCGCAGTCCTAAAGATAGACGTGTGTTTATGATGTATGATGATGAAGAGAAGGGACGTTGGAGTGTAACACATTATACGGTATTGGAGCGTTTACAATATGTAACTTTAATTGAGTGCAGATTAGAAACTGGCCGTACGCACCAAATTCGTGTGCACATGAAACACATAGGTCATAATTTGTTTAGTGATGATACCTATGGAGGCGAAAGAATTTTAAAAGGCCCTTCATTTACCAAATACAAGCAATTTGTCGAAAACTGTTTTCAACTAATGCCACGTCAAGGATTGCATGCACGCTCGCTAGGCTTTGTGCATCCGCGTACTGGCCAAAACATGTATTTTGAAGCCGAATTACCACCTGATTTTGCAGCAGTTTTAGATAAATGGCGTAACTACAATAAGCATGTAATAGCCCGCATGGATGAAGAATAAGACAAAAGTGAGTAGTTTGTTAAAAAGCGCTTATTTTTATTGACAGCTATTTATTTTAATTAAATATTTATTTATTTGCAATATGAAACTCAGTGAAACAACAATAAAGGTGTGTGCTTTAGCCAAGGTAGTAGGCCAATTTATTCAATCAGAGGCACAAACTTTTACCAGCAATAGGGTAGAAGAGAAATCATTTAATCAATTGGTTTCGTACGTGGATAAAACTGCTGAAGAGAAGTTGGTAAAAGGGTTATCAGAAATTTTTCCTGAAGCTGGATTTTTAACAGAAGAAGCTACTATTACTACTCAACAAAAAGAATACACTTGGGTTATCGATCCTTTAGATGGGACAACTAATTTTATACATCAGCTTCCGGTTTACAGCATAAGTATAGCATTAATGCATCATCAAACACCAGTAATTGGGGTGGTTTTTGAACCTAACCGACACGAGCTGTTTTATGCTTGGAAAGATGGAGGTGCATTTTTAAACGGACGTGCAATAACGGTTAATAGTAATGCTGATTTAAGTAAATCATTATTGGCAACTGGTTTTCCGTATTACGATTTTAACCAAATGCAAAGCTACCTTAATACCTTGCAACACTTCCTAAAATCAACCCGAGGCATGCGCAGAATGGGCAGTGCAGCGGTAGATTTAGCTTATGTTTCGTGTGGCCGTTTTGATGGTTTTTTTGAGTACGGATTAAGCCCGTGGGATGTAGCAGCAGGCATATTGTTAGTACAAGAAGCAGGTGGTAAAGTAAATACATTTAAAGGCACTGGCAGCCCTGTTTTTGATAAGGAAATAGTGGCTTCATCAACATTAATTTATGATGATTTTTTTGCCGTAATTCATAAAGAGTTTTCCATTACCAAGGCTTTATCTTAATGCCTGTTGTGGTTATCAAACCAATAAAAAAATACAACGTAAGTAGTAAGCCAAGTTCATTAATGTAATCGCCATGTTTTACATAAAAAGTTTGCTGTGTATTTAGCGCAACCTTTTGCTTTAATGCAGTAGGCTCCCACCATTTACTTTGTTGGGTTATATTTCCTAAGTCATCTACAAACCCCGATATGCCTGTGTTTGCACTACGCGCTACAAATCTTCGTGTTTCTATGGCACGCAAACTAGCGTAGCTTAAATGTTGTTTGTATCCAGGTGTGTTACCCCACCAGCCATCGTTGGTTACAATGCAAAGTAAAGTAGCACCACGTTTTACATATTGGGTTACGTACTCGCCAAAAATACTTTCGTAACAAATAATAGGTGCAGGTTTAACCATGGTATTAAGTGCAAATACACTTGGCTCTTCATCAATGCCTAAACTGCCTGTGGTACCACCTAAATCTATGGCATATTTTTCAACGTATTTTAGTACCGATGAAAACGGTAATCGCTCAACGCCTGGTACCAATTTACTTTTATGATATATGCCAATAACGCTATCTGTAGGATTTAAAAAGAAGGCCGTATTGTACACATCATAACGTACACCATTTTCAAAAGCCCGTGCAGTTTCGCTCACCTTTTCGCCAGGTAAAAATTCTTTATAACTATCGGCCCCAGTAAGTATACCCACATTAGGATGCTTTTGCATAAACTGTTTAATAAGCACCAGGGTTTCTTCTTGGTTTAGGTGATGCTCATCTAAATGTCCAACTAATGCTGTTTCAGGAAAAGCAATTAACTCAACAGTTGAATCCATGTTAGCCTCAGCAATTTCAAGCATTTTAACCGTTTGGTCGTATGCACTCATTTGCCCAAACTTTTCTTTGTAGGGGTCAATATTGGGTTGAACCACCATTACATTTGTGGTTATTCTTTTTGCAGATGCAAGCTGATTTTGGTATTGATTAGCAATGTAAAACGATAAGAATGCAGGGGCAAACAGTTTAAAAAATACCAAGTTAAATGCGGTTTTATATCTGCTAGGTTTATCGCGGTGGTTGTAGGCTAATGCCCAGTGAAAAATATTTTTATTTACCCAAAGTATCCAAAGTGTTCCTCCCGCAGCTCCCGTGTATTCGTACCATTGTACCAGCCAAGGTGTACCCGAAAAAAGATTACCTAAAGTTAGCCAGGTCCAAGTGCCATCCCACCTAAAATGTAAGTACTCAAAAGCAAGCCACGCCCAAATAAAAGGCCATAATTTGGTTGGGTTATTTTGCTTAATAGCTAATTTATGAATAAATAAAAGGGGTAAAACCATCAGCAATGCATTTAGCACAAAAGCCATTACTGCGCCTCCTGCACTTGCATTCCAAACCCACCAAGTGGTGCCAATATTAAAAAGCAAAAAGGTTACAAAGCCATATAAAACTAGCCAAGCTGTTCCTAGTTTTTGTTCAATAATTAAATAATGAAGGTAAAACAAGGGTACAAAAGCCACAAAAGCTAACGGAAAAAGTCCAATGGGAGGCCAAGCTAAAGTAAGCAAAAGTGCCGTAATTATTGATAAACCAGTTAGTTTAGCGTGAGTTTGCATGCGTTAAAATCAAAACAAATTATACCCGCAACTTCCATCATTTGGCAGGCAATTCCAAATAATCATTATTTAACAATGCAAAACGCAAAAAAACTGTTTAATTTGCTTGGTTAAAATGCAAGTTAAAACATTAGTATTAGCAGCGGTTGGGTTATTTGCTGGGATGGCAAATGCTCAAATATTACCCACTTTTGGCGATTCGCGCAGTGGTAGTACAGGTATGCAATTTTTAAAAATTGCGCCCGATGCGCGCTCTCTTTCATTGGGCGGAGCATATGTGGCCATGGCCAACGATGTTTCATCTATGTATTGGAATCCAGCTGGTATTACCCAAACCGATACGGGTAAAGTAAATGTACAAGTAGGCAACACCCAATATTTTGGTGATATTTATGCTAATTATGCAGGTGTAGTTGCTAAAGTTGGTAAACTAAATTACCTAGGTTTTCAGGTGTTTAACATGAATTATGGTACCATGAAAGAAACTACTGTTTTTGATCCTAACGGTACTGGCCGCACCTTTACATTAAGCAACTATTACATTGGTTTAACGTATGCACAGATATTAACCAATAGTTTTAGTTTTGGTATAAATGCAAGGTATGCCAACGAAGGTTACCCTGGTGTAAGCATACACAACATGTTGTTTGATTTAGGTTTGAAATATGATGTGGGTGTAAAAAATGCACGCTTTGGTATTAATTTCAGCAACTTTGGTTTTAATGTTAATCCTGATGGAAAAGCACAAGTACTTAAGTTTAACGGACCAACAGATATTACAAACTTTACAACCGTAACAGTGCCCGGTATTTTTAGGTTAGGTGCAGCTTTTGATCCAGTAATGGGATATAAACATAACCTTACCATTGCCGCACAACTTAATCACCCAACAGATAATAACGAAACTTATGCTTTTGGTGCAGAGTATACTTTTAAGCGCATGTTGTATGGTCGTTTAGGGTACGAGTTTGCGAGTGATGAAGCTTATAGCGCACCAGCCTTTGGATTAGGCTTTAAACTTAAGCGTAATTTTGGTGGGGTAAATATTGATTATGGCTTTTTGGCTAAAAACAGATTAGGTAATATTCATCGCGTTTCTATAGCCTTTAATTTAAGATAAAATTGGTTATGCGTACACACAGCAAAATATATTTAGGATTAGTGTTATTAAGTTTGTTAGCCACATCATGCGGCACAAAAGAGGATGATCAAACTAAACAAATTTTTGAGCAAGGACGTATAGATCCAAACTTAATTCCCAATAAAGTTGGTTACGTACCGTTGTATCCATTTTTTACTAATTTCTCTAACCCAGTTGATGTGTATGTTGGGTATGATGAAATGGTTTATGTGATTGATGATAATGGCCTAAACATATTGGATCAAACGGGTAAGTTAGCACAAGTTATTCCAATATTAGGAGCAACAGATGTAACACAAGATAGAAGATTACACACTTATGTGCTTGGCCGCGTAAACGATCCTTTGTTGGGTAATCGTGCAGCTGTTTATCATCTAACCAATACCGCAACAGGCAATTATCAATTTATTGATACGCTTATTCATCCTTTAAATGATGATTCGCGCAGGGCAACTGCTAACCGTGGTGGTGCTGATGAGGAGGTAGAATTTACAGGTATTGCAACCTTGGCCGATAACACGGTATATCTTACCCGTAAAGGTCCGCGTAATGATGTTAACTCATTTGTGCGCCCAGATAATGGTATTTTAGTGTACGATGCTGCAGGCGCTAATATTGGTTACGCTGTGGGTTTAAATCCAACTAACTCAAGTTTAAAATCGGCATTAGGTATTACAAGTATTGCTACATTAAGCGCACCACCTCAGCGCTTGCAAGGCATGAGCACATCAAAAAACTTTTTAATTACACAGGCCGATCAAGGTTCTTCGGTTGAGTATCGTACGTTATTAATTACTGTTTTTGATGATCCAGAGTTGGGTACACAGTACACCGAATCACCCCAATTTTTGGCATTTGATAAAAGCAAAGCTGATAGATTTTTGTACGAAAGCTATAGATTTAAAAAGCCTGAAGACTGCTACATTGCTCCAGATAATTTGGGTTATATGTTTGTGGTTGATAGCGAAACAGATTCGTTGTACGTATTTACACCACAAGGCTACGAGGGTGTTAATCCACCTGCAAACTCTGGCTTAACTAAGCAAGTTATTGTATCGTTTGGTGGTAAAGCCAGCGATGGAACCAATACTGGTCCGTTTAGTTTTAACGACCCTAGCGGAGTTTGTTACAGCCGTAAAACAATTTTTGTGGCCGATAAAAAGAATAACCGCATTTGCCGTTACAAGCTAAGTACCGATTTGGAGTAATTTTGAGGTACCGGTGTTTTTAAAAAATTCACCGCTCATATTTCGCCACTTATCTAAAATTACATGGTATATGTTAAACCTTTGTGTTGATTTGCAATCTTAAAACCTCATTAACACACGAGATTTATCACATGTACAAAGCAGTATTATTCGTTTCTATTTTATTCGTTACTTTTACTACTAGTGCTCAACGCCCAGGTTTCGATGCGCAAAAAGCAAGAATTGGACGCTTATATGGCAAAGTAGTTGATCCCAAAACAAAACAACCTGTTGAGTATGCAACGGTTACACTATTAGCTTTACAAAAGGATAGTGTAATAGGTGGCAGCTTGGCCAAAGCCAATGGCGATTTTAGTATTGATAAATTGCCCATGGGGCGTTTTAGGTTAAGAGTTAGTTTTATAGGTTACAAAGCAGTTACCCAACCAGTAGCTATTACACCTGCTAACTTAGAGCAAGACCTTGGCAATATTGCTATTGAGGTTGATGCCAAAAACTTAAATGCTGTAAACATACAAGGCGAGCGAGCAGCGGTGGTTATGGCTGTTGATAGAAGGGTATACAATGTAGAGAAAGACATTTCTACAAAAGGCGGTACTGGGGTAGATGCAGTTAAAAATATTCCGGGTATTTCTGTTGATGCTGATGGCTCAGTTACTATGCGCAATAGCAGCCCAACTATTTTTGTTGATGGCCGACCAACCAACTTTACATTAGATCAAATTCCTGCCGATCAAATTGATAGGATTGAAGTAATTACCAATCCATCGGCCAAGTTTGATGCTTCTACATCGGGTGGTATTTTAAATATTGTGATGAAGAAAAATACTAAGCCTGGTTACAATGGTTTAGTTACTTTAGGTGCAGGTTACCCTGAGCGTTACAATGGTATGGTTAGCTTAAATGTTAAAGAGGGCAGAAGCAATTTTAGCCTTTCATACAACATCAACCAATCAACTAACCCCACTAAAGGTTATACTTATAGAACCATACTGCGCAGCGGAGAAATTTCTGGATATTACAATCAAAATAACCGAAGTACAACTGATAACTTGATGCAAAACGGAAGATTAGGTTATGATTACAACTTAACCAACAGAAGTACATTAAGCTTAAGTCAAAGTATGATGAGTGGTGGGTTTGAATCAGACGAAATGCAATCATTCAATCAAAAAGATTCGGTAAATGATTTGCTTACATACGGTACCCGTAATACAGTAGGATCAACCCGTTGGAACAATTACAGCACGCAACTGCAGTTGCGTAAAACATATCCTAAAAAAGGTAAAGAGCTATCAACAGACATTACCTACAATTATGGTACGCGTAAAAGTAACAGCGATTTTACCACCAATAATTATTATAGCAATGGTGTGCCCATCTCGGCACAAGATATTCAGGTAAACAGAGGTAGTGGAAGCAGCAATAACTTCACCTATCAATTAGATTTTGTAAACCCAATTACCGATACCGCTAAATGGGAAATGGGGGTAAGAAGTAATTATAAAGAAGACAACTCATTGCTTAATGTTGGCTACAAAAACAACAATACTGGAGAAGTTTTATTAGATACTTCATTAACCAATAATTACCGCATTACCGATATGGTAAATGCAGCTTATGTTACATACTCAAACATGTATAAAAGCATTGGTTACATGGGTGGTTTACGTTTTGAACAAACCCGCTTTTTTGGCGAGTTGTTAGGGAAAAATCAAGCAGTAGAATATTTGTATCCTAATGGCATGAGTAATTTAGCTAAGGCGTTTTTTCCTAGCTTATATTTAACCAAACGTATTGTGGCAAAGGGTGCTGATGGAAAAGCTACTGGTACATTGCACGAGTTGCAGTTAAATTTTTCGCGAAAAATTAGCCGCCCTGGTTTTATGCAAGTAATGCCTTTTATTATGTTTGCCGATAAGCTAAATTACCGCAGAGGAAACCCATTGTTACGCCCTGAGTTTATAAACTCGGTGGAGTTTAACTACAACCGATTGGTATCTACCGGGGCAAACTTTTTTACTTCGGTTTATGTAAAACAAACAGAAGGTGCAATTACACAATACGCTGAAAAACTGAATAGCGATACCACAGGAACCATATTGGTAAATACCTTTATAAATGGTAACAACATGTATAACATGGGTTGGGAAAACAACTTTAAAACCAGTTTAATAAAACGTAAGCTTGATGTATCGGTAAACTTAAATGTGTTTTACACCATTATTGATGCTAATGTTGGTACAACCAATATTAGTAACCAAGGTATGAGTTGGAATACTAAAGGTATGATGAGTTATAAATTACCTAAAAGCTATACCGTTCAGTTAAATGGAAATTATGAAGCTCCTAAAATTACACCTCAAGGTAAAACCTTAAACCAATACTCATTAGATTTTTCGCTAAATAAAGAGATTAAGAAGCGTTTAAGTGTTAACTTATTGGTTAATGATATTTTTAATACCAGAAGGTTTGGTACTTATTACGAAAGTGAAACCATGCAACAAAACATAAGCCGCAGGCGCGAAACGAGGTTTGTACGTTTAAGCATTACTTGGCGCTTTGGCGATATGGAAACATCATTGTTTAAAAGACGTACACCAAAACGCGATAGCAATGGTGGCGGTATGGATATGGATTATTAGCAAACTGTATAAACAAAAAGCCCCGCCCCGAGTAATCGGGGCGGGGCTTTTTTATGCGTTGTAAAAACTTAGTTTAAGATTCCTAATTTCTTTTTTACAGCACCCATAATGTTATCTCCTTCGGGTTTGTAAATTAATGGCGAACCTGGGCTGCTATCAAATACATAAGTGTAGTTACCTTCTTTAGCTACTGCTGCAATGGTTGCTTTTGCTTTTTCTACAATTGGTTTTAATAACTCTTGCTCTTTAGTACGTGCATTTTCTTGTGCTGTTTCTTGAAAACCTTGAATACGGCTTTGCATATCGCGTAATTCTTTTTCGCGCAAATCTTTAATGGCTTCGCTTAAAGTAGCTTGTTGTTTTTGGTAAGCAGCAAGTTTAGTTTCAAACTCATCGTTCATTTTCTTTAATTCATCTTGCAACGATTTGCTGAAAACTTCCATATCTGTTTGAGCTTTTTTGTATTCAGGCATAATTTGCATTAACTCTTGAAAATCGATGTACGCAAATTTGTTTTGTGCATTGGCCTCAGTAGCGCCAAAGAATGTTGCAATGGCTAAAGCCAAGGTAATAATTGTTTTCTTCATGTTATGTGTATTTTACTGTTATAAATTATTGTTTTGTTATGGTTTTTTTGGGGTTGATTGATCTTTGTTTTTAGATACGGCTACACCAAGTTCGGTAAGTACCTCATCACTTTTATCGTATTTAGAGTTGGAGTACAACATAATTAAATCACCGCCTTTATTCAAAATAAAATCTAAAGCACCTGCTTTTGCTACTTTTTGTACTGCATCAAAAACTTTGTCTTGTATTGGTTTTATTAGTTCTTGTCTTTTTTTAAACAACTCACCTTCGTAACCAAATTTCTGGTTGCGGTAGTCGCGTAACTCTTTTTCTTTATCTTTAATTTCTTGTTCACGTTTTTTGCGAAGTTCTTCTGTTAAAAGCACTTGCTCTGCACTAAAATCGCGGTACATTTTATCAATCGCGGCTTGTTTTTTTTCTATTTCTTTTTCCCAATCGCTTGATAGTTGTTCCAATTGTTTTTGTGCCGAGCGATACTCTGGTAACATATCTAATATGTACTCAGTATCAACATAAGCCCAACGTTGTGCTTGCGTACTTACAAAAGCAGTGCCAACAAGCAATATCAATAAAAATATCTTTTTCATTAGTTTATATTTATAAGGTAATGAATGGTTAAAATTGTTGTCCTAATAAGAAGTGGAAGTTACCTCTGTTTACTTGTCCATCAAGTGTATTGGTTGGCACATCAAATCCATAGCCATAATCTAAGCCAATCATACCAAACATAGGTAAGAATATACGCACACCTGCACCAACCGAGCGATATACTTGGAATGGATTAAAATCGCGTGCTTTTAACCAAGCTCCACCAGCTTCACCAAAAATTAATGGGAATACTGTGGCTTGCGGATTTAATGATATTGGATAGCGTAATTCAAAAGTATAGCGGTTGTAAATAGTACCTCCTGTGCGCACAGGATTATCAATAACACCATATTGTGTAGTTACCCTATTGTTTACATAAGGTGTTAAGGTATAATCTTGATAACCACGTAAAGCAATTAGCTCTCTACCATCTAAGTTAAAGCCCATTAAACCTGACCCACCTACCCAAAAGCGCTCAAAAGGTGTCATACCAACTGCAGCATTGTAATTGCCAATAAAGCCAAAGTTTGCACGACTCATAATAACTAATTTGCCTACAATTGGTGTAAAGAAAGTAGCATCAAATTTCCATTTATGAAACTCTAACCACTTGTATTTTTCACTTGTAGATAAGGTGGTGTAATCTTTATTGCTAAATGCAGAATATGGCGGAGTGGCTTGTACCGAAAACGAAATGTTTGCACCACGTTTTGGATAAATATTTTGATCTGTAGAATTACGCGATAGCACCAATCGTAAACTTAAACTGTTTGATGCACCTTGCGGTATGCTTGGAATATTGCTCTGACCAAGCGAGTTGTACATGTTATTGTAACGTTTTAAATCTAACGAATACTGTAACACAAAGAAATCATCAGGCCATTTTAAGCGCTTAGCTAAGCCTATTGAAAAGCCTGTTGTAAATAATGCCGAACGAAGTGCCTCGCCTTTTGCATATCCATTACTTTGTACCGAGTGGAACATAGAAACTGATAAGGCATTTGGTTTTTTACCACCTAGCCAAGGTTCGGTAAATGAGGCACTGTACGATTGATAAAAGGTTCCGTTTGTTTGTGCACGCAAACTTAAACGCTGTCCATCACCACTTGGCACTGGTGCCCACGATTTTGGATCGAACATTTTGCGGGTAGAGAAGTTATTTAAGGTTAATCCAAGTGTTCCAACAACACTATTTACACCCCAACCAGCTGATAATTCAATTTGATCGTTTGGTCTTTCTTCAACAATATATTCAATATCTACTGTGCCGTTTTCTGGGTGTGGCACAGGGTTTACATTTAATGCTTCAGGGTTAAAATAACCTACTGATGCCAATTCGCGTAAACTACGTGTAATATCGCTACGACTAAATAACTGCCCAGGCTTTGTTCTTAACTCGCGTAAAATTACGTGGTCGCTTGTTTTGGTATTGCCACGCACAGTAACTTTATTTATACGTGCTTGTGGTCCTTCGTTAATGCGTAATTCTAAGTCAATCGAATCATTTTCTACCAATACCTCAACTGGCTCAATTCTAAAAAATAAGTAACCATCATCCATGTATAAGGTGCTTATATCAAGATCGGTTTGGCTCATGTTTAAGCGCGAATCAAGCAGGGCTTGGTTGTACACATCACCACGCTTAATTTTTAAAATATCTTTTAAATACGAAGTAGGGTATTTACTGTTACCAATAAATTTAATATCTCTAAAAAAGTACTTTGTTCCTTCGTTTAGGGTAATATGAATGTCTAATGCTTTTTTACCGCCACGCGAAACAGAGTCTTTAATAATTTCAATATCGCGGTAGCCTAAGGTTAAATACTTTTCAATAAGTTTTTGTTTGTCGGCTTCGTATTCGGCTTCAATAAACTTTGATTTTGCTAAAAAGCGTCTGCTTTCTTTAGTCTTTTTTAGCGCCTTTCTTAGCTTTCTAGCATCAACGGTAGTGTTACCTGTAAATGTGATGTTATGAATTTTTACACGCTCACCTTGATTAACTGTAATGCGTAGTTTTGAAGTGTTTTTACGCGGGTCGTCTGGAATAATTTCGAATGTAGCATCGGCATCTAAAAAGCCTTTGTCAATAAAATATTTTTTTACTTGAGCACGTGTGCTATTAAGTAGGTTATCTGTAATAATTTGGCCTGCTTTAAGCGATAACTCATCACGTACTGATGTGGCTTTACCCTTGCGCAAACCTTTAATAGTAAAGGTTGATAAGCGTGGCTTTTCTCTTAAAACAATTTCTAATGAAATTTTGCCATCGGTAATATCTAACACTTTAATTTTTACATCATCAAATAGCTTTTGTTTCCAAAGCGTTGATATCGCCTGCGAGATATCATCACCAGGTACTTTTATTTTTTGGCCAATGCTTAAGCCCGATAAGGTTTGTAAAACACCTTTATCGTAAAAGTTTGTACCCGATATCATGATACCCGAAATTTCGTAAGTTTTTGGAAAACTATAATCTACCAAACTTGGGGCAGGTGTATTAATCTTGCTCGTATCTTGTGCAAAAAGGGTATTGCTAACCATGCAAATACTGCAGATTAAAAAATATTTTAGTAGTTTCATTAAACGGTTAATTGCTCACTTGTTTTGCCAAATCTTCTTTCGCGTTGCTGGTAGTTAAGTATTGCTTGATACAAATCTTCGCGCTCAAAATCTGGCCATAATTTATCGGTAAAATAAAATTCGCTGTAGGCTAATTCCCATAGCAAAAAGTTACTTATACGATGCTCTCCACTGGTTCTAATCATCAATTCGGGGTGTGGTATTCCTTTGGTTGATAAATGTTCGTCAATGGTTTTATCTGAAATATCGTTAACTTCTAATACACCTTGTTTTACCTTTTCTGAAATAGTTTTAACAGCGTTGGTGATGTCCCATTTTGCACTGTAACTTAAAGCCAACACCAATGTCATTCGGGTGTTGTTTTTAGTTTCATCCATAGCCGAATGCAATTCGTTAAAACATTTTTTAGGTAAGTCGTTTAAGTTGCCAATAGCCAATAGGCGTATGTTGTTTTTCATTAAGGTAGCCACTTCCTTTTTAATGGTAGAAACTAGCAACTCCATTAATGCCATTACTTCTAACTGTGGCCTATTCCAGTTTTCTGTAGAAAATGCGTACAACGTAAGATACTTTATTCCAAGTTCAGCGCATGCCTCGGTGGCTTCGCTAACGGCTTTCACACCATTTTGATGTCCGAAGATGCGAAACTTACCTTTACCTTTTGCCCAACGGCCGTTGCCGTCCATAATTATGGCAATATGTTTAGGTAATTTTTCCGCGTCAATTGTACTCTTCAGGGTCATTTTGGTATGCATTAATATAAGTTGGCGAATTTAATAAAATCTTGCACACTTAATGCGGGTAAATATGCGATAACTGATACATATATTTGTATTGAAGTACCAATCCTTAAAATCGGGGTTACCACGCTGATATCCAGCCTTATTTACAAAGGCACCTTCATTTTTTAAACTTGATGGATCGGCAAGTACAGCGGCAATTAATCCGCGTTCTTGTGCTTGTTTGTTGGCATCAATGTATGTTTTGCTAACATCATCTAGGTAATCTGTGTATGTTTTTCTCCCGCCAATGCTCCATTCTAAACTCATTTTTTTGTTGGGCATCCATTTAATACCAATACCCATTGGCATTATAGCAGTTACGCCACTGTAGGCATTTGCGCTACCTTCCGTTTGATAAGGCCTAAGTTCATTCCACTCGCCATTGTAATAAGCTTTAGGATTGTAAAATGCAGCCCCTAAACCCCAATAAACATAAGGTGTAAAATGCACGTCTTTAACTCCTGTGCCATACTTAAAATAATTGTATTCAAATACTGCGGCAAATTCAGAAATATCAGTTCGGAAACTTAAGTTTCGTGGGGCATTAAAGCTAAAATTGGCATCGTGGCCGCTTATGCGCAAAAAATTTGCAAAACCAGTAAGAGCCCAAGTATTATTTAAATTTAATCGCGCAAAAACACCAGCCGCTGGCTGCGTTTCGCTTAGTACAACACTTGGTGCTAAGTCGCCTGTGTAATTGGCTAATCCTACATTTAGTCCTATTTCTACTTTTTGTGAAAAAGCGGAGAGGGTTTTTAGGGCCCAAAACACTGTAAATAGCACTACATGTTTTTTCACGTTTTATTTAGAGAATAAGGTTGGGCATCCTTGGCCCGCATTTTGGAATATATAGGAAACGCTGATACCTGCTAAAAAGTACATATCAGTTCCAAATAAAAACGGTGCTGTGGTTCTTAATTGACCTTCTTTAGCAACAGCTAAATCTGGATATTGGCTAGCTACCTCACCTGTTCTGTTAGCAAGGCTTCCTGCAACAGGTCCGTACGCGCGACTTACCACATTCACATCAGCATATTTACCTCCAATATCATCAATGTATTTAGTAAAAGTTAACCTAAGACCGGCTTCAACACCCACTACTATAGAGCGAGATACTTTCTTTTTTATACCAAATCCAAAGGGTAAGCAAACAGTAGTTAAATCGTATTTTTTTAATTCATTGTATTGCGTTGTTCCTTGGCCTTCTGTACCTAAAGGTTGCAACTCATACTCTTGTCCGTTAAAGGTAGTTTTTGGATTATAATGAAAAATTCCAATTCCACCAAACAGGTAAGGTACAAAAGGTCGTGCACCGCGTCCACCAATATTATACTTTACTAAGTTGTATTCAATTTGTGCCGAAAATTCAAAGATATCGCTGGTGAAATTTGTATTACGAATTTTATTTGCAGGGCTATTTGCAAGCGAATCTGCGCCCGATACTTTACCGTAAGCAATCATACCTTTTAAGGTAACTTTAGGGCTAATATTATACCTGCCCATTACTGCTGCACTTGGATGAAATTGGTCAAATTTCATGGTTTGTTCGCTTACATCACCAATGTAATTTGACACCCCGCCATATATACCATACTCGATATTTTGTGCTGCAATTTTACCAATAGAAAAGCAGCTAATAACCGCTAAAAATAATTTAGATAGTGAAATGTTGTAAAACCCCATAAACACAAATATAACTTTATGGAGTAAAACGAAAAATAATTGTAGTTATTGCCCTATAAGTTATTGAAAATAAGGGCTAAAATGTAATTAGTAAAAGCGTGGGCAACGAATTGCTTTTCCTGAACCTCTGCTACGTCCACCACCGCTAGTTCCGCCACCAGAACCACCAAAAGTGTAAGCAATGGTAATAGCGTTAACAAAATACAAATCAGTTTTACCAAGCATTTGATCAAACCCTCCAGAACCACTAGATTCTTTTACATCACCCATTTTGCTTCTTAAATCACCGGGGTTTCTGTTAGCAGTACTTTTTGAGTAAAAGTAGTTGGTAAGTATTGGGTTGATTGATGTTGCTGGATCAATGTATTTGTCGTTTGGTGCAATATCATCAAGGTAAGATGTGTTGGTGTAACGCACACCAAACTCTGCTCCAATTTGTAAATTACGAATGATATAATACCTAAAGCCGATACCGAAAGGAACCGTAATTGCTGTTGTTTCGTATGGTTTACCAGATAATTGTAAAGGTGCTAAATCAAGCATAGTACCCATGTAATCGCCTTGTGGATTGAAGCTAATAAAACCAACACCTCCGAATAAATAAGGGATGAATGGATTTGCAAATCTTCTTCCGCGATTTCTATCTTCAATTAAATTAAATTCTGCTTGTAACGAACCTTCTATAATGGCTGTTTCAAAAGTCCAATTACGTTGCTTTTGCCACTCACTTGAACTGTATTGGTCATCGCCACTAATTTTAATATAGCCAGCAAAGCCTTTAAGTGCAAGTCTATCTGTTAATCGATAACGTAAAAATCCACCTACTGCTGGTCCAAAAGCAGAGGGAACAAACTCATTCACTACATCTCCGTAGTAGTATGAAGTACCAAGTAATAAGCCTACATCAACTCGTTGTGCTTTTGCGTTAAAAGCTAACATTAAGCCGATTATTATATAAAATGAGCGTAATAATTTTTGCATGTATAGGTTTAATGATGCTACAAAAATATCTAAATAATCAACATTTCCAAAGTGTTGTGGGTGATGCTCTTGTTTTTATGTTAGGTGTTTCGGTTATCAACCCCCCACATAAGTTTGCCACGAAGGGTTTTCAGGTAGTTATCGTCATTAAATCTTATCAAATTAAATTTAAATGAAGCTTTACGTATGGCTAACTGAACCTGACTGCCTATGGTTTCTGAGCGTGAATCTAGTGATACCAAGTAACTAGTGGCTCTTCCTTCTATTTCAAACGAAAGTACGTTTTCGTCACTTACAATAATTGGGCGTACATTTAAATTGTGCGGTGCAACTGGGGTAATGGCAAAACTGGCACTACTTGGGTACATAATTGGTCCGCCACAACTTAACGAGTATCCTGTTGAGCCTGTTGGGGTGGCTATTATCAATCCATCGCTCCAATAAGAATTTAAAAACTCTCCGTTAATGTAGGAGTGTATGATAATCATGGAAGACGAATCTTTTTTATGAATAACAAAATCGTTTAAAGCATACCTAACTCCTCCAAAAAGCTCTTGGTTAGATTCTAGCTGTAACACCGATCTGATATCAAGTTGGTAATGCCCTTTTTGTAAATCTTCTAACGCCTTGGCAGTGTTATCCATGCTTACGCTAGCTAAAAAACCTAAGCGGCCACTATTTACGCCAAGTACAGGTAACTCCAGATCTCTAATGTACGTTAGTGTATCTAGCATTGTACCATCTCCACCAATACTTATTACATAATCGGCCCCTAATTGTTTTAGGCTTTCGTAACTATCAAAACTATTGGTTTCTTTTATGCGCAGTTCGGCTTGCTTGCATTGTATTAAAAACGATTCTTCAACAAAAAAGAGTATTTCTTTTTCATGCAAATAATCAAACAACTCTTGTAGTTGTTTTTGGTACTCTTTTTTATAAACTCTGCCGTAAATAGCAAGTTTCATACAATTAGGTATTAATGTATTTAATAAGCCAATCTAGTCTGTTATCTAAATCTCCTTCTATTTGGCTAAGTTGATGAACCGATTTTATCTGATAATTGTAACGCTCCAAGGCGTGCAATACTGTTTTAACTTCGGTTGAGTTTAGCTTAATGCTTACTTCAAGTTTATTATCGGACATTGTTTTAATAAACAAGCCAGTTATTTTAAAATCGTTGCTTTCGGTAATGCGTGCAATTTCGGTAAGCGAGTAATCGCGTGGAAACATTTCGAGGGTAATAATTGCACCCGGTTGGCTGTTGGCTGCATTAACGGAGTATGCCTTTAATAAATCAGCCAAAGATATAGCTCCCAAATAGGTTTGTTCTTTATCGCAAACAGCAATGGTAGCCAACTGATGTTCGTGCATGATGCGAGCAATATCAAACAAATGTGTATCGGCTGGTACAAACAGCAATTTGCTATTCATGGCTTGGCCAACAGTTTTGCTTTGTATTTTTTGAGCCTCGCCAATGTTTAAATATCCAAGCAGTTTTCCTTGCTCTACTACAGGCATTTCAACCACTTTAGCATCATGCATAAAACTAATAGCGGCTTCGCACAAATCGCTTCGTTTTAGTGGTATTATTTGGTCTGATAAAAGCGCTTCTGCAATCATGTTATTTGCCTAAAGTTTTCAGGTAAAATTGAGCTGCTATGGTATTAAACTCTTGCGGTTTTTCCATCATAGGAGCATGTCCGCATTCGTTTAAAAAGTGTAATTCGGAGTTAGGTAAAAGTTCATGAAACTCTTCGCCCACATTAGGTGGTGTGATGATATCATTTTTGCCCCAAATTAAGCATACGGGCTGTGTAATGTTAGGAATATCTTTACGCATATTGTGCCTAATGGCCGATTTTGCCATGGTAAGTATACGTAAGGCTTTCATCCTGTCGTTTACCGTTTCGTAAACTTCATCTACTAGTTCATCAGTAGCTGTTTTAGGATCAAAAAAAGTTACCCCAACTTTTTCTCTAATAAATTCTTTATCGCCTTTTTTGGGGTAGTTTCCACCCATGGCATTTTCGTAAAGGCCGCTGCTTCCGGTAAGTAACATCGACTTCACTTTCTCGGGATGTTTTTTAACGTATACCAATGATACGTGTCCGCCCAAAGAATTGCCTAACAAGTTTACCTGAGTAAATTTTTTATAAGTAACAAAATCGTCAATAAAATTTGCTAACCCCTCTACACTCAGGGTTAAAATATTCATTTCAAAAATGGGCATTAAAGGAATGACAACTTTGTATTTTTTCGAAAAAAAATCAGTTACATCACGCCAATTGCTTAATGCTCCGAACAACCCATGGAGTAAAAGAAGAACTTCGCCTTCACCTTCTTCAATGTATTGAAATTTACCTTCTTTTTTTATCGTTATATCCATTTATAGCTTACGATTTGCAACCAAAGATAAGAAAATTACCTTATCTTAAACTTTGTTGAATTATATCAGTAAAATTTTTAATAAGGTCTAAGCCATTTTGTGTTAAACACGACTCGGGGTGGAACTGAATGCCATATATAGGCAATTGGCTATGATTCAATACCATAACTTCGTTTTGAGCGGTGCTTGCCAACACTTGTAATGGCGCTTTTACTTGTGTTAAAATTAATGAATGATATCGTGTAACACCAAAAGTAGTTGGAATGTTTTTTAACAGCGGACTGTTATTTGCGATTTGAGTTACCCAATCAAACTTACCATGTTTGGGCGTTGCTGCTTTTTGTAAAGTAGCGCCAAAGTACTCGCCAATGGCTTGGTGGCCAAGGCATACACCAAGTATAGGTTTGGTTTGATGGTATTGATGAATTACTTGCATTAGGTAGCCAGCATGTGCAGGTGTTTGTGGTCCTGGAGATAAAACTAATGCGTGATAATTATTTATAAAATTGGGCTGCAATAATTGCTGCTCATCATTGCGCATTACATCGCAAATTACACCACACTGCCTAATATAATCGGCCAGCATGTAGGTAAACGAGTCGTAATTATCAATTAATAAAAATTTCAACGTACAGCTTTTTTATAAACTTCTAATGTTTGTTGCACATGTTTTTCCCAAGTAAACTCGGCTGCTCTTGCATATCCTTTAGCTACTAAATCATGTTTAAGTGTGGCATTTTGTTGCAACAATTGTATTGCGTTAACCAATTCAGTTGGCTGGGTCGCATCTACCAACAAAGCTGCGTTACCAGCAACTTCTGGCAGGCTGGTAGCGTTGTGCGCAATTACGGGCACACCTGCATTAAAGGCTTCCAAAAGTGGAATTCCAAACCCTTCGTAGGTAGATGGGTAAACAAATACTTCGGCATGTTTATACACGTAACTTAACTCCTCATCTGAGAGTTTAGCTTGATGTATTTTTTGAGCTACTTCAAGGGTGTTGGCTAGCTCAATTTCTGTTGAAGAAAAAGATGAACTGCCTGCACAATACAAGTGTAAATGTGGTTGATGTTTACTTAGCAGTGCAAATGCGTGCAGCAAGCTGCTAAAGTTTTTATAACCGCCTCTTTCGCCTGTAAATAATATATAGTTGTTGGGTAAGTTGGCTGGCTTTTGGCCATTTGTAGGCAACGATTGTGCAAGATGAATTACATGCACTTGGTTTGGATTTACAAATGGGTAAAGCTCTAGTAAATCTTTTTTAGTGTGGTTTGATACCACAATAATTTCTTTAGCAAGTTTAATGTTTTGCGCCTTTATGGCTGCCATGTGTTGGTAATGGCTGTTGTTATTTGTTTTTTCGTGTATTAAATCATGCACGGTAAACACCAAAGGCACCTTACTTTTTTGTAGTGTATTGATGTAGTAATTGGCATAAAAGGTAGGGTGAAATAAATCTACAGATTGACTAGCCAAAATTGCATTGGTTTTACGGTGCGATAATGCACCATATATCCCTCTGATAATTTTACCTTTTAAAGGAAAATTATAGTTTTTAAAAAACGAAAAAGTAGTTGGTTTTAGTTGCAACAAATATTCATTTTCTGAGTAACCAGCATTAAATACCAACTCGTGTTCTTGCAATGAAGTTATGCGCTTAATAAGTGTAGCAAAAATGCGTGATACACCGCCAAAACGTTGCCTAAAAAACACCTCATCATCGTATAAAATACGCATATTTAGCTCATTAACTTGTGGTCGGTAAAGGTTTTGGGGTGCAAGCCTAACTTGCAAAATAAATACAGCCCAAATTTGCTTCCCTTGTACAACAACTTAAACAATAATGGGTTTATTTTTTTCTTGCTCAGTATATGAAAGTTTGAACCATTGGTGGTTAAACTTAATCCATAATTTTGGGCAAGTACCTCTAACGATTTTTTATGGTAAAAAGCAATGTGTTGTCCGTGAGTAAAGGCATAATACCACCAATCTTGTTTTGGCGTGTTATCAGGTACTAATTCAGTTGAAAAAATAATGGTATCTGAGTAACGTAGCATGTCTTCCAATTTTTCTTTTGGGTTATCCAAGTGTTCAAAAACTTCAAATGCTGTAATGGCTTGGTAGCTTGTATTCGCTTTATGTTCGAAGCCAATACTTACCAAGTTTTTAGCATATTCATCTACCCAATAATAATCAAATCCAACATCGCGCATCATGCGAGTAAATATGCCATATCCACCAGCATAGTCTAAATATTTATCTTCTTTACCCAGTATAAAACTGATAAGTACCGTTACTATTCTTCTGAATCGTTCGTTGCGGGCAATAATTCCAGTATCGTTGTTATTAATGGCGCTTTGATAGGCTTCGTTTAGCCAATACGGATTTTCTGTTTGAATAAAATGGCATGAAGTGCATTGTACATATTGCACATCATATTTATGAAGTACTTTTTGCGTAAAAAGTGGACTTACAGTACTGTTACAGATTTTACAATTTTGCATGTATGGTATTAATCTGGGTTTTTAAGAGCCGAAAATTTGCCCGAATATACTTTTATTGTATGTATAAAGTTAAATGCTTTGATCATTAGCTTAAAATGCACCCTTGTTTTTTCAAAAAACAACAAACAGAAAAAGCCCGAGTAAAACTGCGCAATTAGTGTAGCTAATGCAGCACCTAATACGCCCATTTTAGGTATAAGCCAAAGGTTAAGTAATACATTTAGCACGGCCCCAATTGCAGTATTAATAGTGGTAAATTTTTGCATGCCTTCCACAATAAATGCTTGGCTATAGGCCACACCAAAAAACACAAAAAGGCTGTTGGCAAAATGCAACTTTAGTACATCGGCTGTTTGTGTGTAGGCATCGCCATATAAAATACTAACTGCAAAATTGCCAAAAAGTAACACCCCAATAATTGCAGTAATGCTAATAATAGCAAAAACCGAATAAAGTTTTTGTATACGTATTAAGTACTCTTCTCGGCTTATTTTTAGCCCATTAATAATTGCTGGAAACAAAGATCCCGCAACCAAACCCGGCACAACATAAAAGGCTTCGCTCAATTTTACTGCTGCGGTAAAATTGCCCAGTGCGCTTGAATCCAACATTTTTTGAATCATGAATTGGTCGAGGCGCATGTATATGGCTATAAAAAAACCAGTTAGTATAATAGGTGTAGCCTCTTTAAGCATTTTTGTGCCCAATGCTTTGTTGTATTTCCAGTTAAAATTAAACCCTTTGCGCTTGTAAAAAATAACCTGGTTTATTGTTGTAATTAGTACTTCAATAACAATGAGCCAAACAAAAAAGGTTAGGCTAGCGCCCATGGCCATACCGCCAATTTTTAATGCTGCACAAGTTATGGTTGATATTTGCTGAGATATTACGGTAAACTTAGCTTGTAAGTTTGCCTGAAAATAAAAATCGATTACCTGAAAAGGATAAAGCAAATAGGTTAAGCCCACCACCACAATATAACCTTGCATTTGAGCATTGTTTTCGGCCAAACCAGCAAAGCTTAACAGCATAATAAAGGCTGCTAAAGAGGAGCATACTTTTACCCAAAATGCAGTGCCAATAACCTCGCTAGTGGTATACTCTTTATTTACAAACTCTTTTATAGCAAGTGCGTTAATACCAAATAATGCCAACGGATTTAGTATTTGCATGTACGTAGATGCATAACTAATATTACCAAGGCCTGCCGGATTTAAATAACGAGCTAGAAAAACGCCTACCAAAACATTAATACCTTGCTTTAAAAAATTATCAGCAAATAGCCATCCGGTATTTGCCGCATATTTTTTAATGTGTGGCGATTGTATTTTATTAAAAAAAGGTAGTTGCACGGCATGCAAAATAATAATAACTAGCAGTACAAACGCTATTGCTACACATATATTTTCTTTACCTATTATTGTGCCCTAAAATTTAAGTTAGGTTAATGAGTGTTCCATTTGATATTCCGGTATTGATGTTGGTGTTTAACAGACCCGATGAAACCCAGCGTGTGTTTGATGCGGTGCGTTCTATAAAGCCCGCCAAACTTTATGTAGCAGCAGATGGTGCAAGAGCACATAAACCTAACGATGCTGCTTTAAGCGAACAAACACGCGCCATATTTAAGCAGGTAGATTGGCCTTGCCAAGTAATTACTTTGTTTAGAGATGAAAATTTAAGTTGTGGTCCCGCTGTGAGTAGTGCTATCGATTGGTTTTTTAGCCACGAAGAGATGGGGATTATTTTAGAGGATGATTGCTTGCCTAACCAATCTTTTTTTACTTTTTGCCGTACACTTTTACATCATTACAAAGATGATGAACGGGTGATGCAAATTTGTGGATCAAATTTTCAGCAAGGGCATGTAAGGGGAGATGCTTCGTATTATTTTTCGATGTTTAGTTTTATATGGGGATGGGCAACTTGGCGCAGAGCTTGGAAACATTACAGCTACACACTACAAAATATAAACCAAGTAAGCGAGTTGCATTTGCAAGATTATACCAACCACAGCGGTATAAAAAGATATTGGAACCATACCTTTATGTTTAGCAAAAAGCAATTGTTTAACACTTGGGATTACCAATGGGCGCTTACCATACTTAAGCAACGTGGTTTAAGCTTGGTACCTAACGTAAACTTAATAACCAATATTGGCAACACCGATAACTCGGCACATGGCAGTGCTGATGATACTTCGTGGACAGTGAACCAAGCCGCACAAGTATTAAATGAAATAATTTATACCGATAAGATAGAAGTAAACCGCGAAGCCGATATTTACTTTTACGAACAGGCTTTGAAACCCAATAATAGCTTAATTCAAAAAATTGTGAAAACGTGGCGCTACCTCAAATCAAGAGTTAGTTAAGAAGTGCTGAAATATCTTTTTAATATTTTCTTGATAGTTGGTGGTGTTATAAGTTGCACTGATTTCACTTAGTGTATTTTTACTCAGCTTTTTTAAGTCTTCGTTTGAAGTAGCTAAATATTTATTGAGTTGGATTTCTACAGCGTTCATGGTGGTTTCTTCTGCAACAAACCCTAAATGTTCAACATCTAAGCCGCATGCTTTAGTTATTATAGGAATTAATCCACCATAGGTCATTACTGTTAAAAGTGCGGCCGCTCCACCTTCACTTGCACTAGGGAAAATTACTCCGCCACAAGTTTCCATCAACGTTTTAAATTCTTCAGAGTCTAAACTCACGTATTGTTTAACATTTACTTGCTTATTATCAATTAAATGTTGGTATTGATTTAAAATTGTTTTTTCGTGTGTTGTGTTTAAACCTCTGATGTACAGTTTAAGTTTTGGATTTTTTTGAACCAATGCTAACGCAATATCTAAACCCTTGTGCACGCTACCTTGACTCCCAAACCAAAGTAAATTGTACTTAGCATTTTCAAAATCTTTGCGTTCAGTATTAATTTGTTGATTACATGCTA
>CAZJHS010000001.1:0-102004 GCA_964545895.1 uncultured Chitinophaga sp. | reverse complement strand
ATACTGCTAGTAAGTATAGGTTTAATGGCATTTTATTGGGCACAAGCACAAGCCTTGCCTGCCAAGTTTGCTGCCATTAAACCTGGCACTAGCGAAACCGATGTAGTGAAACAAGTTGGCGAGCCAACCAAAATAGAAAACTTTGCTACGGTAGGTAACCAAAACTTTGATACCAGTTATTATTGGCGTTATCAAAACTCCATCACCATTATTTTTACCAACCATGCAGTTTCGGCTATTGAGCCTAAATGGGAGTTGGTACTCAAACGTATACAGGCTGGTGTATCGCAATCAACCCCAAACGGATTAAAAATAATTACACGTGAGTAAACAAATAGAAGTAGTAATAACACCTGCATTGTTGCCATTGTACAAGGTACAAGGAAAAACAGTTGTAGTTATTGATATTTTGCGTGCAACAAGCACCATGTGTGTGGCATTTAAAACAGGTGTTGCTAAAATATTACCTGTTTCTACCCCCGAAGAATGTGCCATATTTAAAGACTTTGATTTTTTATGTGCAGCCGAGCGCAATGCCATTAAATTGCCTGGTTTTGATATGGGTAATTCTCCGTTTGAGTTTATTAATCCGTTGCTTAAAGATAGAAGCATTGCTTTTACTACCACCAATGGTACAAAGGCCATAAAGCAAAGCAAAGAACTTGGTGCAGCGCAAATTGCGGTAGGTAGTTTTTTAAATATTGAGGTGTTGGCTACATGGCTAAATCATCAACCCAATGATGTAATATTACTTTGTGCTGGTTGGAAAGATAAAGCCAATTTAGAAGACACACTTTTTGCGGGTGCATTGATGGAGCAGTTACAAAACAGTTTTGAAACAACCTGCGATTCGGCCTTAATGGCTCAGCAATTGTACTTAGGCATGCAGCACGATTTAGAGGGATTTGTGCGTAAATCATCTCATGCCAAACGCTTTAAAGCATTACATGCTGCCGAAGATGATGTGCATTTTTGCATGCAATTTAACACTGCACCTATATTAGCTTTAATGCAAGGCGAGTATCTGGTAAACGCAACGCCACTTCCTGCACTTTAAGTTGTAAGTATGAAAGCTCTTCAGCTGCTAATACTTAAATACAAATACACCTTGGCTATACTTGGTGTACTAGTTGTAGCAGCATGTGCAAGACTTTTTCATCTTACCCAAATTCCTTTAGCCAACGATGAGTTAAGTGCGCTACATCGCTTGCAATTTCCTTCGTTTAAAGCTTTAATAACACACGGTGTAATGCCCGATGGACACCCAGCTTTGGTGCAAGTGTTTTTATATTATTACACCAAATTAGTTGGCACTTCAAGCAGCCTAATCAAGTTGCCATTTATAGTTTGTGGTGTGGCATCGGTGTGGGTGGCTTATGTTTTATTTACGCGTGAAAATAGCAGTAGGGTAGGACTTATGGTGGCATTAAGTATGGCTACCACACAGTTTTTTATCATGCACAGTCAGCAAGCACGACCTTATGCTATGGGTTTATTGTTTGTTTTACTGTTGGCGTTGTATTTACATAAGCTTGCTTTAAAAACTAATTTGGCGCATTATGCGGCAACAATTTTTTTTATGTTGTTGGCTGCATCAACACATTACATAGCTTTACTTACTGTAGGTTGTTTAGTGTTAGCTTGGGTTTGGGTTGATGTAAAAAGATTACCTAAAGCCATACTAATTATTGCTTCGGTTATGTTGCTCTATATACCACAATTAGCGGTGTTTTTTCAGCAATTAAAAGTAGGTGGAGTAGGTAGTTGGTTAGGCAAACCTCAGCTTAATTTTATCTACCAATTTTTTAAGTATACGCAGCATCACTACGCACCTTTATTGCTGGTAACATTTGTGCTAGGTTGGGCCTCGGTTATTTTTTTAGCAGTAGGTAAGTTTACTAAACAACAGCTTTATCCGTTGCTTGTTTTTGGGCTTACGTTTGTTGTTGCGTTTCTTTATTCGGTGTACCGCAATCCTGTTTTACAATTTCCGGTATTGTTGTTTGCTTGGCCATTTATGTTGGCGTTTTTGGTAAGTGCGGTTAATTATTTACCACGTGTATTGTTTGTTTTTTTACTTGGGTTGATGATGGGTTTGCAGCTGTATTCGTTGGTATTTACTCGTAAACATTACCAGGTTTTTTATCATCAAAGTTATAGCCAAACTGTTCGTCAATTAGTAGAGCATGCACCAGCAAATACACCCTTGTTATTAAATGGCAATCAACCGTATTATTTCGATTATTATTTTCGATTGAATCATTATACACCAAACCTTGTTCATACGCGTATTGATTCGTTAACTATACCGCAGTATCAAGCGATGTTACAAAACACAGCATCCGATACGATAGTAGTGGGGCATGGGTTTGATTTGCCCAGTATGTATTTCGAATGGGCTAAGGTGTATTTTCCAGTGGTTATTTTTCATCAACAACAAGCCTTTAGCGAGTTGTATGTATTGGCCAAAAGTCCGCTTAAAATACCAGCAGTTTATTCCGTTTTTGACACGTTAACAGCAGAAGAATTATACAGTAAAAATGCACAATTAACTTGCGTGCAATTACCACAACATCGGTTGCGTTTGGTAGCTCAAGTAAATTTTGCGGCCAACAATTCAGTTCAACATGCCGTGTTGGTTATAAAGGTGTTTGATGCCAAGCAGCAACTTATTGCCGAATCAGCACAACCCTATTTTACCAATACCAAACATGTAGCCATAGCCAGTTTAGATGTGGCCCCAACACCCCAAACTCAAACACTCAAAGTACAAGCTTTTGTACTAAACGAAAAGCAGCAACAGCTCGTTATTCAAAATTTAAATTTGCAGGCTCAACCTGGAAACTCGTTGGTATACGGAACAGTTGAAGCCTTGCCTGATAGCGAGGATTAATTTGTTTAATGTTAGTGATTTTAATAGCATAATTAAAATTTTAAAATATTGTAAATGAATAAATAACAAATTTTAAAGTAGATTAATGTTGTTTTAATATGAGGCATGTTTTAGTATTGTTGTTCTATTTTATAAAACAATTTATGCTTAACAAAACCCTGCCTTTTTTAGCTTTAATGCTTCTCCCTTTTTTTGTTTTTTCACAGACAGATCAAACAGACAGTACTACAGATAATAATCTAGGACAACTTTTAGAAAATCAGGTTTACAAGGATAATTACGAAAACGAATCCTTTGAATTGTTTGACACCATTACTGTTAACATCAATCTTTTAACAAATACTGATTTACTAAAGTTAGGAGATGATTACATTGTTACAATAAATTTCGTAAATTCATTACTTAAGGATATTTCAATTAAGGGTTTCTCAAATCCATGTGCCTGTATAAGTACCGAGTGGTCTACTACCCCAATTACATCTGGAGCAACTGGGTTTTTCAAACTTAAATATAAGGCCACTATTATAGGCCCAAATCAGAAATTATTTACTGCAATATTCTACGATAAGGACGGAATAAAACCTGCTGCTAAACTCCCTGTAATTATACTAAGTAATACCGCAGTACCAGAATCTAATAACTAGTAACCTAATGAAAATAATTAATTTATTTAGTGCGCTATTGTGTCTAATAGCCTGCTACACTTGCCATGCACAAGCAAATAAGAAAAATGTAAATTATACTTATGATGCCGCAGGAAACAGAATAACACGTTACGTAACAGTAACGCTTAATAAAAAATCCAATCAGGCTACTACCAATTCCGTATATGCAGATAAGGTTAATAGCAAAACTACGCAAGGAGAACTTGTAAAGCATGACATTTCAATATATCCCAATCCTACCATGGAATCATTATCAATAAAGCTTACAAGCAGTTCATATGATTTTAAGGATGGGATCACTGTTAACTACTATTTAGTAGATGTTTATGGTAAGGTACTTGTCGAACATGTATCACTTACTGATGGGGTAATTAAACTTAATACCATAAATCTAGCCCCTGGTTTCTACTTTTTAAATGTAGTTACCAATTTTGAGAAAAAAAGTTACCGAATAATAAAAATCTAAACCATGAAACAGCTTAGCATAAAACTACTTCTTTCAATATTACTAACCTCTAGCCTGTATGCTCAAAATACTAATCCTTTGCATACATCTGTTAATGCGGATGTAAATGCAATGGGAAGTGCTACGGCAACAATTGCTATTTACGCACCACCAGGCCGAAAAGGAATAACTCCATCTGTTGCCGTTTCTTACAATAGTAATGGAGGAGAGGGGATAATGGGTATGGGATGGAATTTAAATAGCATTAGTTCTATCAATGTTTCAGGAAGAAACTACCATTTAGATGGGGTACAAGAGACAGTTACTCTTACCTCGGCTGATAAATTTATGTTGGATGGGGAGCGTCTGCTTTTAACAAGTGGTACATACGGGGCCGTAAATTCTGAGTATAGAACAGAGCATGATAGGTTTGTACGAGTTAAATATACAGGTACTTCATTTATTGTTGATAGTAAGGATGGTGCACGATTGTTTTATGGAAATACTAGTGATAGTAAGTCAACTCCACAAGGAGGTGCAAGCCCAATTGCATGGCTATTAAAACGTAGCTATGATATTAATGGAAACTATGTGGAGTACGTTTACGATAATACAAACGGACAAACACTGTTAACAGAGATAAAATACGGTGGTTATGATTGTTCAATTAATGCAACCGTATCTTGTGGTGCAACGCAAGAGGCCACGTATAATAAAATTACGTTTGAATATGTAGCTGCGATTAATAATCTTCAAAAATATGTTGCAGGATTTCCCGTAAACCAAAATAAAATATTAAGTAAGATTGTATCTTTTGCAGGTACAACCAAGGCAAGAGAATATGTGTTTACCTATACTAATGATGATGTAAATACCTATTTAACTCAAGTGCAGGAGAGCAATGGAGCAAATGAGTCTTTGGTTCCCGTTACGATTAATTGGACAGCTGATGAATCTATTCAGCGAAACAATATTAACGTTTACACCTCTTTAGAATATCTCAGATTAACAGGTGATCTGGATGGAGATGGAAAAAAAGACTTAATAGCTATTGACGGGGTATTAAATCCATACGAGAATAAAATACTTGGTAAGGGGAATAAACTTAGAGCTTACAGGATTAATCCAACTGGGGCTCCTATTTTACTTATGCAGTATAATTTGCCATTCGATAATATAACTTCAGTTATGGTAGGCGATGCTGATGCTGATGGAGATGATGATGTTGTTTTTCAAGTCTTAGATAATATAAGTCAGACTAGCACATATGACGATGGGGGCTATATTTGTTCTGAGTTTACAAAGTACTATTTAAATCAAATGACATTTAAGTATCATTTGGTTCAGTCTAAATTTACAACAAAACTAGACTATGCGGTAATTGAAAATATTTATCCTCAAAGAGTTCTTGCAAATCCACAAAGTCTTCATGTAAGCTCAACAGATCAGTTTAATAAATTACTTATGATTATGCCAATGTTGGCTGATGTAGACGGAGATGGTTTACTTGATTTAATTGAACGAGAAACGCAAGGAAAGCGTGATTTGAAAGGTAGTTGTAATGCTGCATCAAAAACAGAAGTTATACCAGAGAATAGAACCGCATTTCATTTGTATTTAAGTACACGCAGATTTAATTCGTCTATACCAAGCAGATACCTTGATTATGGAATGTTGGATAATATTGATTTTTATCCAATGGATTTCAATGGCAATGGAAAGCTAGATTTTATGTTTGTGAAGAAAAATACAGACCAAACAGAAATAATTGAAACCAATAGTACACTTACTGGTATGCAACATATATATGGAGATGGTACCCTCCAATTTCCTACCCTGTACCATAAATATATACGATTGGCTGATTTTAATGGCGATAGCAAAACTGATTTGCTTTATTTTGTTAATAATTCATGGCGAATTGCATATTCAACAGGGCAAAACTTTGTTGAATACAATGCAACTAATTTATGGTTTTTACATAATTTTAATATTAACTATTGTGGCACTTATGATCATACAGCATTTAGTTCACTTAATTTTGATTTAGGTGATTTTAATGGAGATGGAAAAACAGACATTATAGAACGACATAATCATGCTACTACTCCAGCAGATCTACATGTTGGTAATAGTGTAAATATTTATTACTCGACAGGATTTGGTTTTAATAAGCAGTATTTAGGCACAACGAATACGACAACTAATGGTAACAGATATTCTGATAATTACAACTTAGTTAGCGATTTTGATGGCGATGGAAAGGCTGATATTTTGCAAGGTGCAAATACAATCATATTAATGAATCAATCATATATGCTAGAGAAAATTCCACTTAAATCTAAGCGAGTCTCTCTTGTTCAGTATACCGCAGTTCATAGTTTCGGCTTTGAGTATGACAAATTAACAAATAGCACAACTTATTCTAAAACAGTAAACCCTGATAAAATGAGTATGGCCTATGCTGTTAGCCTACCAATTTATTTGGTAAAGAAAATGAGCTATAAAACAACTGGTTTTCCTGATGTTACTAATGAGTATTTCTACAAAAACTTACTCTATTTTACTCACGGTAGAGGCCTAATGGGTTTTAAAGAAACTGCCATAATCAAGAGCTTACAAACAGGTAAAAATAATACTGTAATAAACAACTTTGAACAGAATGTAGAGTTGCCGTATAAGTTAGATTTAAAAATAGCTAGGGCTTATAATCATTGTACTGATAAATTATCTCCTTTCTCAACAGTTCAAGATTTAATAAGTAAAACAGAGTTAGACTACAGCCAAGTGCATACCACATTAAATAAAACAGTATTTAGTTACAACAGCTATTCAACTGAAACAAATTATCAAACTGGTGTAGTAAAAATTACATGCGCGGAGTATGACATAAATGGTAATTTAATTCATTCGGCAACAACTTGGGGTAATACAGGCAATAGCGCTGTATTACACACCACATCAATAGATAACTTATACGGAAAATATGGTACTTGGTTACCAGCTTCTTTAATTAAGTCACGCACCACCAATACTCACAAAAACATTACTCAACCTCACTTAGATGAAGTTGAATATAGCTATAATGCTAAAGGGTTGGTTGTTGCAAAAGAACGTTATAAATACAGCTTACACTACTATGTTAAAGAGATTACCGAGTATGATAAATACGGTAATGTGTTTTCTACAGCCCTTGATAGTGCAAATAATACCACTCCTAATGTATTTAGAAAACAGACCATTACATATGATAATGGTAAGTTCCCTACAGTTATTACCAACGCACTTGGCCATACTAAACAAGTCTCTTACGAACTAATTTATGGTAATTTAACAAGTACAACAGATTATGATGGACAAGTAATAACTACATTGTATAATAGTTGGGGTGTGCCTTATAAAACAAATTACCCTGGTGGTAATTACAAGCAGTCAACAAATGTTTTAACTAACAATACACCAACGGGTACTCATAGTAAGGTTACCTCTCAAACCAACTTAGGTGAGGAAGCTGTTACTTATTTAGATGCAAGAGGACTAAAAATAAAGCAAGAAACAAAAGGATTTGGCGGTAAAATACACCTACAAGAATGGGTTTATGATGCTGATGGACGATTAATAAAAGAGTCTAATGTTTATGATGCCCAACAACCATCTGGAGTTAAATGGAATTGGCATCAATATGATGATTACAATAGGCTAATAAAAACCAAATATCAAAACAGCATAGAGACCTATCGAGTAGCATACAATGGTTTAGTTAAAACAGAGAATTACGGTTTAAATAAACAAAAGCAAACCACACTTGATGCCATGGGGAATGTGGTGCAGGTAACTGATAATGGAGGTACAATTACGTATAAATATGGAGCACATTTAAAGCCAATTGAAACCGCCTCAAACGGCTCAGTTATTACCATAAATTACAACGATCAGTTAAACAAGATTAAGTTAAACGACCCTAATTTTGGTGAGACACTTTATGACTATAATGCCTTTGGCGAGTTATTAGCCCAAAAGGATGCTAATGGTAATGAGTTTAATTTTCATTACGATGACTTAGGCCGAGTGATAAAGAAATTTGGCATGGCTAAGGAGTATAATTACAATTATATAAATAGTAATGGAACGGCAGCAAATGGCAAATTAAACTACGAAGAACTAAAAGTAGATGGTACAATTACACATAAAAAGGAGTACGAATACTACACCACTCATGGGGCGTTAAAAAGTGTGAGTGAGGTTGTGGGGAATAGTATCAACTATAACACTGGTTATTTGTATGATGCAAACTTAAGATTGCAAAGCGTTAGTTATCCCAACATTGCATTGTCTTATTCATACGGGTTCGGCACTGATGTAATCGCAATTACCGATGGGGATAATAACTTACTTTGGGAAAAAAACAGTACCACAGCAGCTGGAGTAACCAACCAATTTACGTATGGCAACGGTTTTGAAACCACTACAAGTTATAATGATGATGAATTATTAACTTCAATTGAATCAATAAAAGGAACGACTACTAAAGCGCTTAATGTGCAATACGATTTCGAATATTTAACAGGGAATTTAAATACTAGATTTTTTCCTGATGTTAATAATCATGAAACATTTAATTATGATAACCTTGATCGCTTGACAGAAGTAACAAGCTCACACCTTGGCAACCCAGCTGTAGTTTTCGATTCAAAGTCTTATGGATATGCAAACAACGGTAACATCACCTCAAACAGCAATGGTGGCTTACAAGAGTTTACTTATCACAACAATAAATTAAATGCTGTAACAAAACACACGTTTGATGAAACTATAAGCCCTTACAGAGTGCCACAAGGTAGCTTAGACGACCACAATTACACCTATAATAGTATAGGTAAATTGGCATTAATTGTACAAGCCAATTTAGAATATAAGTTGCATTACGGCCTTGATGATGAAAGAATTTGTGCGGTAAAAAAGGAGAACGGATTAACCACCTACACCAAGCGTTACATTAATAGTGCGAGTATGGAAATTAAGGCAGGAGTAGAGCTAACCTACTTATATGCAGAGGGAGAGGCATTTGCCATACATAAAAAAACTGCCGAAGGACAAGAAATTGTATATTTACACAATGATTACCAAGGGAGCATAATGGCCATAACCAACCAAGCAGGTACTATAATTGAAACCAGAAGCTACGATGCTTGGGGCCGCCCGCGCGATCCTATTACCTGGGATTACCAATTAAATCCATTTTCGGCTGTAAATATTACCGATAGAGGTTATACTTTTCACGAGCATTTAGTAGAGTTTAGTTTAATAAACATGAATGGCCGTATTTACGACCCCGTTATGGGCCGTATACTTAGCCCCGATAATTATATACAAGCTCCTGATAATACCCAAAGTTTTAATAGATATAGCTATTGCTGGAATAACCCACTTAAATATACTGACCCTAGTGGCGATTTTATTTTTACAGCAGCTGTTTTAATAGCAGCTCCATTTACCGCTGGAGCTTCATTAGCATTGTTGCCAAGTGCAATCGGTGCTGATATTGGAGCATGGCAAGGAGGTGCAATGGCAAATGGTACTGCTAATCCATTTCAATGGGACTATAGTAGTGGTAAAACATGGGGTTATATGGGAGCAGGAGCTGCTGTGGGAGCAACAAGTGTTGCTGCCGCAAGTACTGTTGCAACTTCAGGTATGTTAGGTGCAAACACTGCTGCTATTTTTGCAGGTTCTTTTGTTAATAGTGTAGGAACTAATATATATACTGGTGGGCAAACTGGTGTTAACTTTAGTTTGGGTATGGCCAGCTATAGTAGTACAAGTGGGTGGAATGGTATTTGGAATTGGAGTAAAAACAGTGGACTAGAAAACTTTGGATATACATTAGGGGCTTTAGGAAATTTGGGTGACATTGCGAACGTAGTTGATAAATTCACACATTGGGAAGATAAATTAGCCGCTAAATGTAAAGCATATATGGATAAATGGACCTCTAAAAACCCAAATGCTAAAGTTGATAATGCCTCGATAAAGGGTAATGTAAATCGGAGTTATCCGAGTTATTTAGGGAAAAATCCACGCTGGTGGAATCCAAATCTACGAGGCGGTGCTGGATGGGATGATTATATGGGTATGGTTGACGGATGGAGTTGGAAAGAATATGCTGGATATTTACATGATGCAGAATATCTAGGTAAAGGGATTAGTGTGGGTGCCAAATATTTATTAGGATCCTATAAGACTATGGGTGCAGATCTTAGACTTATGAGTAGAACTTTATATTTAGGGTTGAAACATAACAGTCCATTCGAATTGCTTACTGGTAGTCTGATAGGAGTAATTAATGCTCAAAAAACTCTTTATGGTTGGTCAATACATTAGTTTAATAAATATGCTAATGCGAATTTTATATGGACTTTGCCTGATGATATTTTTACAAGGTTGTGCTTGTTCGTTCGGTTGGGGGCATAGTACTGTTTCTTCAAAAGGGTATTTTCCTCAACAGAATTGGAGTGATTCTTCAAAATATTATCAGGCAATGACAAAGTTTGGTAAGGAACACGCAGAATTTAAATTAACTACTAATGAAATTTCCGAATATTTGAATAATCAACAAGTCATTTTTGTTTATGAAGAAATAGATTCTCCTATTTGCCTAGAGAATAAGCCTTGTGTATGCTTACACTATTGGTATTTGATTTTACGAGACAAGCAAACCGTTTACAAAATTGGATTGTATGATGGTGGTTTTGCCATAAAGCAGGTTTATATTCGGATGGGTTCAACAATCAAATTGATTAGCCAATATGAATTGTGTGCAATGCAGCCTAAAGATAGAAAAAGGATACAGAAAGAAATTATAAACAACTTTGAAGCACACCTCTTACCAGTAATGAAACAATATTTTGAATAATTGAATTACCTTTTTACTTGATGTTACCCATGACAGGTGTCTAAATCTTTTAGCTCTTTATTTCAACTTATCATTTTCCTTGTGGCGGGTAGCATCGCGTTTGGTTTTTTTGTCTAGGTTTTTTTCTAGCGCTTCGGTTAAGTTAATGCCTGTTTGGTTAGCCAAGCAAATCAATACAAAAAGTACATCGGCCATTTCATCAGCTAAGTTTACTTCTTTATCGCTGGCTTTAAAACTTTGTTCACCATATTGTCGGGCCATAATGCGGGCCACTTCGCCCACTTCTTCCATTAGCATGGCAGTATTGGTTAACTCGTTAAAATAACGAACGCCTGTGGTTTTAATCCATTGGTCAACGGTGTTTTGTGCTTCTTGTATAGTCATGTGTACAAAATGGGTGTCTAAAAATGTACTACAAGTGTATTTAAAAATATGCACTTGCTATGTATGTGCTAAACTAGTGTAATTAAATATACTGTAAATTAGTGCGTTATAAAATATATTGGGTGATATTTAAAGTTGGCACTGTTTTTATTATTATACACGTACAATACTTTTTTCATTGATATAAAATCACAAGCCGGCATTGATACTGATTACCAGTGCCGGCTTATTTTTTTGCCTTTGCGGTACGCTTTAGTACAAAAATTGGGCCTGCGCACAAAGCACAACCTTATTTTTTCCAATAAAAGATAACAGAATTAGATAGAGATTTCTTCGGCCTGCGCATTTAAAAAGCGGTATTGGCCAAAGTGTAACGAGTTTACCGGATTAACTTTAATCCAACGTTTGTATTTAAATAACCATTTAAAACGAATAGAGTTGAAGAAACCTTTGGTAAAATAAGCATAAATGTAAGGATGAACTTCGATGGTAATGCTACCTTTCATGTTCATGTTCTCTACAAAATACTTCAGCTTATTTTCAATTTCATCAACCACTACAATGCTATTGGTAATTTCGCCTGTGCCATCGCAAGTAGGGCATTTTTCGGTATTTACCACATTCATTTCGGGGCGCACACGCTGACGCGTAATTTGTACCAAGCCAAACGGACTCATAGGTAAAATTTTGTGCTTGGCCCTGTCAGCTTTCATTTCATCTTTCAAACGTTCGTAAACCAAACGCTTGTTTCCAGCAGTTTTTTGATCAATAAAATCAACCACAATAATGCCACCCATATCGCGCAAACGCAATTGGCGTGCAATTTCAGCAGCAGCCTCTAGGTTTACTTTAAGTGCATTTTCGTCTTGGTTAATTTCTTTGCCAGCAATGCTTCCACTGTTTACATCAATTACATGAAGAGCTTCGGTGTGTTCTATAATTAAATAAGAGCCACCCATAAAGTTTACTTCTTTACCAAACGCACTACGAATTTGTTTATCAACTCCGTAAAAATCAAAAATTGTTTGTTTGCCAGTATGTAGTTTCACAATTTTCTCCAACTCGGGAGCTTTTTTGGCTACATAGCCTTTAATGGCATTTAGTAAATAATTGTCGTTAACGTAAATTCCAGTAAAATCATCGTTTAACAAATCGCGCACTAGCGTAAGCGTACGCTCGCTTTCACCCAAAATTTTCTGACCAGGAACGGCAGTTTTTAGTTGAGTACACAGATGCTCCCAACGTTTTAGTAAATCCTTTAAGTCGTTTTCAAGCTCTTCAACACTTTGGTTTTCGGCAACAGTGCGCACAATAACACCAAAGTTTTCGGGCTTAATACTTTGCACCAGTTTTTTAAGTCTGATACGCTCTTCGGTTTTTACAATTTTTTTGGAAACAGATACTACCTGATCAAAAGGCATCAATACCACGTACCTGCCAGCTAAAGAAAGCTGTGATGTTAAACGTGGGCCTTTGTTTGAGATGGGCTCTTTGGTAACTTGCACAACAACTTGTTGCAAGCGTTGAAGCACCTGATTGATTTTTCCCGTTTTTTCAATGTCGGGTTCATTTTGGTTTAGTGCAGGCCATGCACTGGTGTGTGGATTACTTCGCAGTAACTTAATGTGCTTAAGTTGCGATTTTACTTGCGGACCTAAATCTAAATAATGTAAAAAGGCATCTTTCTCATGGCCAACATCAATAAATGCAGCATTAAGCCCAGGCATCAGTTTATTAACTGTACCTAAGTATACATCTCCTACCGCAAAATTGCTGTCAGCTTTTTCATGGTGCAGTTCAATCAGCTTTTTGTCTTTAAGTAAAGCAATATCAACCCCACCGTTCTGATGACTATTAATTACCAGTTCGTAGTTCACAATATCAACACGTGTGTTTTAAAAAACAGCAAACCGCCCAATGGTGAACGGTTTACTTTGTAAGATCTTTTCTAACTCAAAAAAGATATGTATAGCAGCATTAAGAAAAATTACTTTTTCTTATGTCTGTTTTTACGAAGTCTCTTTTTACGTTTGTGCGTAGCGATCTTATGTCTTTTTCTTTTTTTTCCGCTTGGCATAATTACAGCTTATTTAGTTTGTTAATAATTGTTTCTATTTCCTTTTTAGCCTCTTTGTCTTTAACGAGGGTTTTGCAAGTTTCGTAGGTTTTAATTGCCTTTTGGGTATTTCCACCTTTTGCATAAACTTCCGCCAAATAAAAGTAATATTCGGCATTAAATGGCTCTATTTTTATTAATTTTTCGAAACGCTCTTGTGCTTTATCAAATTGGTTGCTCTGAATAGAGAGCATTCCAAGGGTGAAAATAGCTTGAACATTGTTCGAATCCGTTGCTACTACTTCTTTTAGCATGCCTACGCCTTTCATCACGTCATTATCTCCTTGTATAATACAAACCGCCAAGGCATTTTTAGCTTGAAGGTTTTTAGGATTTAACTCAATTACTTTGGTGTAAGCTTCTTTTGCTTTTTGAATAGCAGTGGTACCCATAAGGCTATCACTACTAAAGTTGGCAACGTTGTAAAATTTACTTCCGGCAGCAAACCAAGTTATTTCGTTTTGTTCAAGTTCGGCAAGCTTATAAGTATAATAAGCACCACCATACGTAACATTTAACGAATCCCAAAGGTTGGCTAACTTCACTAAATTTTCTTTGTTATTTTTATCACTTTCAAGTGTTTTAACCAACTCTTGTTGTGCAGGAGTTAGTTTACTTTTTTGTTCAGATAAAAATGCGTCAGCATCAAATTGCTTGCTAACTACAGCAACTCCTTTTGCACTGTTAGATGCAAAAGGAGTTTTGTAGCCCATTACAAACAGTGTTATTACAACAGCTGCCGCAATAGAAACAAGTAAAATTTGTTTGCTGGTAATTTTCATTAAGCTTTAGCTGCTAATTTAGCTGCTTTAGTTTTAACCGTTTCGCTTTTTTTAACTTTGTCTACAAAAGTTTTAGCTGGTTTAAAACTTGGGATAAAATGCTCATCAATCACCATTGCAGTGTTTTTGCTGATGTTACGAGCAATTTTCTTAGCTCTCTTTTTAATTACGAAGCTACCGAAACCGCGGAAATAAACATTTTTTCCTTCTGTCATCGAGGTTCTTACTACTTTAAAGAAAGACTCAACTGCTTCTTGAACTTGTGCTTTCTCAATTCCTGTTTTTGTTGCGATTTCTGCAATTACTTCTGCTTTTGTCATTTTCTACGGTTTTTAACTATTAATAACTTTAAAGTCAAATGTTTGTGTTGTTCCTACTTAATTTTAAGCGGGTTGCAAATGTATGAATTTCAAAACAAAATGCACTAAAAGATGTAAAAAATTATCAGAGTACTATTTTCGCTTGGGCAAAAACTTATGACAGCACTAGCATCCATTATAAATTGGTACAAAAAAAATAAGCGGGATTTGCCGTGGCGTAACACACAAAATCCCTATCACATCTGGCTGTCGGAGGTTATTCTTCAGCAAACACGTGTGGAACAAGGCTTACCTTACTACCAAAAATTTACTGATAAATATCCTACTGTGGTTGATTTGGCTTTAGCCAATGATGATGAGGTAATGAAACTTTGGCAAGGCTTAGGTTATTATAATAGGGCAGCCAATATGTTAAAAACAGCGCGAATTATACATCAAGAACTACAAGGCGAATTTCCCAATACATATGCAGAATTAATAAAACTGAAGGGAATAGGTCCATACACAGCTGCTGCAATTGCCTCTTTTGCTTTTAATGAGCCTGTTGCTGTGGTTGATGGCAATGTATACCGTGTGCTTTCGCGGGTGTTTGCTATTGATACACCAATTGATAGTACGCAAGGCAAAAAAATATTTAGCGAGTTAGCCCATGAAGTACTGTATTTGAAGGATGCAGCCACGCACAACCAAGCTATCATGGAACTTGGTGCCACAGTTTGTAAACCTAAACAGGCCCAATGTGAGACTTGTGTGTTGCGTTTGCAGTGCATGGCATATAAAAATAACGAGGTGTATCAGTATCCCGTTAAATCGGCTAAGCGTAAGCCAATTGATAGGTTTTTAAATTATATTTTTGTGGAAGACAAATTGGGTAACACCTACATACGCCAACGCAGTAACGAGGGTATTTGGAATAATTTGTTCGAGTTTCCTTTAATTGAAACCAGCCAACCTGTGCTTTATGCTGATGAATTATTGGCTCATCCAGAGTTAGCCAATAAGTTTGATACAACGCCTACTCAGCTTGCTATCGGATTTCAAACCAAGCACCAACTAACGCATCAAACCATATATGCCACATTTTGGATAGCTGGTGGAAAAAACATTAAACCCAATGCAGAACAAGGCTTTTTAAAGGTGGCAGTTACTAAATTACATGATTTTGCAGTGCCACGCTTGTTGGAGCGTTTCATAAATACTATATTGCCTTAACAACAACTATTCTATTTAATAAATTCAAACTACTTAACAATGAGTGTAAACAAAGTAATTTTAATTGGCAATTTAGGTCGCGACCCCGAGCAACCTCGTGTATTAGGACAAAACAATACCCGTAGAGTTTTAACCATAAGTGTAGCAACCAGCGAAACCTATACAGATAGCAGAACTGGTGAACGCAGAACTGATACCGAATGGCATAGGGTAGAGCTTTGGGATAACTTGGCCGATATTGCCCATAAATACTTGCACAAAGGATCAACTGTTTACATTGAAGGTAAAATAAGAACAGAAAAATGGACTGACCAACAGGGAGTTGACCGCAGTGGCATAAAAATTAGAGCGAATAATTTAACTTTGTTGGGTTCGCGCAGTAACCCTAATAATACAGAAGGTGTGCAAAATGGACAACCATCTGCAGAAACAGAAGGTCCACAAGCTACATCTACTGCCGCAAACAATGCCAATGGTATTGACGATTTACCGTTTTAATACCAATTTGTAACTTAAAAATAAAACTTTGGAAAGTAGTTTAGCATCAGAGCCTCCGGTCAATTTAATGTTAGCCGTGTTTAACACCGCTTTAGCCCCAGCTGAGTGGGTAACCGTATTTATCTGTTTGGGTGTAATTGTATTATTTATTATTAGTTCAGCAATTATATCTAGTTCAGAAAATGCATTTTTTAGTTTATCTAAATTGCAAATAGATGAACTAACGGATAGCGATGAATCAAGAACGGCCCAATACATTAGCTATTTGCTGTCGCATCCCAAGCATTTATTAGCCACAATTCTCATATCAAACACCTTTGTAAATATTGCTATTGTTATGGTATCAACCGTAGCAGTTGATATTTTATTTAATTTTAGCGAAGCTCCATTTGTTGGTTTTTTAATTGAGGTAGTTTTAGTTACCTTTTTATTGGTGCTTTTTGGCGAGGTAATGCCCAAAATATATGCATCGCAAAATAATGTTAAGGTGGCGCGCTTTGTAGCGTTTCCTATGTATACACTAAATAAATTGCTTAAACCTTTTGTGTATGTATTGGTAAAATCAACATCAATAATTGATAAACGTGTAACTAAAAAAGGCCACGTATTATCGGTTGATGAGTTAACACATGCCATTGATATAACTAACGAAGCTGATACCCCAAAAGAGGAAAAAATTATTCTTAAATCTATTGTAAACTTTGGGAATATTAACGTGAAGCAAATTATGCGTCAACGTCCTGATATATCAGCCATCAAATCTGATTTGCCATTTAAGCAGTTATTATTAAAAATTAGCGATTGGGGCTACTCACGCGTACCCGTTTATTCAGAAAACTTGGATAACATAAATGGTATTCTTTACATTAAAGATTTGCTGCCACACATGCACAAAGAGGATGACTTTAATTGGTTAACTTTAGTGCGCAAGCCATACTTTGTACCCGAGAGTAAAAAGATTGACGATTTGCTAAAAGATTTTCAGAGTAAACGCGTGCATTTGGCTTTTGTGGTTGATGAGTTTGGAGGTACACAAGGTATTGTTACCATGGAGGATATTTTGGAAGAAATTTTTGGCGAGATTAATGATGAGTTTGATGAGGACGAAACCGTTTACTCGCGCTTAAACGAAACTACTTATGTGTTTGAAGCTAAAATGCTGATAAACGATATGTGTAGGTTTATGGAAATTGATACTGATATTTTTGAAGATATACGTAAAGAAGCAGATACCATTGGAGGTATGTTATTGGAGCTAGAAGAGGAGATGCCTAAACAAGGTGACGAGATAATTTACAAGGATTTTAAATTTGTGATTGAAGCGGCCGATAAGCGCAGAATTAAACGTGTTAAAGTTGAATTATTAAATGCAGAAAGCAACACCCTATAATTTTTTATTTTTGATATTTACGGCAGTATTTGTTACTGCATGCAGTCAAGAGTATACTCCTAAACCAAGGGGATTTCAGCGGTTTGAGTTTACCCAAACTAAGTATCAAACCCACCATAATAACTGCGGTTTTAGTTTTGAAATACCAGACTATGCAACCGTATTGCCCGACTTTAGCATGGCTCAAAATAAATGCTGGTACAATGTGTACTACCAACCTTATAATGCCACTTTACATTTAAGTTTTGATCAAGTAAAATCGTCACAAGATTTGCAGCGTTTAGCAGAAGATGCGCGTACCTTAGTTTATAAGCACACCATAAAAGCCGATGAAATTTTTGAGACCTACATTGAAAATGAAAACTTAAGCGGAATGGTGTATGAGCTAAGTGGAAATACAGCTACAAACTTTCAGTTTTATGTAACCGATAGCGTACATAATTACATGCGTGGTGCACTTTATTTTAACACACAAACAAACCCCGATAGTGTAGCTCCTGTGTTAGTGCATTTAAAAAAGGATGTAATGCACATGATAAAAACGTTACGTTGGAGTAAGTAGGTTGTAAAGGGTTTACATCAACCCAAGCCACTTGATTAAAACTGGGTAAATAATTACCAACGAAAACACTAAAAATATTGCGCCACTAAATACATTTAACCTATGAAGGTTTTGTGCTGATAGTACTTTGCGCAATTTTCCGGCTGAGTATACAATACCAAACATAGTTGCAAACATGGTACTTAATACAATGGTAAAATAAAATAGTGTTTGGTTGCTGTTAAATAAACTTGTTGATTTTACATAAGTAGTAACCCCCATCCAACTTATTAGTACCATAGGATTGATGCTGTTAAGCATAATACCTTTTAGTATATACAATACATCTTTGCGCTCTGTTGGAGCAGCATCATCAGTATGATCTTTTTCTTTTTTTATGATGGAGCGAATGCCCAAAAATGCTAAAAACGAAAATCCGATAATGCGAATATGCATATCGTATTTATGCATTTCATCGGCAATAAACGTAGTACCCAATAAAGAAACTGCAATGTAAAAAGCATCGCTACACAATACGCCAACGGCAATAAATAAAGCCTTAGCATGTCCGCGCTTAATACTGGTTTGTATAAGCGAAAAAAACACGGTACCGAATGTTAGGGTAAACAACAATCCGGTAATAAGTCCTTTCCAAATGGGTTCAAGCATTTCCATGTAGGGCAAGTATACTAAAAATAACGCGGGCTGCCCAAAGGCAGCCCGCGTTTATCATCTAAGTTGAAATAAATCAGACGAATTACAAATTTCCAACCATGTTTTCTGGTCTTACCCAAGCATCAAATTGCTCGTTGGTTAAGTAACCTAACTCAATGGCTGCTTCACGTAAAGTTTTGTTTTCTTTATGTGCAGTTTTAGCAATTTTAGCTGCTTTTTCGTATCCAATGTGTGGATTTAAAGCAGTAACAAGCATTAAGCTATTTTCTAAATGGCGTTTAATAATATCATTATTTGGCTCAATACCTTCAGCACATTTATCGTTAAAGCTAACACAAGCATCACCAATTAAACGTGCACTTTGCAAAACATTAGCAGCAATTAATGGCTTAAATACGTTTAATTCAAAATGACCATTGCTACCACCAATAGTTACAGCCACATCATTACCCATAACTTGCGCAGCTACCATAGTCATAGCTTCTGGTTGTGTTGGGTTAACTTTACCTGGCATAATTGATGAACCTGGTTCGTTATCAGGAATTACAATTTCGCCAATACCACTGCGTGGGCCTGATGATAACATACGAATATCATTAGCAATTTTCATGGCACTAACTGCTACACGTTTTAATGCACCACTCAATTCAACCATGGCATCGTGTGCTGCTAATGCTTCAAATTTATTTGGTGCAGTAACAAATGGATGACCAGTAAATTCAGCAATTTTTTTAGCTACTAAAACATCGTATCCTTTTGGTGCGTTTAAGCCTGTACCAACTGCAGTACCACCTAAAGCTAATTCTTTTACCATTTCTAATGCATTGTTTAATGCACGTATGCCATTATCTAATTGCTGCACGTAGCCACCAAACTCTTGTCCTAATGTTAATGGTGTAGCATCCATAAAGTGTGTACGACCAGTTTTAACAATATCTTTAAAAGCTTCGGCTTTTTTAGCAAGTGTATTGCGTAACTTCAATATACCTGGAATGGTAGTTTCTACCACCATTTTGTATGCTGCAATATGCATAGCAGTAGGGTAGGTATCGTTTGATGATTGTGATTTGTTTACATCATCATTTGGGTGAAGAACTTTAGTGTCGTCAGTTAATTTACCTCCAGTTAAAACATGTGCGCGGTAAGCAATAACCTCGTTGGCATTCATGTTGCTTTGAGTTCCGCTACCTGTTTGCCAAATTACTAATGGAAACTCGGCATCAAGTGCACCTGTTAAAATTTCATCACACACTTGGCTAATTAAATCGCGTTTTTCGGCAGATAAAACGCCTAAATCGCAATTGGCATGTGCTGCAGCTTTCTTTAAATAAGCAAAAGCATGAATAACCTCTTTAGGCATGCTAGCCTCAGGACCAATTTTAAAGTTATTGCGTGAACGTTCTGTTTGAGCGCCCCAATACTTGTCGGCAGGTACTTTTACCTCGCCCATGGTGTCATGTTCTATTCTAAATTCCATGTGTGATGTTTTTTATTAAGTGGCGCAAAAATATAAGAATTAGGCGCCCATGCACAGGATATTTGTCAATTTACAGCCAATCAGGGGCTTAACTTTATCCACCAAAACATAAAATTTAACACAGATTGCTTGTTTTTAATAAGTTACGTTTTTATCTTCACTCTCCCAATCAAAAAATAAAATCGTATGGCAGCACCAGCAGTAAAAGCAGCTCATGATGTTGAGTATGCAAAATGGCTTCGCGAAATTGATTTTTACAAAGCCGAATTAGCTAAGATGCAAGCGCAATTAGCAGATTTCATCCCCACATTTTACACCAAATCGTTTGCCGCTATGGTTGAGCGTTTTCAAAACAGATTTATTAGGCAACGCGAAGTCATCGACATTTTACGTCATGATGTGAAGCAACACGAAAACGACATTCAGCGTTTGCAATTAACTCCATCTCCCGAATTACGAGATAAAGTATCGCGCATCCATATCAGATTACGAAATGATATGGCCACCTTTATTGATTTGTTTGTGGAGTTAGAAAGAGACTTTAGCGATTTTTTGGCTTAAAGTTCATCTTCCAATTTTAGCTCAGTTAAGGGTAATGTACTATTATTAGTGCTGTAGTAAGTGCTCACAAAATCGCACCAAGTACACTCATCTTTACCACAGCCTTGGCTAAATTCCTTGGCCTTTATTTTGGTATAGGTTGATGTAATTTGTTGTTTAACTATTTCTACATCATCATTGGTAATAAGTACACGTTGCTTAATGTATTCGTTGGTGGCTTTATCGGGTTCTACAAAATCAAACTCGGCACTTTGCATTTGCCAAGTTGTGTTTTTATCAGCATCAATTAATATTTTATAAAACACCGCCTGACGCCAATAATCACCCCCAAATTCATCCTCAAATTTAATGTCTTTATCTTCTGCTTTTGCCTTCTCAACTCGCTCTAAATTGGGCGGGCCAAATTTCGTTTTGGCACGTTCAAACTGACCAGTTTTATAATCAACCACATTTACATTGTTGCCATCAAATTCAATTTTATCTAACTTACCATTTAAGGGCACACCATCCATTACCACATTACGGTAGCTGCGCTCAATGCTGGTAATTTTATTCCACTGACCAATGTATTTATCATAAAACTTAGGCAAAATTTCATCGCCATATTCTATCCTGCGCTTGTATTCGGTTTCGGTAAATGCATCTTCAAATCTTCGCATGTACCATTTAAAGTCTTTCATAAATTCGTCAACCGAACCAAATGTTTTTTCGGGGTTGGCATTCATGTTTCTAAACAACATTTCAAGTGCATAATGCACAGCACTACCAAATGTCATGGCTGCACTTAATGGGGCAGGTACACGAATTAAATTGTTAAAATAAAATGCAGTAGGGCATTTTAAATAGTTGTTTAAATGTGTAACACTTAACGAGTATTTCTGCAGCAATTCATCTACAAATTCGTTATCAAATAAACTTGCTGGTGCTTGCGCTTTTACACTTTGCAACACATGCAAGGTAAAGTCAACCAACGCTTCATCTGCTAACGAAACAAACTGCGTTTGTAACTGTGCATGCGTTTCTAGCTCGGCTACAAATCGGCTTTTTTCTAAATCTTTTCCGTTGTTATCAAACTTAGCGTAGCTTATGTGTAACTCGCGTTTTGCACGGGTCATGCCTACATAAAATAACCTTCGACTTTCAGCATCTTCGTCTTCACCCGAAACATTTTCTGCATCAGTAAATATGTTGTCAGGTAATTTAAAATCAAAGTTATTGGCCGATTTTTCCCAAGCTTTAGTGGTGCAACCCATCATAAACACATGTTCAAACTCTAATCCTTTTGATGAATGTGCTGTAAGGAAATTTACCCCATCCTCAGCAAAGGCAATAAGTTGAGTTGATAATGCCACTTTCTGGCTCATCATCAAATCAATGGTTTCTAGCAATTGCTTAACTGTAGTTTTGGGTTTACGGCTGCACTCGCTTTTTACAAAGTCAAAAAAGGTATGCAACAGTTGCATGTTCCAGCGTTTATCAGCCCCGGTTAAACATTGCGCCAATAAACCACTTTCGTTTATAATACGTTCAATTAATTGTTGCGTGGTTAAGTTTATTCCATCACGTATCCAACCTTCAATAATTTTTGATGCATAAGCCAATTCTTTGCCTTGTTGCAATTCTTGCGTAAATAAATCGGTAGGTTTTTTTCTGATAGCATTACGAATTTCTTCGCGCCAAGTAGTTTTACGTTCGCTAAAATTTTTGCTCGAAACATTTACCGATATACGTGCAATTTCAATGGGCGGAATTTTAAAGAAATCGAAATGCAACAACTCATAAATAAAAGCTTCGCCTGTATTAGCTTTATGGTTTTCGGCTGATACATAACGCAACATTTGTACAATTTTTTTTATTAAAGGCTCATGCAAAATGTCAACTTTCTTTTTGGTATTAACGCCAACATTTTTTGCTTGAAGGTATTTAATAATATCTTCCGCTTGCGCATGTTTGCGGTAAATTACGGCTATCTCGCTAAGCTTAGTTCCTTGTTGTTTTAAGCGTTCAATTTGTTGTGCAATACCAACTGCTTCATGCGCCAAGTTATAATACTCCAGTAGGGTTGGTTTGATGGTTAAGTTAGCGAGCGCAGCATTTTTAGCAACTAAAGTTTTGTTAGGGTCGAGCCTAACTTTATTGTTGCTGATTAACGCTTTTGCTGCATCTAAAATGTATTGGGTACTGCGGTAGTTTTCTACCAACGAAATTTCTGTTAATCCTTGTGGTTGATACACCTTTTTAAAGTGTTGAATATTCTCCACGTTAGCACCTTGAAATCTGTATATAGATTGATCATCATCGCCTACACAAAACACATTGGGGCTATCCCAATATTGTATTAAAAGTTGCAACACTTCGTTTTGTGCACCACTTGTATCTTGGTATTCATCCACCAAAAAATATTGATACTTTTCTTGGTACTGACTTAACATATCAGGCTTTTGCTTAAACGCATCAATCACCCATAAAATCATATCGGCAAAATCGTAACGGCCGTGTTTTTTTAATAAGTTTTGATAAGTGTCAAACGTATCGGCAGCTGCTTTTAATTGCACCATTCTGTTTGCTTCTGCATCATACACTTTTTGTTTTAGCTCGCCTGCATTGCCGTATTTGGTTGTTTTTTTGTAGATGTATTCGTCACGCGTTTTAATGTCTTCTAAATACAAATCAACTTGTTGGTGTAGGTATGCAGCCGTCCAGTTTTCGCGTTTCATTTGCTCATACAAACCCAATAATTTTTTGGTTTCGTAATACACATCACCCGTATATCTTTTTAGTGGATGATTTTTAGGAAAACCATCTATAATTTGATGTACAAATTCTATTTGTTCTAATTCGCTTATGGCATCCAATCCACGCAAACCAAAATGGTCCAAGTTTTCTTGAATAACCATGTTACAAAACGCATGGAAAGTTTGCACCTCAACCTTGTAAGCATCAGGACCAATAAACTGCAATAAACGTTTACGCATGGCAATAGCGCCAGCATCGGTATAAGTTAAACACAATACATCTTCAGCCTTATTATCGGCAACGCTAATGATGTTGGCAATACGTGCAGCCAAAATTTGTGTTTTACCAGTGCCTGGGCCAGCAATAACCAACACCGGACCTTCAGTGGTAGTTACGGCAGCTTGTTGCTCGGGGTTAAGTTTGGTAAACTCTTGTTGAAATAATTGGTTGTAATCTGTGCTCATAATCGGGTTCAAAGTTATGCCTTCGCTTCGCATTGTATTTGCGAGGTAAGATATAAAATAAAAAAAGACGGATGAAACCTAATTACGTAAACTATTTACATAGTTAGTTTAATATGATTGCATGTACTTTAAATTATTCTCAAATTGCGAGAGGTTTCACCATCTCGCATCAGTATTTCGCACTTTCAGTGCTGTTTTTATGCTATATCAATCCAAAGTTTTTTTGAACTACATAGGGCACTAAACAAAAAAGGCCATCCAATTTGGACGGCCTTCGAAGAGTTATAGATTAATTATTTTTTACTGTAGTTAGGAGCTTCTTTGGTAATGGTAATATCATGAGCGTGGCTTTCTTTAGCACCAGCACCAGTTATTTTTACAAACTTAGCTTTTTGTAATTCGGTAATGTTTTTAGCACCTACATAACCCATACCAGCACGCAAACCACCAGTAAATTGGTAAACCACGTCTTTTAAGCTGCCTTTGTAAGCTACCATGCCCACAATACCTTCTGGTACTAGCTTGGCAATTTCTTCTTCTGCATCTTGGAAATAACGGTCTTTGCTGCCTTCTTTCATGGCCTCAATACTACCCATACCACGATACGATTTAAACTTACGTCCTTCAAATATGATGGTTTCTCCTGGCGACTCTTCAGTTCCAGCAAAAATACCACCACTCATTACCGTACTTGCACCTGCGGCTAATGCTTTTACAATATCACCACTATAACGTATACCACCATCGGCAATAATAGGCACACCACTGGTTTTAATAGCCTTGGCTGCATCATAAATAGCCGATAACTGTGGCATACCAATACCAGCAATAATACGTGTGGTACAAATAGAACCCGGACCAACACCTACTTTAACGGCATCAACACCAGCTTTAACCAATGCTTTTGCTCCATCGCCAGTGGCAACGTTACCTGCAATAATATCAAGCGCAGGGAACATTTTGCGTAAACGTTTAATTTCGTTTAATACAAAAGCACTATGGCCATGTGCAGTATCAATAGTAATAACATCAACCCCAGCTTTTACTAATGCTGCAATACGATCTTGTGTTTCGGGGGTAACACCTACTGCTGCACCAACCATTAAACGGCCGTGTTTATCTTTACAAGCGTTAGGGTTATCTTTTACTTTTAAAATATCGCGGTAAGTAATTAGGCCAATTAATTTGCCTTTTTTATCTACTACCGGTAATTTCTCAATTTTATATTTCTGTAAAATTGATTCGGCTTTTTTGAAATCAGTTCCTTGCGGTGCTGTAACTAAATTGTCTTTAGTCATTACCTCAGTAACTTTTTTACTCAATTGTTTTTCAAACCTTAAATCGCGGTTGGTTAAAATACCCATCAACTTAAAGTTGTCGTCAACAATAGGAATACCACCAATTTTATTTTCGCTCATTATTTTATGAGCTTCTTTTAAGGTTGCTGTAACAGGTAAAGTTACAGGGTCCATAATCATTCCGCTTTCGCTACGTTTTACCTTGCGTACCTCTTCGGCTTGGCGCTCAATGCTCATGTTTTTGTGCAACATGCCTATACCGCCCGATTGTGCCATGGCAATAGCCAAGCTATATTCGGTAACAGTATCCATTGCTGCCGAAATAATGGGCACATTAATACGTATGTTTTTTGTTAATTGGGTTGAAGTATTAACCTCACGAGGGAGAACTTCAGAAAAGGCGGGAAGCAACAACACGTCATCAAACGTTAATCCTTCACCGTAAAACTTAGCTTTGTCGTTTATCATAGCAAACAATACCTTCTATTATTTGCCGTGCAAAAATAGGAAAATATGTGGTATTACCGCAAATTTTTAAGTATTCTTCTAAAACATGGAATATATCAGTAAAAATAACCTTGGGTTAATGTTGGTTATTGGTAGTTTTTTAAGGCAAGTTTTAAAGTTTGTGCCAATTCGGTTTTTAACTCTTGGGGCGAAACCACCTTTACCTTATCGCCATAACTTAATATCTGCGATTTTAATTCATATGATGGGATAACATCTAACGTAATTTTAAATTCCGTTTCATTATCAACTACTATTTGTTGGGTTTGATGCAAAGGTTGGCTTTTAATGTATGGTGCCTCGGTAGGACTAAAACTCAAGGTAATTAATTGTGATTCGTAATCGTGAACCGATATACCAAAGGAGTGTTTAAAATACTCTGCCGGTTTAAAATTTGTATCGCGGGTAAAGTTGGTAGTAGTAGGTAATATTTGTTTGATGCGCTCCAATGCAAAAGTTTGAATTCTGTTTTTATCAACCAACATGCCTGTTACGTACCAACGGTTGCGGTATTCCTTTAAAACATACGGATGTAGCTGGTAGTGCTTAATTTCGGTATGTCCAAAGCCTTGGTAATGCATCATTACCGCTTGTTGCTCTTTAATGCTTAATAAAAGCGGACTTAAATATTCGTTACCTTTTTGGCTTAGGCTTTTTTCAGTTTCAATAATTTGCAAAAAATCATCATTGCCATAAACACTGCGCAGGTTTACGTAGTCTTCAATTTTCTCAACCGATTGCATAAACTGCTGTATTGGGCCAATGCCTTCAAATTGTTTAAGCAAAGAGCAAGCAAACTCCAACGCATATAAGTCTTCTTGTTTTAAAGGTAAATTATTAATGCTGTAGTTAGGGTCGGTGTAATAATAGCCGCGCAATTTACGGTCGTATTCAATGGGTGCTTGATAAGCTAACTCCTCATCAAATTTCATATCATAAATATCGCTATCAATAGTGCGCGCACTTACACTGCCCAATCCTTGGCAAGCTTCTATTAAATCTTGTTTAGATGGGTAACGCTTGTGTTTGTTGCGTAAAGCCCCATCAATTATGCGGTAACGTATAAATGCGTTTTTATTTTTAGGCATGCTGCAAGGTAATAATTTGGGGTTGATTTGTTATTGGTTGAGTGGTTTATGGTCTTTAGTTTTCCAACCTTCATTCTACAATAGTCAGTTTTCCTCAAGCAATTTTCAATCCGTTGGCTACCGCTTGTTGGGGTTGAAGTAACACCACACTTCCATCCGTGTTAACCGCTCCTAGCACCAAACACTCGCTAATAAAATTGGCAATTTGCCTTGGAGGTAAATTAACCAACGCAATTACCTGCATGCCCACTAAGTTTTGTGGCTGGTACAATTCGGTAATTTGGGCTGATGATTTTTTAAGGCCAATTTCTGCTCCAAAATCAATGAGTAATTGATAGGCTGGCTTGCGTGCCTTTTCAAACACACGTGCTTCTTTAATGGTACCAGTTCTGATATCCAATTGCTCAAAATGATGTAAGGTTGATTCCATGATTGTACTAAAATAACGGAATTGCGCTAAATCAAAAAAGTCTCGCAACAATGCGAGACTTTTTTGTTATTTTATATCTTAAATTAGATGATTAATAATGCATCACCGTAGGCCATAAACTTGTATTTCTTTTTAATGGCTTCTTGGTAAGCTTCCATCAATTCATCGTAACCTGCAAATGCTGCACTTAGCATTAATAGGGTTGATTCTGGTGGATGGAAATTAGTAATCATGCAATTGGCTATTTTAAAATCATGCGGAGGGAAAAGGAATTTATCTGTCCAACCACTGTTTACGTTTAATCTGCCTGTTGATGAAACTGAAGACTCGATAGCACGCATAACCGATGAACCAACTGCGCAAATCTTTTGTTTTTCGTCTAATGCTTTGTTTACAATTTTTGATGTATCGGTAGGGATATCAAAAAACTCGCTATCCATTTTGTGTTTGGTTAAATCTTCAACCTCCACAGCACGAAAAGCTCCTAAGCCATTGTGTACAGTAACCTCAGTAAAGTTTACTCCTTTAATTTCCATGCGCATCATTAACTCTTTGGTAAAGTGTAAGCCAGCGCTTGGTGGCGAAACAGCACCAATGTGTTTAGCAAAAATGGTTTGAAAACGGTCTTTATCCAATTTTTCAACCGCACGGTTCATGTATTTAGGAATAGGCATTTCGCCTAATTTCTCAATTAATTTCCAAAGTTCTTCATCAGTACCATCAAACAAAAAACGAATGGTACGTCCGCGAGAAGTAGTATTATCAACCACTTCGGCAACTAAGGTATCATCACCAAAATATAATTTATTACCTACACGGATTTTACGTGCCGGATCAACCAATACATCCCAAAGTTTCATTTCTTTGTTTAGCTCGCGCAACAAGAAAACTTCAATTTTGGCACCAGTTTTTTCTTTGCTACCGTATAAACGTGCCGGAAAAACCTTGGTGTTATTGTTAATCATCACATCTCTATCATCAAAATAGTTCAGGATGTCGCTAAAAGCTTTGTGTTCAATTTTACCTTTCTTGCGGTCAAGTACCATCATTTTGCTGTCGTGGCGAACATCAGCCGGATACTTAGCAATAAGGCTCTCGGTAAAGTTAAATTTAAACTGAGATAATTTCATTTATATAAATTACTGTTTGGTGTTGAATGCTAACTGCACTATTTATCCTAAAATAGTACAAATAATTGAGGTGCGAAGGTAACCTTTTAATCCACTTTGTCAACACTTAAATTAAGTGGCCTTTTTTGCATACCCTTATTTTAAAACACAATAGCAGATAATTAACAGAATGGTTGCAGGATAAGGCAAAGTTATAGGGGTTGACAACTGCTTTGGTAATCCTAACTTCGTAAAAAAATAGTTACAAACCGAATATGAAAAAAACACAACTAATTGCAGCGTTAGCCTTTGCTGCTATGGGTTACGGCTTAATTGCTTGTAACAACCAAAGTAACCCTACCGATAGTAAAGATGGTAAGGTTGATTTAAGTAGTTTGCCCGAAGCTGATCAGAAATTGATTAAGCAAGGCAACGATTATTTTGGCATTTTGCCCGATTCGGCTATTAATGCTAAAAACTTACCCAATGCCGAAAAAATAGCATTAGGTAAAGCATTGTATTTTGATGCGCGCCTGAGTAAAAGTGGAGTTATTAGCTGCAATAGCTGTCATAATTTGGCAAGTTATGGGGTTGATAATTTGCCAACTTCACCTGGTCATAAATGGCAATTTGGTGGCCGTAACTCGCCAACAAGTTTAAATGCAGCGTTGCATACCACACAATTTTGGGATGGCCGTGCGGCTGATGTGGAAGCACAAGCCAAAGGTCCGATTTTGAATCCTGTTGAAATGGCTACCCCACATGAGGAGTTTGCTGTAAATCGTATTGCATCAATTCCTGCATACCAAGATTGGTTTAAGGCGGCTTTTCCGGGCGATGCAAATCCTGTAACCTATGATAACATTGCCAATGCTATTGGTGTGTTTGAACGCACGTTATTAACTCCATCTCGTTTTGATACTTATTTAGGTGGTGATGCCAATGCATTAACCAATGTTGAGAAAAAAGGTATGGAAACTTTTATTAATGCAGGATGTGTTACTTGCCACATGGGTGCAACTGTAGGTGGTAATATGTTTCAAAAGTTTGGGGTGAAAAAAGATTACTGGACTTTAACTGGAAGTAAAAAGCATGATGAAGGGAGAAAAGAGGTGACTAAAGAGGAGGGAGATAAGTACTTTTTTAAAGTGCCAAGTTTACGTAACGTAGCACATACTTATCCGTATTTTCATGATGGTAGCGTGTGGAACTTAAAAGATGCTATTGCCATTATGGGCGAGTTGCAATTGGATAAGAAATTTACCGAAGAGGAATTAACCAACATTGAAGCATTTTTAAATGCATTAACTGGTGAGTTGTCTGCCGAAGCTGCTAAGTTACCTGTTTTACCTGCAAGTACAGCTAAAACTAGTTTACCAGATTTTAACTAAACATTTATTGTTCAATACCTAAAAGGTTGCCATCATTTATACGGTGGCAACCTTTTTTGTTGATGAATAAATTACAAAAATAAAGCCGCCCCGAAACAAGTTCGGGACGGCTTTTATAGTTAAGTTTAATTATTGCTTAGTGTGAAGCTAAGTATGATGCGATACCTTCTGCATTATCTTTTAAGCCATCTTTACCTTTGTTCCAATCAGCAGGGCAAACCTCACCATTTTGTTCAAAGTATTGTAATGCATCAACCATGCGTAAGGTTTCATCAACGCTACGGCCTAATGGTAAATCATTAACAACTTGGTGACGCACAATACCGTTTTTATCAATTAAAAATAAACCGCGGTAAGCAACGCTATCTTCGCCTTGGTTGCCAATCCAAATCATATCACCATTATCATCGTAGTTGTAGTAACCAGCTAATACACCATAGTTAAGTGCAATAGTTTTGTTTACATCTGCTACCAAAGGGAATTTTACACCTTGGATACCACCATCGTTTTGTGGGGTATTTAACCAAGCCCAATGGCTAAATTTAGAATCTATAGAGCAGCCTACTACAGCAACACCGCGTTCTTCAAACTCAGCTAATCTGCGTTGAAAAGCGATAATTTCTGTTGGGCAAACAAATGTAAAATCAAGTGGGTAAAAGAAAAATACCACATGCTTGTTGCCAATAAATTGTTCTAACGAAAAGTCCTCTACAAACTCGCCACCGTTTACCACAGCTGAAGCTTTAAATACAGGAGCTTTTTTACCTACTAACATTGTCATAATATATCGTTTTAATTTTGTTTAATAATGGGCGCAAATTTAAGTTAATGTACGTGCCTGTAAAGTTATTTTTAGTTTACCGTATGATAAGCTAAAATTATCCATTCATCGAGGCTAAGAACTCTTCATTGCTGTTGGTGTTCTTCATGTTTTTAATCATTACGTTCATCGCTTCCTCCGCATTCATATCTGCAATATGGTTACGTAAAATCCATACGCGTTGCAATGTGGCTTTGTCTAACAACAAATCTTCGCGTCTGGTACTACTTGCAACAATATCAATAGCTGGGTAAATACGTTTGTTGGCCAAACGTCTATCCAATTGAAGTTCCATGTTACCAGTTCCTTTAAATTCTTCAAAAATAACCTCGTCCATTTTGCTTCCTGTTTCTGTTAAAGCAGTTGCAATAATGGTAAGCGAGCCACCATTTTCAATTTTACGTGCGGCACCAAAAAAGCGTTTTGGTTTGTGCAATGCATTGGCATCAACACCACCCGATAAAATTTTACCCGATGCTGGTTGTGCTGTATTAAATGCACGAGCCATACGTGTAATCGAGTCTAATAAAATTACCACATCATGTCCGCACTCAGTCATACGTTTAGCTTTTTCTAAAACAATATTAGCAAGCTTAACATGTTTTTCGGCAGGCTCATCAAAGGTACTGGCTACAACCTCTGCGCGAACGCTGCGTTGCATGTCTGTAACCTCTTCTGGGCGCTCATCAATTAGTAAAATTATCAGGTAAATCTCTGGATGATTTTTGGCAATTGCATTAGCAATATCTTTTAACAAAATGGTTTTACCTGTCTTAGGTTGTGCAACAATTAAACCACGTTGGCCTTTACCAATAGGCGCAATCAAATCAATAATACGGGTTGAGTATGAAGCTGAGTTGTTTGATAGGTTTAATTTTTCATCAGGGAAAAGAGGTGTTAAATGTTCAAACGCTACACGGTCTCTAATTTCGGCCGATGTGCGTCCGTTAACGTTTTCTACCTTTATTAATGCAAAGTATTTTTCGCCTTCTTTTGGAGGACGAATGCTACCTCTTACGGTATCACCCGTTTTTAATCCTAATAGTTTTATTTGCGATGGCGATACATAAATATCATCAGGCGATGGCATGTAGTTGTAGTCGCTTGAGCGTAAAAAACCATATCCATCTTGCATGGTTTCTAAAACACCTTCGCTGCTTACAATACCTTCTAGCTCTTGTAATAAAGCTTGTTGTTGTTGTATACGCTCATTGCGTTCGTTACGTTCGTTGTTGCGTTTGTCTTTCCAATTAGGCCCGTTATTATGTTGGGGTTGGTTGGGTTGATTTTGCTGTACAACCGGTACTTCGTTTTCGGGTGCTTGGGTAGTTTCTGTAATGTTAGGTTGAGCTTCTTGTTGCGGAGCTTCTATCTTCACTTCCGTAACTACACCTTCTTTGTTAAAGTCAATATCTTCTAACAAACTATCTGATGAAGTATCGAGCATTTGCTCTTCACTTACTACCGGCTCTTCTGTTTTTTTGCGTCTTGGGCGAGCTACTTTTTTTGCGGGCGTAGCATCAGTTGCCTCGGTGTTAGCTTTGGTTGATTTTTTTACACCACCTGCTAACTCTTGTTGTTTTAATATTCCGCTTATTAGTTCTGTTTTGGTTTGCGTGTCGGCACCAGCAATATTTAGCGAGGTAGCTACTTCACGTAATTCCGAAATAAGCATATCGGATAAGGTTGACTTATTGTGCATCAAATAAAAAAATTGATTTTAAATTTTTTGAATGAAAGTTTTGCTCTGCACGGTTTACCTAAAATAACGTTGAAGTTTTTTTGTTGGGCAGATTGTGCCTGAGCGATGGAAGAATTTCCGAGTGCAAGGTAAAAATAAAAATTAGAATGCAAAACTTTTTTCCTACAACTTGATTTTGCGTGGTTTATAAAAAATAAAGCCACCCAAGTTGGAGTGGCTTTGCTTTTAGTACAATTTTAGTTTGCTACTTGGTTTTGCACGTATTTATACCAACTAAGGTATATAACGGACAAAAGCTAACCATACTGGTTAATGCAAAAACTGCTGCTAGCACCACAAGTATAGTTGCTAGCATACCAGTAATAACGTGCGTAAAACTTAATCCCAAAATTACGGCTGCAACAATTAATCTAATTAATCGATCGGCAGTGCCCATGTTTTTTTTCATATCGTTTATTGTTAAGGGTATTTTTTTTGATATGTAAAGGTAAGTAGTTGTGTGTTAAAAATATGTAACAAAAGTTACCGATGCGCTTAAAATACTTTTGGGGTTGAAGTAGGGACATGAAAAAAGCCGATTCAATGGTATGAATCGGCTTTTAAATATGTGCTTAAGCAAGTTGTTAAACCAATAATTTAACTGGGTTTTCCAACAACTCTTTTAATGTTTTTAAGAATGCAGAACCTACAGCTCCATCCACCACACGATGATCGCAGCTTAAGGTAACTTTCATAACCTGACCAATTTTCATTTGTCCGTTTTCTACAATTACAGTTTCTTTTGCTGCACCAACGGCTAAAATACAAGCATCTGGTGGATTAATAATTGCGGTAAACTCATCAATACCAAACATACCTAAGTTTGATATGGTAAAGGTGTTTCCTTCAAACTCGCTTGGTTGTAATTTTTTGTTTTTAGCTTTATCGGCAAGTTCTTTTACCTCGGCACTAATGTGCGATAAGCTTTTGCTATCGGCAAATTTTACTACTGGTACAATTAAGCCATCTTCAATAGCTACAGCCACACCAATATTAATATGGTGGTTGTATCTAATTTTATCGCCCAACCAGCTTGAGTTAGCCGCAGGATTTTTACGTAATGCACCAGCTACTGCTTTAATAATAATATCATTAACAGATATTTTTACTGGGCTGTATTCCAACATGGCTTTACGCGCTTCAATTACTTTATCCATGTTTATGCTCATGGTTAAGTAAAAGTGAGGTGCAGTGTGTTTGCTTTCGCTTAATCTGCGTGCAATTACTTTGCGCATTTGCGATACAGGAACTTCATCAAAACTTTCTTGGCCTACCACAGTTGGCAATACCACCGTTGATTTTGAAGCACCTTTACTTGCGGGAGTGTATGTTTCTACATCGCGTTTTACAATGCGTCCACCATCACCACTGCCGCTAATGCTATTAATATCAATACCTTTTTCGTCAGCAATTTTTTTAGCTAATGGCGATGCTTTTACGCGTGAGTCGGTTGATGAGTTAGCAGCAGGAGCTTGTACCACTGGTGTGCTTACTGTTTCTGTTTTTACCTCTTCGGCTTTTGCTGCAGGAGCAGCAGAGGCAGATGCACCGCTTAGTAATGCTGTAATATCATCGCCTTTTTGTCCTACAATAGCAATTAATGCATCAACAGGAACACTACCACCAGCCGGAATTCCTATGTGCAACAAAGTGCCTTTAACATAGTTTTCTAATTCCATCGTGGCTTTGTCGGTTTCAACTTCCGCCAAAATATCACCTGGTTTAATATCATCGCCCACTTGCTTTAACCACGATACAATAACACCTTCGGTCATCGTATCACTCATCTTGGGCATGCGTATTACTTCTGCCATATATCTTTAGTTTATCTTATTGTTAATTCTAAAATCAAGCAAAAATAATATTTGTATTGATTTTAGCTACTTAAAGTTAAAAATCTATTGCAACTTATAATCGAAACCAATTTTAAACCAACGCCCTGGCATAGTTGCATATCCAGCTTCAGTGTATTTTTTATTAAAAAGATTACTTACATCAACATAAAAATTAAAAGGCTTAAGTTGGTAAGTCAACTTGCTGTCAAATAAGGTGTAATCAGCTAATAGCTCTCTGTTTACATGGCGCACTGTTATGCTGTGAGTTATGTTTTTGTGATAACTTAAGTTAACCACTCCTGTGGCATGGTGTCTAATATTACTTAAGGCATATCGACTTAGGTAGTTTTCTGATTGATAAATATTTGCATTAATATAAGTATAGCCAACTCTTATTTGTTGTAAAATGTTTTTAAACGAAGCTTGTATGTTGGTTTCAATACCATTAAACGTAACATGGTTTACATTAAGTGGCTGCCAAGTGGTGCTCGATCCATTTTTAGCCCAATCAATTAAATTGGTTGATGTGCGATTAAAAGCAGCAATACTTGCAAATAAGTTTTTACCCCAAAACTTTACACCACCCTCTGTTGATATAGCTTCTTCGGGTTTTAAATTGGCATTACCAATATTGCTTGGTCCGCGGTAGTATAAATCGGTGTAGGTAGGCAAGCGCATGGCTTTGCTGCTACCTGCAAATAACATAAAGTATTTGTTAATGGTATAACCTGCATCAATGCCCGGAAAGAAACTAAAGTTATCAGCAATTTTATTGGCATACATACCCGGAGTAATGGTAAGTTTTTTACGCATTAATTTTACACGATGTTCAATAAATGCACCTAGTATATCGCGTTGGCGTTTGCCTAAATTATTGCTATTTAATTCTTCATAGCGAGCATCAAAGCCAACTCCTGTTTCACCGAGTTTTGATGCATATGTTGCATGCAACTCGGCACCAGCAGTATGCGAAAAATGGCGGTTTTGGTAAATGGCAGGATTGGATCTTATATATACATAATGATCTTGATTGTACCTGTAATAGCCTTGTGCTTTTAAAACTAATCGGCCAATTTTGGTCTGGTATGATGTGCCAGCAAACGTAGTTTGAATACTTTCGTACTCGTTAGAGTTTACTACATAAAATCCTCTTGCACCAAATCGTCTGTTGGTATAACCACCAAAAACAGTAAAGTCAGATTTTTTACCCTTTACCGAGGTTTGGTAAAACAAGTTGTCAATTTTAAAATCGGTGTTATTAGTATAACCACTACTTACGCTGCGCGAGTAAGCCACATGTGTTCCTACATTTTTTGCATGCATAGCCGCACCAATTTGTGCACTGTATAAACCGAAATCGCCAACAAACTCGCTTAAATAAACTTGGTTTGAATCGGGTACTTTGGTAATAAAATTTACCGCACCTGTAAGTGCATTTATACCATACATGCGCGATGCCGATGTTTTAGTCACATCAATTTGTTGAATAGCATCGCTTGTTAGTGGCAAGTTAAATTGGTGATGCCCTGTTTGTGGATCGCTTAATTTAAGTCCATTTATAAGCATTAAACTTTGGTCTGATGAGCCTCCTCTGATGCCCATATCTGTTTGTACACCCAAAGGCCCGCGTTGACGAATGTCAATTCCGGTAACAGTACCTAGCCAATCTGCTGCTGTGCTGCCTGATAGCTTTTTTAAATCTGCACGGGTTAAAGTAGCAGTACTTTGATTAATGGTACGAGTTGTGTTTTGCAATCGGTTTGTGGTGATTTTTACATCACTTAATGCAACCGTATCTGTTTGTGCAATAGCTGTTAAACTTATTATTGAAGCTATTAAAACAGCACTTGTTTTGATTTTTTTCACTTTTCAGAATTTTGCCGCGAGTATAGTCCTTCAACCCAAATAAAAAAGTGACGAACAATAGGTGCTACCCTATACGCTTGAGCGTTAAATTTTTAAAAATCTTAAAATTTAAGATTTGTTAACTAAAATGTTAAAATAGAATTAACAAATGGTAAAAGTAACCCGAACAATTTTTTACGATAACATGTGGGCCAAAATGGGTTCGCATTTTTCTTTACAGCACGCATAAAAATGGCCGTGTTTCCATGTGGTTGATTTAGGAGATTGGCCCCACCAAAACTCGGCTAACGCTAATGGTTTTAGTTGATATTGAAAGGCATATTGAAGTAGTTTAGGCCCGGCACACTCACCCGCACCAGCAGGAGGATTTTTATATTCAGCCGTTTTAAAAATATCCAATATGTTTTTGCTTACTTGTTTTTGGTTGATGAAGTTGTAGTGCGTAAATATTCGCTGTTGTAAGTTGATGGAGTGTTGTTTGCGCTCAGCTTTAAGTTGTTTAATGCGGCTTTGATTTTTGGGGTTATCACTTTCAAGTTGGTTAATTTCATCAATAAGTGTAGTAAGTTTTTGCATGCCTTGGTGCAAAAAACTATCCTCGGTTAACAAGTCGAATACGGGGGGCACAAATTTGGGGTGATGATTTGCACCTGCCAATTTACCAGAAAATGCAGCCAAATAACCTATTTGATTTTGGCTGTTTTGCACCACCAAAACACCAAACATTTTGCCTATAATACTGCCTGTTTGCGAAGTTGCTAAACCAAAATTATGTTCCCATTGTTGTTGGGTTTGTAAATAATTTTGCAACTCATGAGCTGCAAGTACACACAACTCGTGCGGGGCGCTATTGCCTAACATTAAATGCAACGAACTAGGTATTGCAATGGCCGAAATTGGCGAAGTAAATAAATTGAAATATGTGTTAGTGTGTGATGGCAAAAGCAATGTGTTAGCTCATGCGCTCCATTAAATCAATGGCTGTTTGCTTAAGCGGTGTAGTATTTTCGGTTGGTGCACTTACTTGGGCCAAATGTTTAAATGCCAATTGTAAGTATTGCTCTTTAAGTTGCTCGGCTTTTTGGCGCACTTGGCAAGCATTGTAAATAGCTAATATGGCGTTTATTTTTTCATCTGGATTATACTCGGTAGCTAACAACCAATTGTTTAAATCAGTTTTAAGTTGGCCTGTTGCTAATTGTTTAGCTTCAATTAAAAGCAATGTTTTTTTATTGGCTAAAATATCGCCTCCAATTTTTTTACCAACTTTATCACCTTCGCCAAAACTATCTAAAATATCATCTTGTATCTGAAACGCAATGCCAATGTTTTTACCAAATTGATACAGGTGTTCGGCATCGGCATGAGATGCACCCGAAACCATAGCACCAAGTTTTAAACTGCAACCAATCAATACAGCAGTTTTAAGCGTAATCATGTTTAAATATTCTTCTTCCGAAACGTGGTCTATTGTTTCAAAGTTCATATCCCATTGCTGGCCTTCGCATACCTCGGCAGCGGTGGTATTAAACAATTTAATTAACTCGGCTAAGTTTTGATGTTTGCTTTCGCACAATAAATCAATAGCCTTAATCATCATCAAATCACCTGATAGAATTGCAATGGTTTCGTTCCATTTTTTATGCACGGTAGGTTGGCCGCGTCTAATGTCGGCTTTGTCCATAATATCATCATGCACCAAACTAAAATTATGAAACATTTCAACAGCCAAAGCAGCAGGCATAGCTTGCCCAATTTCGGTTGTAAAAATATTAGCTGCCATCAGTGTTAATACTGGCCTAAGGCGTTTTCCGCCCAAGGCCATCATATACTCAATTGGTTGATAGAGTTCAACTGGTTGTTGGGTGTATTTAAGTTGGGCAATTTGTTGCTCAACCAATGCATAAAGTTCTTTGTAGGTTTTCAAAATAATAGCATCAATAAAAGGTAAAACACTAAACCGCTACCGGAGCTTTAATAGCAGGGTGTGGGTTATAGTTTTCTACAGTAAAATCATCGTACACAAAATCTAAAATGTTGGTTACATTAGGGTTGATGCGCAGTGTAGGGTATGGGCGAGCCTCACGCGTTAGTTGTAATTCAACTTGCTCAAAGTGATTGCTGTATATGTGAGCATCGCCAAACGTGTGTATAAAATCGCCCACTTGTAAATTGCATACTTGGGCAATCATATGTGTTAACAAAGCGTATGAGGCAATATTAAACGGCACACCTAAAAACATATCGGCACTGCGTTGATAAAGTTGGCAGCTTAATTTACCATCTGCTACATAAAACTGAAAAAATGCATGGCAAGGCATAAGTGCCATTTGAGGTAAATCAGCCACATTCCATGCACTTACAATCATTCTGCGCGAGTCGGGATTTTTTTTGATGGTTTCAATTACTTCCATCAATTGGTCAATATGTTTACCATTAGCTGCAGGCCAACTGCGCCATTGGTAGCCATAAACTGGGCCAAGTTCGCCTTCGGGCGAAGCCCACTCATCCCAAATACTAACTCCGTTATCTTTTAAATATTTGGTATTGGTTTCGCCTTTTATAAACCACAATAACTCGTGGATAATAGATTTTAAATGAACTTTTTTGGTGGTTACTAATGGAAATCCTTCTGCTAAATTAAAGCGAATTTGGGCTCCAAAAATACTTTTGGTTCCTGTTCCTGTTCTATCACTTTTAAAAGTTCCTGTTTGGTATATGTGTGCTAAAAGCTCTTCGTATTGGGTCATGCCAAATGCAAATTTATTGTACACGAATAACGGTATTGCAGGTTGATTGTTTTCAACAAATAATACCCGCCCTCATTTTGCAAGGCAATATCAAGCAGTATCCCTATTTAATCAGCTAAAATTTGATGTTGTATTTTTTGTATACGTTCAAATGCCAAACTTAAAATAGATTCGGATGTGGCATAGCAAATGCGCAAATGTCCCTCAGATTGAGATTCGAACCAAGAAGTACCGCCAGGAACAAGCGCCACTCTACCTTTTTGATGAATGAGTGTTACCACTTCTTCGGCAGTTAGTTTTGTGTTAGTTACCGTTGGAAAAGCCAGGTAAGTAGCATTGGGATTAACTGGGTTTAAAAACTTGGCTTGGTTAACAAATTGCAACGTAAGTTGGCGCATTTTAGCAAGGTGTGCTTTAAAATCGGTTAGCCAATATTGTGCATGATTTAATGCCGCTGTGCCTGCTGCTTGCGATACGCCCGAAATGCCAAATGCCGTACTGGCATGCTGCGATGATTCATAAATGCTATCAAACTGTTGTTGGTTAGTACATACAATGTATCCAATTCTTAATCCGGCAAGTCCAAAGTTTTTTGATAATCCAGCTATCATAATTTTTTTATCATAGCTTATTAAGTTTTGAGATAATAGGCTGGTTGTTGGAAAATCAAATGTGATGTCAGCCCATATTTCATCTGATACCACATGCAAATTATGCTTTTGGGCTAATGTAATAATTTGGTTTAAATGTGCGGCACTATAAGCCATACCTAATGGATTGTTAGGATTGCATATAAATATGGCCTCAGTGTTGCTATCTATTTTAGACGCTAATTCTTCCATATCAAACTCGCCTGTAATTTTATTAACAGGGCAGGTTTTTACTTGCGCTCCTGCTGCTTCAATTGATTTGCGAAAAAGGAAATCAACAGGGTTAGGAATAATGATATTTTGATGAGGTTGTACCAATGCTTTGGCCACAATAAATAAACCATGTGCAGCACTGTTAACTGGTAAAATATGGGCGGCATTTGCTTGTGCCTGATATTGGGTTTGATACCAATTAGCAATAGCTTCTTTAAATTGTGGTAAGCCTTGTGGCGGACAGTATGAAAAATAGCCATCAGCACAATAGCTGTTAATAGCTTCAATAACTTCTTTGGCAACCGGAAAGTCGGGATCTGCTGCTGTTAGTGGAATTACATCTTCTTCTAACGTTGCCCAACGGTAGTTGTATGCTTTTTTACGTAGGCTAGTAATATTTACTGCTTGGTTTGAAAAGTTACTCATAATTAATGTAGTGATAGGGGGATTTTATAGTTTTTATCGGAAGGTAAATTTAAAAAGTTTTGTAGCAGCAAATCGCCTTCGTCAATGTAATGTTGTATTACTTTTTTGCGCAATTCATAATAAGAAGTAAATACATCTTCAATTGTTTCGTTAGGTTGTTGATTAGCTAGTAGCATAAGCAAAAATGCCGCATCCTCAAGCGCAGAGTTTGCACCTTGGCTGGTTAAAGCAAGTAATGGATGTGCTGCATCGCCTGCTAAAACAACTTTGCTTTTATGAAACGCAGGTAAAATATCCATACGATGAGCGGTCCATAAAAATGCTTGGTTAAAATCACTTTCTTTAATTACTAAATTAAACCAGTCTGGATAATTTTCAATCGTGTTTTCGGCATATTGTTTTAGTGCTTCTGGTGTATTATCGTTTATTGGGTGGGTATCTTGGTTAAATTGAATAAACCAAATGTACTTTCCATTATTTAACGGAATTAATCCAGTGGATTTACCAGCAGCAACATCTACAATTTTTATAAACTCGTCTTGTTTCAAATCAAGTTCAGGCAAGTCAACCATTCCAACAATTTCACGCTCGCTAAGTGGTGTAAATTTGTTTTGCGGAAATAATTGGGTGCGTACCGCAGAGCGTATGCCGTCTGATGCAAAATATATTTCAGATTCAATGTGGCTACCATCGTTAAAACGCACACCCGTAATTTCTTGTTGTGCATTAAAACTAAGTGCTTCAAATGTTTTGTTGTAATTAGTTTGTGTAGGATCTAAGTCTTCGGTAAGTATGCCTAAAAAATCTTCACGCCCAATTGCTAAACAATCTTCTAATCCTTTAGTATAAATTAAACCACCATCTGGTGTTATAGCTTTAAATGTATTTATGGCATTTGCTTTAAGTAGCAATTTGTTTTTTAGTCCAATTGCATCCAATGCATCAATTCCATTTTTTAAAAGTAAGAAACCAAATCCCCTCGAATCTTTTGGTGCTAGCTTTTCATAAATAGCCGACTCAACATTGTTCTTTTTTAAGAAATTAGCCAGGTAATTTCCGCAAATTCCTCCGCCAAGTATGCAGGCTTTGTTTATGCTAAATTTGTTTTTCTTAATTCTAAACGGAGTATCGTTATAGCAATAGTAAGGCGCATACTTATGTTGTTCTTCTATAATGGCACCTTCGTTTAGTCCTTGTTGTAGCTCTTTAATAATAAACGGAATCGAGTGGCCAGTAAGCGTTTTTATTTCGCTTAAGCTCATACGTTTGTGTTTTTTTAGTAGATTGATAATTGTAACCGGTCCAACTTGTTTTATGGCTTGATTGGCAGTTAGTTTTTTTATGATATTCTCCCAATTGGTGTACAAATCATCAAAGTTATTGTGGCTGTTCGATGGTATTCCGATTTCATGTTCACCATCTTCGTTGCAAAAAATAAGAGAAGGAAAACTGGTAATATTCCAACGTTCTTTCTCAATCAAATCATCCTTAAATTGATTGTGCGCACTTCCGTTGTCTATGTCTTGTAAAAATTGCTCTAAATTAATTTTGTTATTAATAGCAGCAGTAATTAAATGACGTTGTTGGCTAATGTCTTTATTTTCCATAAACACCATTTGCCTGATTGTTCTCAAAAAATCACTCGCCTTTTGTTTGCTTTGATTTTTAGCTGCATAGTAAGCAATTGAAGCAGGATATGAACTTTGAATTGGATTGGTTAACCAAATGCTTCCATCTAGATTTACGCCATATTTTTTGCTTTGGTCGGCCCATAGTTTATTTAAGTACTCAGCCTTAGGCATGTTATTTATAATAGGCTTATAATCTACCCAATTAGGCAGTAATCCGCCCATTTTAAAGCTCACCTCTACATGCGATCTGTACTCGGTAAGTAGTTTGTTTATGTATGGTTCTATAACCCAGCAAGTAGAGCAAACAGGATCTGTGAAGTAAGTAACTTTTATTTTATGCGATTTTAATTTAAGTGGAGTCATCTGTTACTAGTTAATTATTATAACCCATAGCATATTGGTCTTAAATGCTTTAAATACATGGGAAATACTAATTACAAATATCCTCTTACTAATTTGCACTATTTTCCAAATAACAATAACTATATTACATAAATTGGTACTATGTTTTATTTTGTTTTTTATATATGGTATTTTTAGGCAAAAAATTACCCAGCTAAAATTTATTTAGTTGGGTAGTTTTTTGCCCTCCTTCTCCCGAAGCAAGTATCGGGATTCGGAGGGCGAAGGTGGAGCTGCAGGGATTCGAACCCTGGTCCGGAGGTGGAATGGTCAAGCTTTCTACACGTTTAGTAAAGCGTTAATTGTCGAGAAAGTTCAGGCCGCCAAACCTGCCAAAAAATTCCGTAGCCCATTAAGTTCAATTAACCAACAAAGGCGGTTGGCCAAAAGGCTTTTCCTAATGATGCCTCTGATACAAGCGCGGTTAAGCTAACACCTGCGAGACAATGGCATGATGCGTAATCTTCCTGATTAGGCAGCCATAGCGAAGTTATTTTCGCCAAATAATTGTTTGAGTATTGATATTTAAGCGCCAACAGCTCAATGCGCTACGTGCTTACCCGCCAGATGCTCACCCCGTCAATTCCGGTCAGCCCCATGTTAGTTAAGTGCAGCAAATATAACAATTATAGCTGTACCCGTTAGTTTTAAATTACAGCTTATGGCTAATTTACGTCAGCTATTGTGTTACCTTCCTTTGTTCAAGCAAAAAAAATGCTATTTTAGCCGCCATATCCAATTTGTTTTTAATGAAAAAGTTTTTAGGCACGTGCATGTTGTTTTTGGCTGTAACTGGAGCTTGGGCTCAAGATACAACTCCATCATCTACTAATACCGAAGATAAGGGACAATTCTCCGGAAATTTTCAATCTAACTTTAATGCATATGTAAAGGATAGTGCCATTGGCGCAAATACAACGCAATACGAACGCGAACTTTCATCGGCTGATGCATGGTTGTTTTTAAACTATAAATACAAAGGCATTAATTTTAGCATGCGTTACGATGTGTTTAATAACACGCCTTTGTTTGATCCCTTTGTGGCATACTCTGGTTCGGGTGTTGGATTTTGGCAGGTAAGTAAAGACATTGATAAGTTTAACATTACCGTTGGTAATTTTTACGATCAATTTGGAACTGGATTGGTATACAGAGGTTACGAGGATCGTAATATCGGTATCGATTATTCAATACTTGGTGCACGTGTAATTTACACCGTTTCTGATAATACTAAACTTAAGGCATTTACTGGTCAGCAAAAATTTAGGTTTGATAGACGTGAGCAAATTGTAAAAGGCGTTAATTTAGAACACCGCATTAATTTTAAAGATAAAGTTACTCTTGATTTGGGAGGCTCTTTGGTTAATCGTACCATCGATCAAACTACCATGAATAGCATCGCATCAACCATTAATAGTTATGCTATTGAAAATCGTTTTGTACCAACCTATAATGCTTTTGCTAGTAATTTTTATAGCACAGTTAGGTACAAAAAAATATCGTGGTATTTGGAGTATGCACATAAAACACCAGAGGCAATTATGGCGCAAAACTTAATATTGTTTAAGGGCCGTGGCGATATTTATTATACTTCATTATCATACTCAACCAAAGGATTTGGAATTACTGGGCAATATCGCAGAATCAAAAATTTCCAATTCCGTACTTCACCTTTAGAAACAAGTCCTTATCCTTCAAATCAAGCCTTGGTTAATTATTTACCAGCCTTAACACGCCAAAATACATATCGATTGTTAGCACGTTACAATGCCGTGGTGCAAGAGTTAGGAGAAAATACTTTTCAGGTTGAAGTAACTTACAAGCCTAACAAAAAAACTAATTTTAACTTTAATACCTCTATGGTTACAAACTTAAAAGGTGTTGACTTAGCAGGCGGAAAAATTGCTAATTTATATAACGATTCAGCTAATATTTTCTTCAGAGAATATTACTTAGATGTAACGCATAAATTTACGCCTAAGTTAAAAGTAATGGCAGGTATGCAAGTAATTGGGTACAATCAAACCATATTAGAGAAAAAGGCAAACGCACCATACGTGCATGCATTTACTCCATTTGGCGAGGTTACATACAAATTTAACTCAACCCGCAGTGTGCGCATGGAAGCGCAATACCTGATGACTAAACAAGATTTAGGTAATTTAGCTAATGTATTAATAGAGTATAATGTGGCTCCATACTGGAGTTTTTCTATTGCCGATATGGTAAATACAAAGCATGGCGCGCTTAATGAACCTAAGTCGGGACAAAAGTTTAAATTTGTACATTACTACAATTTTTTTGCGGCCTACACGTATAAAACTACACGTATTACCGCTGCTTGGTTAAAACAAGTAGCAGGTGTAAACTGTACTGGTGGTGTTTGTAGGGTTGAACCTGCATTTAGTGGCGCACGCTTAACTTTAACAACTAATTTCTAAACGCAGAAGTATGAAAAATATATTCTCATTAATGGCAGTAGCGATTGTATTTGCTGCTTGTAAAGAAGTTCCTCCGGCAATAAATTTTGAAGAAAGTAAGCAGTTGCGCGATACTACTTATGTGGTAGCCACAGTACCTGCTGCGCAAAATAAAAATGTATTAATTGAAGATGTTTCGGGTGTGCAGTGTGTTAACTGTCCTGACGCAGCTGTAATTGCCAAAGATATTATGGATGCTAACCAGCACCGAGTATTTGCAGCAGTTTTGCATACTGATTTAGCAGCGCTTAAAAACTTTGTGGAGCCAATTGATAAAGAAGGTTACAAAAGTAAATACGATTTTAGAACAGCAGACGCTACCAATATTTTACAAATAGCAGGTATACCTGGCTCATTGCCGCGTGGGTTTATTAACAGACGTTTTTTTGCTGGAAAATCTGAGCGTGTTTTAGGTCGCCAAGATTGGGCTACCAAAACTAACGAAGAATTAGCCATACCAACTCCGGTAAATATTGAGTTAACCAACGAGTTTAATCAAGCTACTAAAGAAGGGGTTATTAGTGTAAAATTAACCTACACACAAGCGGTTACAAAAAAGCAATACATATCAATTGCGTTAATTGAAGATAGTATTATTGATGTGCAAGAGTACGAAGACAAACAAACCTTTGAAGTAAAGTTTAATCCTAATTATGTGCACATGCATCTTTTACGCGATATTATCACATTCGCAACGGGTGATGCTGTTGCTACTGATCAAACTTTAACGATTGGTGCGGGCCGTGTTTTCGAGAAACAATATGCCTATAAAATGGATATCAGTAGCCTTATAAAAGTGAATCCTAAAAACGCTAAACTATTAGTTTTTGTACACGAAGATGTGCCTGATTTAAACATTTTGCACGTACAAGAAATTGATGTAATTGAGTAATGAAGTTTGTAGCTTACGTTTGGGTAGTTGGGTTGATATTATTATGCGCCTGTGGCCAAAATTCTGATGCCCTTTATACCCAAACCATTTTGCAGCATCGCGGTAAAATAACCTATAACTTTTTAGATAAATCTGTTTCTCCATTAACTCCTCAACAGCTTCAAAACTTTAAAGGATTACCTTATTTTGAGGTAAATAAAGGTTATTTGGTGCAAGCCAAATTTACCCGTAATACAGCAGCCAATTGGTTTGCAATGCCTCATACCCAAAACAAAACATACAATTACTTACCCGTAGGTACTCTTAGTTTTGAAATTAATGGTAAAGCCATGCAATTGATGGCTTATTTGCACGAGGGGGTAAACCCAAGAGATACTGTGGAACTTATGGTGCCATTTACCGATTTAACCAATGGTAAATTAACCTACGAAGGTGGCCGATTACTTGATGTAAAAGCTAATTTAAATGCCTCAGTAATTTGGGTTGATTTTAACTTGGCCTACAACCCTTACTGTGCTTATAACCCAGATTATAGTTGCCCAATTCCTCCAAAACAAAACCATTTACCTATTGCAGTTGAGGCAGGCGAAAAATACAAACCCATGTATTAGCAGGCTATACCAAGCTAGCAATATTTAACCTGACATAAAACAGTAAACGTTTGGCTAAGATGCTTATATTCGCACCGCTTTTAAATAATAAATAAGTATGAAATACGATGTAACCATTATCGGTTCGGGCCCAGGTGGCTATGTTGCTGCACTACGTTGCGCACAGTTAGGTTTAAAAACTGCACTTATCGAAAAGTATAGCACATTAGGTGGTACTTGCCTAAATGTAGGTTGTATTCCTTCAAAAGCATTATTAGATTCATCAGAGCATTTTCATAATGCGGTACATACCTTTACCACACACGGTATTGATATTAAAGGTGAAGTTCAAGTGAACTTAAAGCAAATGATTGAACGCAAAAATGGCGTGATCAAACAAACCTGCGATGGCATCGACTTTTTAATGAAAAAAAATAAAGTTGATGTATTTAAAGGTATTGGTTCATTTGTTTCCAAAAACACCATTAAGGTGAGTGGCGAAAAAGAAGAAACCATTGAAACTGATAAAGTAATTATTGCTACAGGTTCTAAACCAGCATCATTACCTGGTGTTGAAATTGATAAAAAGCGCGTAATTACCAGTACTGAAGCATTAAACATGACTGAAGTACCAAAACATTTAATTGTTATAGGTGGTGGTGTAATTGGCTTAGAGTTAGGCTCGGTATACGCTCGTTTAGGTGCTAAAGTAACCGTGGTTGAATACTCAGGAAGTATAATTCCTACTATGGATGGCGCTTTAGGTAAAGAGTTACAACGTGTGTTGCGCAAGCAAGGCTTTGAGTTTAACTTTAACCATAAAGTAAAATCAGCTACTACAAAAGGAAATGAAGTTACAGTTACTGCCGAAAATGATAAAGGCGAAATGGTAGAATTTAAAGGCGATTATTGCTTAGTAAGTGTTGGTCGCAGACCATACACTGATGGCTTAGCATTAGAAAATGCAGGTTTAAAAACTGATGAGCGTGGACGTATTGAAACTGATGCACATTTAGAAACAGCAACTAAAGGTATTTATGCTATTGGTGATGTGGTGAAAGGCGCTATGCTTGCTCATAAAGCCGAAGAAGAAGGCGTATTTGTTGCTGAGATTATTGCCGGACAAAAACCTCATATTAACTACAACTTAATTCCTGGTGTGGTATATACTTGGCCAGAAGTGGCCGGTGTTGGTGCTACCGAAGAAGAGTTGAAAAAGAATGGCGTGAAATACAAAATGGGATCTTTCCCAATACGTGCATTAGGTCGTGCGCGTGCTAGTATGGATATTGATGGTTTAGTAAAAGTATTGGCTGATGCTACAACTGATGAAATATTAGGCGTACACATGATTGGCCCACGTGCTGCTGATATGATTGCAGAAGCGGTTGTTGCTATGGAATTCCGTGCAAGTGCCGAAGATGTTAGTCGCATGAGTCATGCGCATCCAACCTATACTGAAGCGATGAAAGAAGCTTGTTTAGCGGCAACCGCAAACAGAGCATTACATATGTAAAACCAATTTAAGGTATATAAAAACAAAAACGCCCCGAATGAATTTTCGGGGCGTTTTTGTTTTATAATTTCACCTATGAAACTCTTAAACTCAATCAAATTTTTTCATTACAAAATTGGCTTTGCATTTATAAAGTACGTAATCATAATTTGGTTTTCTAAAGATGATATATGCGTAACAATTTCCGATAATTTCGCCTGCTTTGTTAAATTTCGCATCTAAAATAGTTACACTTCCCGTATCGTTTTGTAAATCAATAAAGCAAGAGTCGTTTAATGTATTTGCTTTATTAGGCTGTAATTTAGTAAATGTAATTTTGGTGTTTAATGTGGTTACATGGCCAAGTACACAAGGCAAAACTTTTACTTGGTTTGATTGATAGATGAAACTATGAAAGTTAAAGTTGTTTTCGGAAACTTTTGCTAAGTAGAATAGATCATACGGCATTAAATATGTTGTATCAAAATTACTGTGCACAGATAAAATTTCTGGGTTTGAATAAAGCATCTGATATTTTCCTTCTGTTAACACAGCAAGTGCATCGTCTCTGCGGCAACCCATAAATGTAAATGCAATAAACAGTGTCAACGAAAGTTTTAATGATAGGTGTTTCATTTTGCCATAATGTATTAACTTGGAAAAACGGACGCCATGTTGTTTTAGTATGTATGTCAGCTAATTTCCTGTGCTGCAAATCGTTCTTGCCGTATCTAAGTGCAACACCTAAAGGCGTTGAGGGATTAGCTGAAGGATATGGTTCACCGATATGAAACCTCTACGAGGTTTTGAGCATTTAGTAGGGGAAAACAATTAATGGCAATTTATTCGTAGTAAAACAACCTCGAAGAGGTTGCATATTGGTAATAGTAAAACACACTTGCCATACCAACCCCGTTAGGGGTTGCATATCAAGTAAGCTATACAACGTGCAACACCTAAAGGCGTTGAGGGATTAGCTGAAGGATATGGTTCACCGATATGAAACCTCTACGAGGTTTTGAGCATTTAGTAGGGGAAAACAATTAATGGCAATTTATTCGTAGTAAAACAACCTCGAAGAGGTTGCATATTGGTAATAGTAAAACACACTTGCCATACCAACCCCGTTAGGGGTTGCATATCAAGTAAGCTATACAACGTGCAACACCTAAAGGCGTTGAGGGATTAGCTGAAGGATATGGTTTATCGATATCAAACCTCTACGAGGTTTGATTTATCTGATTATCGCATCTACAAATTATCTCATCAACCTCTATCTCTCAAATCCGCTAACTTATCTTCAAGTTGCATAATATCGCTTACCAATACCTCGCGGGCTTTGCTGCCTTTAAATGGTCCAACAATTCCTGCACGTTCTAGTTGGTCAATTAATCGGCCTGCACGGTTGTAACCCAAATTTAATTTGCGTTGTAATAATGAGGTTGATCCTTGCTGATGTTGCACAATAATTTGTGCTGCTTCTTCAAACAAACTATCGCGTTCACGTGGGTCAATTTCGGCTGGTCCGTTTTCACCATTATCTTCATTTTTAACCTCAGGCAACATGTATGGTTCTTTGCCTTGTTGGTTGCCAATAAAGTTGGCAATTTTATCTACTTCAGGTGTATCAACAAAAGCACATTGCAAGCGCACCAAATCGTTGCCCACGGTATAAAGCATATCTCCTTTACCAATTAATTGGTCGGCACCATTGGCATCTAAAATGGTACGTGAATCTATTTTTTGCGATACACGGAAAGCCACGCGTGCCGGGAAGTTTGCCTTAATCATACCGGTAATTACATTTACAGATGGACGTTGTGTGGCCAATATTAAATGTATACCAATAGCACGTGCTAATTGCGCCAAACGTGCAATAGGCATTTCTACTTCTTTACCAGCAGTCATCATTAAATCTGCTACCTCATCAATAACTACCACAATGTATGGCAAGAAACGATGTGGCATTTTATCAGTAGGTACCAATCTGCGGCTAATAAATTTAGCGTTGTATTCTTTTAAGTTACGTACTTGCGCATCTTTTAACAAATCGTAACGGCTATCCATCTCTACGCAAAGTGAGTTAAGCGTATTTACTACTAATTTAGTATCAGTAATAATCGCATCGGCATCGCCCGGAATTTTAGCTAAGAAATGTCGCTCAATAGTTTTATAAATGCTTAACTCTACTTTTTTAGGATCGACCAATACAAACTTAATTTGCGATGGATGTTTTTTGTACAACAACGAAACTAAGATGGCATTTAACCCAACAGATTTACCTTGACCTGTAGCACCTGCCATAAGTAAGTGAGGCATTTTGGCTAAGTCGGCCACAAACACTTCGTTTTGTATGGTTTTACCAAAAGCAATGGGTAAGTCCATATCAGAGTTTTGAAAACGTGCACTGCTTAACGCACTGCGCATGCTTACCATGGCAGGTTTTTCATTTGGTACCTCAATACCAATAGTACCACGGCCCGGAATAGGCGCAATAATACGAATGCCTAATGCGGCTAAACTTAAAGCAATATCATCTTCAAGATTTTTAATTTTGGCAATACGCACCCCATCTTGTGGTACAATTTCGTATAGCGTTACAGTGGGGCCAATGGTTGCTGATATTTTTTTGATACCTATGTTGTAATTTTTCAAGGTATCTTCAATCATTTTAGTTTTTATCTGCAACTCGGCTGCTTCAACAGTCGATTTGCTTTCGCCACCATAATCGTTTAGTAACTCTAAAGTTGGAAACTGGTAATTGCTAAAATCTAAGGTCGGATCGTACTCGCTATCAATCGAACCATATTCAGGCTTTTCCATTACTTCCTCATCCTCTTCGGGCGTTTCTTGCACTTCCAAAACTAAGCCGCTATCAGTAGTTAATACACTCGGTGGCTCGGTAGGCTCAGGAGTTAATGCACTTGCAAGGGTTGATGCCAAAGCACCGGCAGCAACTAGCGGTACAATGGGAATATTGTTTTCTTCTTCCTTGGGTTGCTCATCTATAGTTGGGGCAATAGGTTCTTCTTCAATTGTTGCTTCTTCTATAGGAGCAATCTCTTCTTCTATTGGTTCAGCTGTTAACTCAGGTTGTTCTTCTTCCTTAACCGTTAATACAAAATCATCTGGGTTTAAAGGCTCAGCACCGGCTTCTTCAGCAAAAAGTTCGTTTATGCTAAGTGCGTTGGTTAAAGCTGTGTTGGGTTGATTTGTTTCCTCTTCGGCAGGTTCAGTTTTTGGTATTTCAACTGGTGCAGGTTTGGGTTGATAAAATTTGATGTTAAACACCACCACCAAAAATACCAGAAAATAAAAAATAAGTAAGAAACCAGCCCCTACAGTACCAATTAAAGTTTTAAGATATAAATATCCGAAGTGCCCAAAAGCACCGCCTAATATTTGCCAAACATCAGTAAAAATAAACCCAAGTGTTACCGATAGCCATACTACTCCAAAAAAGCTAAATCGCACGGTTTTCATAATAGGCAGCGGAGTGGTATCGGTAATAAGTTTTATGCCTATCAACCCAAAAATAAGTACAAACGCAAACGAGGCCAAGCCAAAACCTTTGTACATAAAAGTATATGCTACCCAAGCGCCAAGCTTGCCTAAAATATTTTCTGCTGCATCAGGGTCGTTTTGTAAAAAAACATCCCAACTTAAACCTTTAGCAATGTTTTGGTCGTACTGCCAACTAAAAATAAACGAACCAAAAGCAAAGCCCATAAACACCGCAGTGAGCAAAAACACCAATCCCGTAACCTTTAAAAAGCGCTCGTCTTTTAAAAAGGTAAGCCTTAACGGTTTATTTTCTGCAGCCGCTTTGGTTCCTTTTTTGGGTTTTTCAACCACAGGTTCTTCGCGCTCAAAATCTTTGGGTTCGCTATCTATGGGACTGATTATGTTTTGTTTGGCTTTTCTCATGGTAATAAAACAAATTTACACAGGTGCTTATTTAAAAATTAATTAGTTACCCACCTTTTCACATGGTTAACTCCATATTGCCATATTTTAGAAACACCTGCTTGGTATAAGTCGTTAATGTGTTTAAATTCGCCACACTTAAAACTAATTTAATTAAAGTAAACATGGAAAAAACGGATTATATCATGTCGCTGTTAGAGGTACTTAAGTACATTATTCCTGCGGGTGTTGTATTTGGTATTGTGCAGTATATGCTCAAGAATTTTTTTGATAATGAGTATCAACGCAGAAACACAGAGTTAAAATTAGAAACAAGTAAACTTATTACCCCACTTAAACTACAAGCTTACGAGCGTATTGTAATTTTAATGGAGCGCATGAGCCCTAATAATTTAATTTTTAGAGTTAGCCAACCAGGCATTAGCGCTACCCAATTAAAAATTGCTTTAATAGCCGATATCAATAGCGAGTTTAATCATAATGTTTCTCAGCAAGTGTATGTTTCGCCACAAGCATGGCAAATGGTGCGCATTGCTAAAGAAGAAATGATTAATATTATTAATACTGCATACAGTAGCTTAGGTCCTAATGCCGTTGGCCTTGATTTAAGTAAAGCCATTTTTGAAACCATGATGCAGATGAATGATATTCCTACCAACAAGGCATTAGAGTTTTTACGTAAAGAGTTCCATTTATTGTTTGATTAATTAGCTACACAACATTATGAGCGATAGCAACAAAAGATTTACCGATTCGGGTATCGAGATAAACGCATTATACAATCAGGTTATTCCAATGGAAGATTTACCTGGACAGTTTCCTTACACCCGCGGAATTCAACCCGATATGTACCGCGGCCGCCACTGGACTATGCGTCAGTATGCTGGTTTTAGTACAGCCGAAGAAAGTAACAAGCGCTATAAATATTTATTAGCCAATGGCACCATGGGCTTAAGTGTAGCTTTTGATTTGCCTACGCAAATTGGCTACGATAGTACACACATGATGAGTGAAGGTGAAGTAGGAAAAGTAGGTGTGGCTATTGATACGCTTAAAGATATTGAGATTTTATTTGATGGAATTGAGTTAGAAAAAATAACTACCTCAATGACCATCAACGCTACTGCATCAACCTTATTGGCTATGTATATTGCATTAGCTAAAAAGCAAGGTGCCGATATCAAAAAAATATCAGGAACAATACAAAACGATATTTTAAAAGAATACGCTGCACGCGGCACATATATTTATCCGCCAAAGCCAAGCATGCGTATTATTACCGATATTTTTGAGTATTGCAGTAAAGAAGTTCCAAAGTGGAATACCATTTCAATTAGTGGTTACCACATACGCGAAGCCGGAAGTACAGCAGTGCAAGAAATTGCATTTACATTAAGTAATGCACAAGCATACGCTAAAGCAGCTATCGAAAAAGGCTTAGATATAAATGTGTTCGGACAACGTTTATCGTTTTTCTTTAACGCGCACAACAACTTTTTTGAAGAGATTGCTAAGTTTAGAGCAGCTCGCAGAATGTGGGCTAAAATTGCTAAAGACTTAGGCGCAACTAATCCTAAAGCACAAATGTTGCGTTTTCATACCCAAACAGGTGGCAGCACCTTGCAGGCTCAACAAGCTGATACTAATATTGTGCGTGTTACTTTACAAGCACTTGCTGCGGTAATGGGTGGTACGCAAAGTTTGCACACCAATGGTTTTGATGAAGCTTTAAGCTTACCTACAGAAAATGCTGCACGTATTGCATTACGTACACAACAAATTATTGCTTACGAAAGTGGAGTAGTAGATACGGTTGATCCAATGGGTGGAAGTTATTTTGTAGAGGAGCTAACCAATCAAATAGAAGCTGAAGCTTGGAAATACATCCAAAAAATTGAAGGAATGGGTGGTGCTGTTAGTGCTATAGAGCAAGGTTACATGCAAAAAGAAATTGCAGATGCCAGCTATCGTTACCAAACCGATATTGAGAATAACAGCAAAACTATTATTGGTGTAAATAAGTTTACCGTTAACGAAGAAGTTGCTCCAGCATTATTTAAGGTTGATGATAGCATCCGTAAAATTCAAACCGAAAAAATAGCGCAGGTAAAAGCTAACCGTAACGAAAGCGAAGTACAAGCATTACTTACCAAACTAGAGCAAGATGCTAAAGATGGAAGTAATGTAATGCCAACCATTATTCAATCGGTTGAGGCTTATGCCACCTTAGGCGAAGTTGCAGATGTGTTCCGCAAAACTTTTGGCGAGTACAGAGCTTAATATTTACATCATACAAAATTTGTTACTTGCAGCGCATGTTTAAAAAAACAGTATTTGGGTTGATGATTGCTTTAACAGCATGCCACACGCCCTATAAAGTAAGTAATTACAATGCCGCAAATATGCGTATTCACGCTGATTCGCTTCAGTTGTATGATACCGCTATGGCCAATATTATTGCTCCATACAAATTGCAATTAGATGCCAAAATGAATGAAGTAATTGGTGTTGCAGCTGGAGATTTAGTGCGTGAGTTACCCGATGGTAGTTTAGGTAATTTTGTAGCAGATGTTTGTTTTGATTACGCAAAAAAAAATCAGTCGAAACAGGTTGATTTTTGTGTGCTAAATAATGGTGGCGTTAGGCTTCCATCAATACAAAAAGGTAATATTACAGTTGGTAAAATATACGAGTTAATGCCTTTTGATAATACCATTGAAGTGGTAACCTTAACAGGCCAACAGTGCTTACAGTTGTTTGCTTGGATTGCCAAGTGGAAAGGAGCACCCGTTAGTGGTTTAACTTTAAACTTGGTTGATGGAAATGCAGTAAATGTAGTTATCAATAATCAACCCTTTGATGTAAATAAAAACTATACCGTAGCAACTACCGATTTTATTGCCAACGGGGGAGACGGTGCAACCATGTTTGCCGGTGGCGTGCGCTACAACACCAACTATAAATTGCGCGATGCCATGTTAGATTTTGTACGATTAAACAAAACCATTAACACCAACACCAATGGAAGAATTAAGCAAAATTAACCGCAGAGGGTTTATAAAAACCGGAGCTAAGCTTGGTGCATTGGCTTTGCTTAATCAATTGCCAATTGATTTGTTGGCTAAGCAACAAGATTTAGTTAAAGTTACTATTTTACATACCAACGATTGGCACAGTCGCATCGAATCTTTTCCTAAAGATGGAGGCAAATTTGCTGGCATGGGTGGTGCAGCAACACGTGCGGCATTAATTAAAAAAATACGTACACAAGATAAACAAGTGCTTTTGCTTGATGCCGGTGACATGTTTCAGGGTACACCTTACTTTAACTTTTTTGATGGCGAACTGGAGTATCGTTTAATGAGCCAAATGGGTTACGATGCTGTAACACTAGGTAATCACGACTTTGATAAAGGGATTGATGGTATAATAAAGCAGCTTCCATTAGCTACGTTTGATATTATTAATTGCAACTACGATTTTTCGGCTACAGCTTTAAAAGATAAAGTAAAACCTTACCGCATATTTAATAAAGGTGGAGTAAATATTGGGGTTATTGGAGTTGGAATTGATTTAATGGGTTTGGTACCAAACGATTTGTATGCAGGTATTAAATATAACGACCCAATTAGTATAGCAAGTAATCTTGCACACGATTTAAAAACGAATAAAAACTGCGATTTTGTAATTTGTTTGTCGCATTTAGGATATGAGTACACAAATGATAAAATAAGCGACCGTATTTTAGCTCAAAAATCAGCAAATATTGATTTAATTATTGGTGGTCATACTCATACTTTTTTACCTAAACCAGTAACCCTAAAAAATAAGGAGAACAAAGAGGTGATTATTAACCAAGTAGGTTGGGCTGGGCTGCAGTTAGGTAAAATTGAGCTGTATTTCGATTCTGTGAAAAACCTTGTAAATAAAGGTGTTGCCCAAAATCTATACATAAACGTTAATGCGTGTTAGTAAACGTTGATAATTGTACCAACAACTACAACTTGTTCACAAAAAATGGGTGGTTATAAACAGTTATTTTAAACTTTTTTGTCGCATTAAAAATTTATAATTCACCCCAAGAAACAACAATAACAAACAGTTACGTTTAATGTGATATTTCCAAACAAAAAATTGCTCAAAAAAAATTTTTTTATTCACAATAAATACTTCAATTTCACAAACGAAAAGAGTATTAAATATGATTGAAAAAACTGCCGAGAGTGTTTGGAATAACTGTTTGAAGCTAATTCAGGACAATGTATCCCCACAAAGTTTTAAAACTTGGTTTGAACCGATTAAACCGGTTAAGCTAGATAATAAAATTTTAACGATACAAGTTCCGAGTCAGTTTTTCTATGAATGGTTAGAAGAACACTATGTTACTTTATTAAAGAAAACCCTCAAGCAAGAATTAGGTCCAGGTTCCAGATTGGAATACAATATTATTGTTGAAAATAGCAGCAATAATGCTAACCCATATGTAGTTAACCTACCGGGTAGCAACAATCATAAATCGGATAATCAAAACATGGGTATGCCGCTTAACTTAAGCAGCAATATCAAAAATCCGTTTATTATACCCGGACTTAAAAAGGTAAATATTGATAGTAACTTAAATGTTAATCAAAATTTTGACACCTTTATTGAAGGCGACTGCAATAGATTAGCTCGTTCGGCTGGTTTTGCTGTGGCTAATAAGCCCGGTGGTACATCATTTAATCCTTTAATGATTTTTAGTGAAACAGGTTTGGGTAAAACCCACTTGGTACAAGCTATTGGTAACATGATTAAGCAAAACAGCAAAAACAAAGTTGTATTGTATGTACCAGTAGAAAAATTCACTAATCAATATGTAGAGTCGGTTCGTAATAATAGCAGCCAAGACTTTTCTAACTTTTACCAGAATGTTGATGTATTAATAGTAGATGATGTTCAGTTTTTAGAGAACAAGCAAAAAACGCAAGAAATCTTCTTTACTATTTTTAATCACTTGCACCAACAAGGCAAGCAAATTATATTAACCAGCGACCGTGCACCTAAAGATTTAAAAGGCATGGACGAGCGCTTGTTATCTCGTTTCAAATGGGGCTTATCGTGCGATTTGCAACAACCTGATTTTGAAACTCGCTTGGCAATTTTGGAACATATGATGTATAATGATGGTATTACACTTAGCCGCGATGTGGTTGAGTATGTAGCCCATAACATCAATAATAATATTCGCGAATTACGCGGTGCATTGGTTTCTTTATTAGCACAAGCTTCGTTAAACCGTAAAGAAGTTACCTTGGAGTTGGCTAAGCAAATCTTGAAAAACTTTGTTAAAAATTCTTCACGCGAAATTTCTATCGAGTTTATTCAAAAATTGGTGTGCGATTACTTCAGCATTCCTGTTGATTTGGTTAAATCAAAAACACGTAAGCGCGAAATCGTTCAAGCACGTCAAATCTCAATGTTTTATGCTAAAGACTTAACCAAAGCTTCGCTTAAAACAATTGGTATGCACTTTGGTGGTCGCGATCACTCAACTGTAATTCATGCTTGCCAAACAGTTAACGATTTAATTGAAACAGATAAGAAGTTTAAATCTGATATTGAAGAAATAGGCAAACGCATAAAAATAAACCTAGTGTAGTTAGGCTTTATTTAATACAACTTTTTGCAAGTGGCCTCGGTGTAATAGCCGGGGCCATTTTGTTTATTTATAATTTAGTCCCAAACTTTAGTACCTTCTGTACAATTGTTACAGATATCAATTTCTTTTCGGCTTTTTAAAATAGCTTTTCTAAAATTTTGATACGCAGGATTGTGCCACACCTTGGTAAATCCATCAATACTAACATCGCCAAATTGGTGCTTTGCATCTTTATCAAAACAACAAGGCACCACCAAGCCATCCCAAGTAATTACACTGCCTCGCCACATTCGCCAACAATGGTCAAGTAATTTGTTTTTTATTTGATAGGTACCATCGGCCATTTTTTTATACCTACTTAAATCTTCGTTTTTAGGAATAAAATTTTCGCTGTTTTGGTAATCATAAATTTGAGCCGTTTTAATCCCCAATTCATCAACCCCAATTTTTTTAGCAAGCTTTTTTATCTCGGGCAATTGGTGCTCGTTATGATTAAATGCAATAAACTGCCAAATAATATGAGGTGTTTTACTGTTCAGTTTCTTTTTCCAATAAATTAATCGCTCAGTACCTGCAATTACTTTTTCTAAATTACCACCAATACGGTACTTGCTGTATGTTTCTTGCGTGGTACCATCAATAGAAATAATTAACCTATCAAGCCCGCTCTCAATGGTGGCTTTAGCCACCTCATCGGTAAAATAATGAGCATTGCTACTAGTTACTGTGTAAATATTTTTACTGGCAGCGTAGCGTACAAAATCTAAAAATTGCGTGTTTAAAAAAGGCTCACCCTGAAAATATAATATGAGCCATACCAACTCCTCATGCACTTCGTCAATTATCTTTTTATACAAAGTTAAATCTAACATGCCTGTGTTTCGGGTAAACTCGCGCAAACCACTTGGGCATTGTGGGCAACGTAAATTACAACTGGTAGTTGGTTCAATCTCTAACGAAACAGGCGCAGCCACAATCCAAGCTTTTTTAGTAACCTTAGCCATAAAATACGAAGCCAATAATTTGGTGTAATTCCAAATTCGTTTGTTGTTTAGCTTTGATATTAGGTTGATGCCGTCTGTTAAATTTCTATTCATATAGAGCTAACAAGTATACTTTAATAAATTGGGTAGCTAAAATTTATTCGGATTGATGCCCGATAAAAGGATTAATTGGGCTTGAAAATTAGGGATTTATAAATTGATAGCTAAAACTTTTTGCACAAAACAAAGTTTGATTATATTTGCACCCCGCTATAGTAACAGACTGTTACTAAAATGCCCAGATGGCGGAACTGGTAGACGCACTAGTCTCAAACACTAGCGAGAAATCATGCCGGTTCGATTCCGGCTCTGGGTACTTTTTAAAGGCTCCGAATTTAATTCGGAGCCTTTTTGCATTTAATACGTCATCAAAAATTACAACATATATTCTGAAATACTTGGTAAACAAGGCTTTATTATGTGCTGCTATTGATGTAAAATACAGCGCTTTTTTAACAAAAAATTTTACCTTTGGCTTCCCTTAAAACTAAGGACATGACAGAAGAACTAAACACAAACGAAACAACCAACTTGGTTGAAACTACCCCGACCACGCCTGCAGTACAGCCAACTGAGGCGGAAATGAATGCATTGGCTGCTGAAAACGTAGACACAGCAGATGTTACACATGGCGATAACGAACTAGAAGCGGCTGCGGCATTGCAAGCCGAAGAGCAAAATTATGCCCAACTTAACAAGAGTGAGTTAGTGGCATTGGCAGAAACCATTGTAAAAGAGAAAGACTTAAACGAGGCATCTCAAATTTTTAAAGTAATTAAACCCATTTTTGAACAACTGCTAGCCGATGAACGTGCACATGCACTTCACGAGTTTATTGAGGCTGGAGGAAACAAGGATGATTTTAGCTACAAAACAGATGGCACACGCGAAGCTTTTTATCATGCTTACAAAGAGCTTAAAGATAAACGTGCTGCTGTAGTGGCCAAGCAAGAAGCCGAACGCAAAGGCAACTTGGCTAAAAAAGAAAACTTGTTGAAGGAAATTCAACTGTTGTTAGATGAAGAAGAAACGCCCGAAAGCTTTAAACGCTTAAAGGATTTGCAAAGCGAGTGGAAACAAATTAAAACTGTTCCGAAGGAACACGTAGAACGTTTGTGGGAAAGCTACCGCGTATTGCTTGATAAATACTACGATCGTTTGTCAATTAATAACGAATTGAAGGAACTTGACCGTAGAAAAAACTTAGATCAGAAAATAGATTTAACCAAACGTGTTACAGAACTTGCTTTGGAAACCAACATTAATAAAGCACTTATTATGTTGAAAAAATTCCAAGAAGAGTGGCGCACTATTGGTCCTGTTCCGCAAGAGAGTAACGAAGATATTTGGAGCAGATTTAAAGCAGAGTGCGATAAAATATTTGAAATGATTAAGGCCTTACAGGCCGACAGAGAAGCTAAACGCGAAGATAATTTAGCCGCTAAAAAAGAACTATTGGCTAAAGCCTTACAGTTTGCTAACTTTAATAGCACACGTATAAAAGAGTGGATGGAAAATACCACCGTGGTTAATCAGTTAATGGAAGATTGGCGTAAAATTGGCCAAGTACCTTTAAAGGTTAGCGATGAAATTTGGAATGAGTTTAGAAGTGCCCGCAACCAGTTTTTTACCAATAAAAATGTGTTTTTTAAAGCGCTTCAATCAGAGCGTGATGCTAACCTTAAGTTAAAAACTGATTTGTGCGAAAAGGCTGAAGCCATTGCTACAATGCCTATTGATTGGAATAAGCAAACTGCCGAGTTAAAGCGTTTGCAAGATGAGTGGAAAAAAGTTGGTCCGGTGGCCGAGAAAATTTCTGATGCTATTTGGAAACGTTTCCGTACAGCTTGCGATTCGTTTTTTGAGAAAAAGGCTGTTCATTACTCTTCACAAATTGATGAGCAAAAGCAAAACTTAGAAACCAAAAAACAATTGGTAGCTAAACTTGAAGAGTTGCTTGCTCGCGAAGAAGGTGCAAATATTTTAGCCGATTTAAAGGCCGTGCAAGATGCATGGAACAATACAGGTTTTGTTCCAATGGGCGAGAAAGAAAAAATCAATAAGCAATACCAAGACTTAAACGATAAAGTGTTTAATAAATTCCGTCAGGCAAATCAAGAGTTGCGTGATATGAAAGAAAAAGGACACTTAGAAGCTTTAGTAAACGGCCCTAATGGTGCGCAAAAAATTAAACGCGAAGAGAAATTTGTATTAGATAAAATTCGTGGTTTGCGTAATGATATTGATACTTGGGAAAACAACTTAGGTTTCTTTGCGAAAGCCAGCAGCGATAATCCAATGGTGGTTCAAATTACCGACAAGATAAAAGGTGCGCAACGTCAAATTCAACAAATGGAAGAAAAGTTGAAAACGATTCGTGACTTCTTAAAACAAGCGCCAAAAAACAACGAACAATAGTTGATGATTAATTGGCATTTTGTTTCACATTTTATAAAACATTATTGGAGTGCAACACGTATTGATGTGTTGCACTCTCCTTTTGTATTCGAGTTATACAACTCATGCATAGCTCGTAAAAAATACAATGCCGAGCTTGCTCCAATTGAAAATATAAAGCAAGCTGCCTTACGCAACAATACCCCAATAACCCAACTAGATTTTGGGGCTTTAGGAGCAAAACAAAAGCAACGCACAAAACCCGTAAGCTACTTTGCCAAAACCCATGCAAAGCCTACTCGATTGGCTTACATCTTGCATCAAATTATAAAAAAGTATTCGTACAAAAATTGTTTGGAGCTTGGTACTTCATTGGGTTTTACAACCATGTACTTAGCAAAGGCATTACCAAATGATGGTGTACTTTACAGCATAGAAGGTGCTCCCGAAATTGCAACCATTGCCCAACAACATATTGAGCAAGCCGCAATAAGTAATAAAGTGCAATTACACGTAGGCAACTTTAATAACGTATTGCCAAAGTTATTGCAGCAAATGCCTTTGGTTGATTTTGCTTTTATAGATGGCAATCATACCTACGAAGCAACGATGGATTATTTTAATCAGCTATTACCCAAAGTAACCGAGCAATCAGTTATTGTTTTTGATGATATTTATTGGAGTGAAGGTATGACCAGAGCTTGGCAAGAAATTAAAGCACATCCGCAAGTAAATGTAACGGTTGATTTATTTTACATTGGCTTAGTATATTTCAGAACAGCACAGGTTGAAGAACATTTTAAACTACGTGTTTGGTAAAAATAGCTAAATAAAACAGGCTGCTTCTATTACTATAGAAGCTGCCTGTTTTATTACAAATCCACTTTACGTTTACAAGTTCAAATCACCAGCAGCTTCGGGTTGATAAATTAATTTACTTACCATGTAAGAAATATATCCGTTGGGTAAGTGGCAATTTATTATTTGTTGCTCGCGTTTGCCTAGTATGGCCATGCCCATAGGTGCAAAAACAGAAACCTTTTTTGATTTTATGTCGGCATCATCATGGTAAACCACAGATACTTCAACAACTTGGTTGTTATCCATGCGTTTCAACAAAACTTTCGAGTTCATGGTAATTAAATCTTCAGGTGTTTTAGCCGAAGGAATAACTTTTGCCTCTTTTAAACTTTCAGCCAAATTTTTAATGTTGGCATTGCCAAATGCACTCAGGCGAAGTTGTTTAATAGCCGCTATTAAGCGGTTGTAATCTTTCTCGTTTAAAGTCATCATCTTAAATATTAGTTAAGGGTTGATACGTGTTTAAATTTGGTTTGTAAAGGCCCATTTTTATCAAAATAAATTTCTTTAAATGTAGCAACATGTCCATCGCCAATTCTTCTAAATATTTTTTCTGGTTTGATATCGCTAACATTAGCAAAACCGCAGGCTTCCATTACTTCAACGGTAGATTTTAAAGTGTTGTTGTGGAAGTTTTTTACACGCACACGCTTATCGGTAATATCAACTCCCTGATACAATTGTTTTTCTTGTGTGGCAATACCTACTGGGCATTTACCCGAATCGCATTTTAACGCTTGTATGCAACCTAAAGAAAACATCATACCACGTGCACTGTAACATGCGTTTGCTCCCAATGCCAAAGCCTTAATAATATCTACTCCGGTAATAATTTTTCCGGCAGCAAATATTTTCACCTCATTGCGTATACCCAATTTTTGTAAAGTATCATGTACAAACGAAAGCGCATCATACAAGGGCATACCCAAACTATCCGAGAACTCTAAAGGTGCAGCACCTGTTCCGCCTTCGGCCCCATCAATGGTAATAAAGTCGGGGAATATTTGTTCGGCTTTCATGGTTTCAGCCATTTCAATAAACTCGGCTTTGTTTCCCACACAAAGTTTTATACCAATAGGTTTTGCTTGGCTTAACTCGCGTAATTGTTTAATAAATAAGGTAAGTCCAAACATGTTGCTAAATGCGCTATGGCCCGGAGGCGAAGCAACTGTGGTATGGGGTTGTACCTTACGAATAGCCGCAATTTCGGGGGTGTTTTTGGCTGCAGGTAAAATACCACCATGGCCAGGTTTGGCACCTTGCGATAGTTTTATTTCAACCATTTTAATGTGAGGATGCGCAACTTGTTCTTTAAACAATGCACCACTAAAAGTTCCATCTTGGTTGCGGCAACCAAAATATCCTGTGCCAATTTGCCAAATTAAATCGCCACCACCTGCTAAGTGGTAAGAGCTGATTCCGCCCTCACCTGTGTTGTGTGCAAACTTACCTAACTTAGCACCTTCGTTAAGTGATTGTATGGCAGTTTTACTCAGCGAGCCATAACTCATAGCAGATATATTTAAAATACTTGCCGAGTATGGTTGTGTACAATTTTTGCCACCAACAGTTACACGTAAATCGCTGCTATTAATGTGAACCGGAAACATGGTATGAGCAAGCCACTCATAACCCTCATCTAAACTGTTTACCTGCATACCAAAAGGAACAGTTTGACGCACATTTTTTGCACGTTGATAAACAATAGAGCGTTGTCTTCTATTAAATGGTTTGCCATCTAAATCACTTTCAAAAAAGTATTGACGCAGCTCTGGTCTAAAACTTTCGAAGAAATAACGCAGATAACCCACAATAGGGTAATTACGCAAAATGGAATGTTTTGCTTGTAAAACATTGTACAAGTAAAGCACTGTAAAAAGTACAAGTACTAAACTAAAAACAATACCGCTGTATAAATGCTTCTCCAGCATATCAGCAGCAATGGTATAACAGAAAAGTAAAACCATACCAATAATGGTTTTAGCACTTAAAAGCCAATTCATAATTATTTTTTGTTAAAAAGGTTGTTGTAATGATATCCCGAAACAACGGTTAATAGATTGCTTGTTTGTTGTTTCGGGTTATGAATGAAAGTCTTTATTGGCCGGATAAAAATTTAGGCCCAAAAACTTTGAGTTGCTTAAGCACACAAAAGCCATAACACCAGATGTAATATTTGTGCTTTTGGGTTTAAGTTTAAATGTGTGCTTACGGTATTGCATGTTAAAATCTTTGCGAAGCTAAATTTTGTAAACAGAAAAAAATGGCGCCTTGCTTACTATAATAGCATCCATTTAAATTTAATTGACGAATTGGTTTAATTGGCGATGTTTTTTATAACACCGCTAATAATGTTTAGTATGCAGAGGCTAAATAGCTATTCGTATTTTTTTCGCTCTGCTTCCACGGCCAATACATTGTTATCGGCAACCCAGCAATTCTCGGGTAGTTTTTGTATTGATTTGATTACGGTGTAACCTTCGTCTTCATTCAAAATTTCAACCCTAAATTTTTTCATAGTTACTTGGTTAGCCTCAGGATTCATAGCAACAAAAATGTATTTGTTATCACCATCATCATAAATGGTAGTTGATGGAATGGCCATAGAAGGTTTGTTGTTTGATAAACCCGTGATAACTGCTTTAAGGTTCATGTCGGCATGTATATCTTCGTTTTTAGGCAAACTAAATTGTACGTGCAAGGTTATGGTTTTGTTTTCCGGATCTAAGGCTCTTGATACAAACAATACCTTACCTGTTATGGGCGATATGCTTTTTTGAACAAAATTTAATGTTACTGGTAAACCTTCTTGCAAAAATTCTGCATCTTTTTCGTACACATAAACTTCGGCTTGCAATTGGGTTGGGTCAATAATTTCAGCCAAAATAGTTTCTGTTTGCACCAACGATCCAGCATGAACATTTAGTTTATTGATATAACCACTAAAAGGCGCCTTTATGTTCAACGTTTTTTGAATATTTGGATTGCTTAAATCATTGAAAAGTTTGGTGTCGATACCAATAATTTCTAACTTTTGTTTTAAAGTTTTTTCCTTAATTATTGCCGATTGGTATTTAGATTTAGTGGCTTGATAATCGGCCAAAACACCCATGTTACGTTTTTTAAGCGCAGCTTGTCTTTCAAATTCTACCAACTGAAACTCGGTTTCGTTTTTAGCCGATACATATTCGTTTTGCAACTCCAATACATCAAAACTACTGATGCTAAACAGTACTTGATTTTTTTGTATGTACATACCCTCGCGCACAAAAATGCGCTCAACTTTACCACTAATGTGCGAGCTAACTTCTGCCTTACTTTCGGGCATTAGTTTTATCATGCCATTGGCATGTATAATAGGTTTAATAATACGCGGAGTAAACTGTGTAAATTTTACGTTAACACCTTTTAGTTGTTGTTGTGTAAGGGTTATCGAGTCGATGTCTTTTTTATAAGTATTGGTAGCACTTTCTGTTGTTTTCTTGCTATCGCCACATGCTGCTAATAGGGTAATTAAACCTATTGCTAAATATATTTTTCTCATGTTAATTATTCTCCTCTTAAATATTGAATGGTGAAAACAGCTTGGTTATAATTTTTTAAAGCCTCTAAATAGCCTAATCTAATTTTGATTACTTGCTGTAGGTTAAGCAAGTAATTATAGTAGCCAATGCTCCCTAATCTGTAACCCTCTTTGGCTGTTTTTGATATTTCTTGAGCTTGAGGTAAAGCCGTTTGCTCAAAGTAGTTTAGCGCCTCAGTATACTGTCTTAACTCCGATAATGCTTGCGTGTAATTTCCTTTTAAATCGTATTGATTTATCACCACTTGCTGATCGGCAATGTTTACATTTTTGCGTGCAGCTTTAACCTGCGATGAGTTGGTCCAGAACCACAACGGAAAAGTAAAACCATAACGCATGCGGTATTGCATTGGCGAGTTGTTTTTTGGTCCTTGATCCAAATAACCCACAATTAAACCAGGCAACCAATAACTTTGATTTTGCTTAAGTTGTAAATGTTGCAAACGTTTATTTTGATCGTAATACTTGGTAAGCGGATTGCCAGCATAGGCTTCATCGGTGTTTAACACATTATTGCCAAGTGTAATTTTGTTAAATTCATCGCCAGCCGTAATGGTGGTATCATTAGGGTTGCCAGTAAGTAAACTCATATGCACACGCACTGTTCTTAATTTAGATTTTACCTGATCTAATTGGTATTTAATTTCACGGTATTGCGATTCGGCATTCAGCTTTTCGAGGTTTGAAATTTGTCCAACTTCCAATCTTACATTGGTTACTTCTACTACATCTTCTAATAATGAATCTTGTTGTTGGTATGATGCAAATACCTCACGTAAATATTGCATTTCGTTATACGTACTGTTAACCTGATAGCGCAATTGGTTTAATGTAATTTGTTTTTCTGTTTCTGCTATCGCAATTTGTTGGTTTTGCGATTGGTACTTTCTGATATACGTTGTTGGGAAATCAAACGATTGTAAAATACCCGGACGTAACTCATCATAAGTAGGCGCTTCAAATATTACTTCAGGCGCTGAAATACTTAATGCCGAAGCTTTAAGTACTTGTTGCTTTTCCTTTTTTAAGATAGCTAATTTTACTTGCGGATTTTTTTCTTGTGCAAGTTGTAATGCTTGTTGTCTGCTTAAACCTTTTAGGCTTTGTTGGCCATAGGTATGCATACCAACTAATGCAAATAGTATAGATAAAATAAGTCTCATGCTGTTTAGTTATTTGTTTTAGTAACTTTTTTGGTGAATAAGGTGTAAAGCACCGGTAACACAAATAGGGTAAGTGCGGTTGAAATAATTAAACCACCAATTACAACTGTAGCCAATGGTTTTTGCACCTCAGCGCCAACACTGCTTGATAATGCCATTGGCATAAAACCCAATGCAGCAACTAATGATGTCATTAAAACTGGTCTGATGCGTTCTTGCAATCCTTGCTTTACACGTTGGTTTAAATCATCAACTCCAATAGTTCCCAAGTGGTTAAAATGACTAACCAATAAAATACCATTTAACACGGCTACACCAAATAAAGCAATAAATCCAACTCCCGCAGAAATACTAAAGTTCATGTCGCGAACAAGTAGTGATAATACACCACCAACTGCCGATAAAGGAACCACTGAATAGATAAGTAAACTGTCTTTAAAATTACCAAATGTTAAGTACAATAGTCCTAAAATAATAAGCAACGAAATAGGAACTACAATTGCCAATGTACCTTTGGCTCTACTAAAGTTTTCAAACTCTCCACCATAAGTTACTTTGTAATTATCGGGCAGTACAACTTTAGTATCAACCAATTTAATTACATCATTAACTACACTTTCCAAATCTCGTTCGCGCACGTTAAAGCCTAGGTTAACCCTGCGTTGCAATCCTTCGTGTCCAATTTCTGATGGCCCAACATCTTCTTGTATGGTAGCCAACTCTTTTAAAGGAACAGGTTGTCCGTTGTCGGCTTCAATCATTAAGTTATCAATGTTTTCGCGTTTAATACGCTCTTCGCCAACAAGCCTTAATGTTAAATCAAATCGTTTGTCATTTTCGTAAATTACGCCTGCGGTTGCTCCTCCAAATGCGGTTTGAATAGCACGGTTTACTTGCTCCACTTTTACACCGTACAAGGCCATGGCTTTTCTATCGTACTCAATGTTAATTTGTGGTAAGCCAAATACTTTATTCTCTTGCACATCAACTGCACCAGGTACTGTTTTTACCAACTGAATAATTTCGTTCCCTTTCTTAACCAATGTATCCAAATTGGGTCCGTAAAGCTGAACCACAACGTCAGTTCTTGCACCACTCATCATATCGTTTACACGACTCTCAATAGGTTGTTGAATAGACAAAATAATACCCGGAAACTGTTTCATGGATTCATTAAACATAGCCGCCAGTTCTTCTTGCTGCTTGGTTTTAGTCCAATACTTTTTATCTCTTAAAACCACATAAATTTCTTGAGATTCCAGTGGTAATGGATCTACTTTAATTTCGGAAGTGCCAATTTTAGAAACCAACCTTTCTATTTCGTCTGGGTATTGTTCCTTCAAAAACTTTTGTATGTTATTACTTTGAGATATCGACTCGGTAAGCGGAGTACCAATGGGCAAATTCATGTCAATTAAAATATCACCTTCTTGTAACTTAGGAATAAACTCACCACCAATGTTTGAGAAGCCAATGTATCCAGCAAAAAGAACTACACCAGCAAATGCAATCACTGCTTTTTTGTGTTTTAAGCAAGTTTCGAAAAGTGGGTTGATACCTTTTAAAAAGAAGTTTACAATTTTAGCTCCGATATCATCATGATGTATTGATTTTGAAGGTCGTAATACCAAAGCACTCATCATGGGTACATAGGTTAATGATAAAATAAGTGCACCAATAATGGCATATCCCACGGTTTTGGCCATTGGGCTGAACATCTTACCTTCTACACCTTGTAAGGTTAAAATAGGGAAGTATACAATTAAAATAATTAACCCTCCAAAAACTACAGATTTTTTTATGGTAATGGTTGATTCTACAACCACATCCTGCCTGTCATTGTAGGTCATTTTAGCATTAGGATTTTCATGTAGTCGTTTACTCATGGCTACTGCTAAAAACAACACTACGCTTTCTACCACAATAATTGCCGGGTCTACTAGTAACCCAAAATCAATTGCACCTAAACTCATAATATTACCAACCACACCGGTGTAATTCATGATAATAAATGCAAACAACATAGAGAGTGGAATAACAGATGCTGCCAACAAGCCGGCACGTAGGTTTCCTAACAACAAAAGGATAACAACAAATACAATAATTGCACCTTCAATTAAATTGGTGGCTACTGTTTTAATAGCGGCATTTACTAGTTTAGAACGGTCAACAAATGGCTCAATTATTAATCCTTCAGGTAAAACTTCCTGAATTTCGGCCATGCGTTTTTTTACATCTTCAATAACCTGATTACCATTTGCACCTTTCATCATTAATATCGATCCACCAACCACATCGCCTTCGCCATTCATGGTTAATGCACCGTATCTTAATGCATGTCCAAACTCAACATCGGCAACTTCTTTCACCAAAATAGGAACACCATTTCGCGTTTCAATTACCGTGTTAGCTATATCATCAAGGTTTTTGGCTAAACCAATGCCTCTAATGGTATAAGCCTTGTTATCTTTTTCAATATAAGCACCACCTGTGTTGCTGTTTCCTTTAGCAAGTGCGTCATACAATTCATCAACAGTAATACCGAATGATTTTAATCTTTCGGGTTTAATTTTGGCTTGATACTCTTTAGTAAATCCACCATACCCACTCACATCGGCAACGCCAGTTAAACCTAATAGTTTCCTGCGCACAACCCAATCTTGTATGGTACGAATTTCGGTGGTGGTGTACTTACTATTTTTGATATCGGTTGGGCGAATAACGTATTGGTAAATTTCGCCCAAACCAGTTGATGCTGGTCCAAGTATGGGTGTACCTGCACCTTCAGGTATTTCACTTTTTACACCTTCTAGTCGTTCAAAAACTTGTTGACGAGCCCAATAAATATCAACCTCATCTTTAAAAATAAGTTTAACAACACTGCTGCCAAATTTTGAGTTTGAACGCACCTCAATCAATCCAGGAATGTTGGCCATGGCCATTTCAATTGGCGTAGTAATAAATCGCTCAATCTCTAATGATGAAAGGTTAGGAGAGTTCGTAATCACATCTACCTGATTGGTGGTAACATCAGGCACGGCATCAATAGGTAAATTTTTAAGGGAGTAACCTCCCCAAATACTAATTATAAGTACAATAAAGCCAATAGTCCAAGGACTACGTGTACTATACGCAATAAGCTTATCAATCATTAATTTATGATTTATGTAAAATGAAATAGCACAGTGCAGAAAAACTACACTGAATAAATACTTAAAAGAAGAAAGCTATGCTGTTTGCGGAGGGGGAGTTGGCTGCTTAATAACAGGCTCTATGGGTACTTGGTTGTTTATGTAATTTAAAAATACATCATTACAACTCAAGTTATTAATGGCAAAGTTTGAGGGTAAATTAACCTCTGTATCAGTAAATTCTTTGTCTTCAACATCAGATGCAAAACCATCTTGACTGGTTTGCTCTATATCATCAGAAACAACCAAAACAGTTTTGTTAAAATTGGGCATGATGTAAACCAATGCCAATAACAAAAGCAGTACAGTGTTAATATGTCTTAATGTTGATGTCAAGCGTTTTTTATGTGGTGCAAAGCTACCATTAAATAATAATAATGGTAGCTTTAAGTTTAATGTTTTTTTAATTAACAGAGAATTGGCCCTTTTGTTTACTTGTTTTTTGATATTTAGTAAAACGGCTTTATAAGTATAGATTGAATTGCACAATTAATTAGGCTAAAAAACTTATGGTACCGGAAAATATAAATATGCTTGGTGGGATGGTATAAAAAAATGGCCACCTGTTTAGGTAGCCATTTTGTATATTTTATGGTGATGATAAATTAGATTTCTCTATTTACATCCCATTGCTCCATGTAATCTGCAACTCTGCGTAAGAATGAACCACCCAAAGAGCCATCAACCACACGGTGATCATAGCTTAATGATAAGAACATGATATGGCGTATTGCAATAACATCACCCATTTCAGTTTCCATTACAGCAGGTTTCTTTTTAATAGAACCTGTAGCCATAATAGCAACCTGTGGTTGGTTAATAATAGGAGTACCCATTACATTTCCAAATCCACCAACGTTAGTTAATGTAAATGTTCCACCTTGAATTTCATCTGGTGCAAGCTTGTTACCACGTGCACGATTTGCCAAATCATTAACTGTTTTGGTTAATCCAATTAGGTTCATGTTATCTGCATTTTTTAATACAGGCACAATTAAGTTACCGCTTGGTAATGCTGCTGCCATACCAACGTTAATGTTTTTGCGCTTAACAATGTTTTGTCCATCTACAGCCACATTAATCATTGGGTAATCTTTAATGGCTTTAACCACACACTCTATAAACATAGGCGTAAAAGTAATTTTTTCGCCTTCGCGTTTTTCGTATACTTTTTTCGCTTTATCTCTCCATTTAACCATGTTGGTTACATCGGCTTCAACAAACGAAGTTACGTGTGGTGCAACATGCTTACTCATTACCATGTGATCGGCAATAAGTTTGCGCATGCGGTCCATTTCAATAATTTCATCACCAGGCATTAAAGTTACTTTTGGTGCTTGGTGCGATGCAGCAGGAGCAATTGTTTTAACAACTTCTGGTGCAGAAACTGGAGCGCTTGCAGGTGCCGCAGGTGCCACTGGAGTATTTCCTCTGTTTTGTACGTATGCTAAAATATCACGTTTGGTAACACGGCCTTCGTTTCCTGTGCCTGCAATGTTTTCCAATTCGTTCATGCTTACGTTTTCCTCTTTGGCAATATTTAATACCAACGGGCTGTAAAAACGAGCACCATTAGTATTACTTGGTTTTGGAGTACTTGTAGTATTAACAGCTGCTGCTACGGTTTTTTCAACCTCAACAACTGCTGCTTTCACTTCAGCTACCGGAGCAGCAGGAGCAGATGCGCTTGCGCTACCTTCTAAAGCAATAATAGCAATGGCAGCACCAACTGGTACAACATCACCTTCATTAAACAAACGTTTAATTAATTTACCACCTTTAGGCGATGGAACTTCAGAGTCTACTTTATCAGTAGCAATCTCTAAAACAGTTTCATCGGCAGCAATTGTATCGCCTTCGTTTTTTACCCAGCGGATAATGGTTGCTTCCGCAATACTTTCGCCCATTTTGGGCATTACCAGTTGAAATTCAGACATAATAGTTATGGTATATTTATCAGGATTAAAAGGCTTATTAAGCTAGTGTGTTGATTACTTGCTCTTTATGCCTAAATACCCCTGAATACTTGGGCAAATTTAATTTTTTAGCCGACTAATGCCAATATAATTTATGCAGTTAGTACCTATTTAATGTTTAAACTTTTTAGGTCCTTGGTTTGATGATTTGCTTGCGCCTTGTCCGCCTTTATGAGCCTTAGGTGCACCACCGCTATTACCTTTAAATTTTCTGCCGTTATCACCACTTGGTCTTGCATGTCCTCTTGGTTCGCCCTTTTTTAGATGGCGGTTATCTTTCGGGTTTTTTGGAGCAGGATTAAAGTTTAACATCGGATAAGGATGACCTTCTACCACCGGAATTTTTTGTCCAATTAGTTTTTCAATATCACGTATGTATTCTCTTTCTTCTGCATCACATAAACTAATAGCTACACCACTTGCACTAGCACGTCCGGTTCTTCCAATTCTGTGCACATAAGTTTCGGGTTGATTAGGTATTTCGTAGTTTATTACATGACTTAACTTGTCAATATCAATACCACGAGCAGCAATATCAGTAGCAATTAGCGTACGTATTTTTCCGGTTTTAAAATCATTCAATGCATTTTGACGTGCGTTTTGTGATTTATCGCCATGTATAGCTGCAGTTTTAAAACCTTGTTTGGTTAAGTCTTTTGCAATTCTATCTGCACCATGTTTAGTGCGTGCAAAAACCAATACACTCGACATTTCACGTTGCTTAAGCAAATCAAGTAGTAGTGCTTTTTTATTTTCCTTATCAACAAAGTAAACGCGTTGCTCCACTTTTTCTGCGGTTGATGAAACTGGAGTTACTTCTACTTTTACGGGTTGATGTAAAATAGTGTCGGATAGTTTTACAATTTCGGGCGGCATAGTTGCCGAGAAAAATAACGATTGCTTTTGTTTAGGTAGTTTAACCAATACTTTTTTTACATCATGCACAAAGCCCATGTCTAACATACGATCGGCTTCATCTAATACAAAAAGTTTGATATGATTTAAATCTACAAAACCTTGGTTCATTAAATCTAACAAACGACCCGGAGTGGCAATTAAAATATCTAATCCATGATGCAATGCATTGGTTTGCGCATGTTGCGATACACCACCAAAAATTACAGCATGTTTTAATCCAGTGTATCTGCCATAAGCTGCAAAACTCTCGCCAATTTGTATGGCAAGCTCACGTGTTGGAGTTAAAATTAACGAAGAGATTAACTTACGCTTACGGTCTTTTTCGCGTTGGTTATATAAAAGTTGAATAATAGGAATGGCAAAGGCGGCCGTTTTTCCAGTGCCTGTTTGTGCGCATCCCAACAAGTCTTTACCTTCAAGTAAAGATGGAATGGCTTGCTCTTGTATCGGAGTTGGATTGGTGTATCCTTCTTCTTTAAGTGCTTTTAAAATGGGATCAATTAAGTTTAATTCGTCAAATGTCATTGTTATGCTCAAGTACTTATAAAGTAATATGTACTTGGCACAAAGGTAAGCCTAAAAAGTGGAATACCCCTTATGCTATAAACGAGGTAAATCTTAGTACTAATTAGTTAATGTTTAACAGTTCTTTCCTAAGTATATCTAATGCCTGAATTGCACTTCGCTGTATAGTTCGCTCGCGGTTATCGCCAAAATTAAATTGTTTGGCAATAGTGCGTTTACTGCTACTAATAGCAATCCAAACTGTGCCTACTGGTTTTTGTGCGGTACCACCATCAGGTCCTGCAATACCACTTGTAGCAATTGCATAATCAGTTCCTAGTTTTTTACGTATGCCTTCAGCCATTTGCTTCACACAATCTTCACTCACTGCACCAACTGTTTTTAAGGTTTCGGGTAATACGCCAAGTTCATTTATTTTAACTTCGTTAGCATAACTAATTACACTGCCTTTATAATAAGCCGAACTTCCTGGAACGGATGTAATCATGTGGGCAACATATCCACCAGTGCAACTCTCTGCGGTAGCTAAATTTTTGTGCTCTCTTTTTAATAAATCGCCAACAACTTTTTCTAACGTGTCGTTTTCTTCGCCATAAATATTGTGGCCAATAATATCGTAAAGTTCGTTAATAATTAATTGCATTTCGGCATTTAGGTGTACCAAGTTATCATGCATCCCACTAAAACGTAAACGTACCATACCTACACTTGGTAAGTAAGCCAATTTAATATGTGCGGGTAATTTGTTTTCCAGCGATTCTATTTTTTGTGCTAAAAAACTTTCGCCAATGTTGCACGTTAAAATTGTTCGATGAACAATGTTGGGTAAACTAAATTTGTGTTTTAAACGAGGTATACATTCTTCTTCAAAAATTACTTTCATTTCAAAAGGTACACCTGGCATACTAATATAAATAGTGTCATCCTCATCAAACCACATACCGGGTGCTGTTCCACTTCTGTTAAATAATACTTCACAATTTTTAGGAACTAATGCTTGTTGCATGTTGCTATCAATAATGGGTAAATTACGTTGCGTAAAAATTTGGGTAACCCATTTTTTTACTTCTTCGTTAGTAACTAATGTGGTGTTAAAATAACTAGCCAATGTAGTTTTAGTTACATCATCTTTTGTTGGACCTAATCCTCCTGTAATGATGATTATTTTTGCACGATTTTTAGCTGCATGTAATGCATCAACTATGGCTTCTTTACTATCAGATACAGAAGTTCGATGGACCACGGATATGCCCAATTTTCCTAGCTCTTGGCCAAGCCAGCTCGAGTTGGTATCAATGATTTGTCCGATTAAAATTTCATCGCCAATAGTAATTATTTCTGCCTGCATAATATGTGGTTACTTTACTTGTTCAAGTATAGGTTATAGGATGCATTTTAAGTAATGATTTATTAAAAATAAAAACTAAAATAAGTAGTGTTGTTTTATACAAGTATGCTAATAACTGATTGATATTGATATGGAATGCATGCTATGATGTAACATGAATATGAACAAATTTATATAGGTGTAAAAAAAAATATACACGATATAAATAGAATTGAATGATGATGATTTTTTATAGAATATAAAATGAATCAAGTGTGAAAATGAAAGTAAGAAATTGTTTTGTTTTTAGTAATCTAAATTAATGATGTTAGTGCTGAGTATATAGTAAAATCAGTACGTGCAGCAAGTTGATGTAATACTTGTTTTATGTTTTTTTATTATGTGTAATGAGTGATGTTAATATGTTGTGACTAACAATTTTATTACTACTATGCATATCACGCATTGTGTTAAACAACTTGTTAAATCAACACTTTCAATCAACAGTGCGTGGTTATCAACAGAAAAAAAATACATGATTTGTACATTCACTTGATACAGATGTTTGTATTATATAAACACTCGTATAAATTTGTTCATGTAATCAATCAAATAAATATTTTAAAACATGGCAACTAAAAAAACTACAAAAGCAGCTGCGCCTAAAAAAGCTGCTGCTAAAAAAGCCGCTCCTAAAAAAGCTGCTGCTAAAAAAGCTGCTCCTAAGAAAGCTGCTGCACCTAAAAAAGTTGTAGCTAAAAAAGCTGCACCTAAGAAAGCTGCTGCAAAGAAAGCTGCACCTAAAAAAGCTGCTGCTCCTAAAAAAGCTGTAGCTAAAAAAGCTGCTGCTCCTAAGAAAGCTGCTGCTCCTAAAAAGGCTGCTGCAAAGAAAGCTGCTCCTAAAAAAGCTGCTAAAAAATAGTCTTAGCGAAAACTCTTTTCGGAAAATCCCGTAGCGAATAGCACGGGATTTTTTATTTATATTGCAGGAAGGTTTTTTACAACATGAAAAAAATTAGTTACTTCCTTATACTTGTTATTGTACTTCCTTTTTTTGCCTGTAAAGCTAAAAAGTGCCCAACGTTTGATGGAGCAAATGGTGGAAGGCGCGTTGAGTATAAAAAAAATGGTTTAGTTCGTAAGCGTCACTAATCTTGAATTACTTCGCTCACTTTTTTGTAGATCATAAACTTGGTCAACACGAATACAACACCGGCTTGTTGTTGCCAGACGTTACGCGTGGATACATAAAAACATTTAAACACAATGTTGAGCATGCCAATGCTGCTTGCTTAAGTTTTCATCAAGGTTGTTTAGCTCATTACCGTGCCGATAAGTTATTTCATGGATCATCTTTTTTTACTGATATATTGGCGCAAGTCAATGGCTTAATTAATCAAGCCAATTTTTCTGAAGCCTTAAACCGAAAGTGGTTTTTAGCGCATATCATGGCCGAATTACTTATTGATAGGATTCTCATCACCCAGTATCCAGATTTGTTGGATGAGTTTTATAACTCATTACAACAGATAAATGATAGCGATTTGCTTGATTTCTTGAATCTGTACGAGATGAAAGATTCCTCTAAATTTTTCGAGTTTTTTAATCATTTTCGTAAAGTTCAATACATACGCTATTATACCGATAATAATAAGTTTGTGTATTCGTTAAACAGAATTATGATTAGGGCAGGGGTGGGAGCAATGTTAGATGCTGATTTGTTCATATTACAAGATGTATGCGTAAAATTAGAAACTACATTATTAGCCAGCACTCCTGATTTAATGACTAAACTAAAACAAAGTGTACAATGAAAATTAAGTCGCTAACTACCTTTATCGTGTTGTTTTGCTGCACTGTTACTTTGCCTGTTTTTGGGCAGGTGTATAAATATAGTAATGAGTTTTTATCATTAGGAGTTGGTGCGCGTGCTTATGGTATGGGTGGAGCTATAGTTTCTTCGGTTGATGATGCTACTGCCGCCTATTGGAATCCTGCAGGATTGGTAGAGATTAAGGAAAATATTCAGTTGAGTTTTATGCACAACGCACAATATGCTGGCATTGCTAAACATGATTATGGTGCAGTTGCCTTTAAAATGAATGAGAAAAGTGCTATTGCATTAAGCATGGTTAGATATGGTATTGATGATATTCCGAATACGTTAAATCTATTTCAAAGTGGTGTAGCCGACTATTCTCGAGTAGTTAATTTTTCGGCTGTTGATTACGCTTTTATTGGTTCATACGCACATCAACTAAAAGTAGAAGGATTAGCAATTGGTGGTAATGTTAAAGTAATAAGACGCGTGGTAGGAGATTTTGCTAATGCATGGGGTTTTGGTTTTGATTTAGGAGTAAAGTATAAAAAGAAAAATTGGGTAATGGGCGCTGTATTGCGCGATGCAACATCAACATTTAATGCTTGGAAATACACTTTTAGCGAACAAGATAAACAAGTGTTTGTGGCTACCAATAATCAATTACCTAGTAATAATTTAGAGTTAACAGTACCTAAACTAGCTTTAGGTATTTCGCGTAAGTTTAATGTATATAAATCTATTGTTTCGGCCCGACCCGAAGTAAATTTAGATTTTACTTTTGATGGAAAAAGAAACACACTTATTGGTTCTGACTACGGAAGTACAGATGCCAAGGCAGGTGTTGAGTTTGGCTATAAAGATTTTGTTTTTTTACGCACAGGTGTTAATCAATTTCAGCAAGTAAAAGATATCTCAGGAAAGTCATCTTACTCGGTAGTACCAACTATTGGTGTTGGGTTAAAATTAACCAATATGGTTATAGATTATGCCCTTGCCGATCCGGGAAGTGCCTCTGGAACCTTGCCTTTCTCAAACATAATTTCAATACGATTAAATATTAATCGAAAAAATTAAGGAAGGCCTCAAGTAATTGTTTATTTTCGTTTCAAATTAAACAATTATGACGAAACGTTTTCTTTTGATTTTACTGCTTTCAACCCCCATTTTTACTTTTGCTCAAACACAAGAAAATTCCTACTTTAGTTTAACAGTAGGAGGAGGACTTGCTGGTGCAACTACTACTTCTGAGTCTTCAAACATGGCGGTTCCAATGCTCCGTCAAACTTACATGCAATACAACGATTCGGTTCAGTCTTTTCAATCTACCCGTTTAAATTTTAGCGCCACTTTGTGGTATCATCACATCATTAATAGCGAGTTTACTTTGCAAACTGGCCTAGGCTATATTGATATGGGTTGGAGACGCGAGCAAAATAATTTAAAGTATGGCGACTTTACTTATCCAGGTGTTGGCGATGGTCGCATAATAGAAAATAGTAACACCACTAAAAATATTAACTACGATTACCGTTTTCATTACCTGCAAATACCTGTTTGGATTAATTACTTGGCATTTAAAAGCAAGGATTTTAAAACAACGTACAGCTTTACCGGTGGCTTAACAGGTAATGTGTTATTAAAGCACGCACTTACCGCCAAGCTTGATGGCTTTACACTAGATAGTAAAAGTAAATTTCAGCTTGATTCAACAGGTTATGATGCACGTACATTTAATATGCAGTTTAATATTGGTTTGCGTGTTGAACACAAATTAGAGAAAAATATTACTGCTATCATTCAACCCATGTATTCAATACATCCATTTAGTGCTACAAACGAACCAATATCTGCCAAACTTTATGGAATGATGCTTAACATAGGTGTTGTTTTAAGTTTAGATATGTTTGATGAGTGATAAAACAATAAATAGGTTTAACCTACGGGTTTATGGCGTTTTAATAAATGCTCAAAATCAGGTTTTACTGGCACATGAGCGTATCAATGATTTTAAGTTTGCTAAATTTCCGGGCGGAGGGTTAGAGTTTGGTGAAAGCACGTTAGATTGTATTAAACGTGAGTTTAAAGAAGAGACAGGTTTAAATATAAGTGTTGAGAAACATGTGTATACCACCGATTTTTTTCAGCAAAGTGTATGGGTGCCAACCGATCAAATTATTTCTGTTTACTACCAGGTAAGTACACTTGATGATTTAAATAGTTTTGATTTATCTGAGCGTAATTTAACATACGGAAAGCGTGAAGAACATATATGGTTTGAATGGGTAGATTTAGTGAGTTTAACTCCTGCCATGCTATCCTTTCCAATTGATAAAAAGGTAGCAGAAATGCTTCATTCAACCCTAAACTTATAATAAAAAAGCCGACAACTTGTTGTCGGCTTTTTTGCTTTTTATTTGTTTAATACCAACAATGGAACCTTAGTATGGTAAGCCATTTGTTTGCTTAAACTGCGGTGAAATAATCTGTCAAAGAAGTTGCGATTGTGCTTAGCTAAAACTAAAAAATCGGCATGTTGGGTATCTACCCAATCTTCAATAGCGCTCGAAACCTCTTTATTGTTTAAGTTAATTACCGCAATTTTTTTGTGCGAGAAATTTTCTAAGTTTCTATTAAAAAAGTTTCCTTCTGCATTAAAGTAATGATCAACTTCTGTTTTTGCATGTAAAACAGTTACACGTGCATCGTACAATTCAGCAAAAAACATCATACGCGATACCGAAGGGAATTCAGGTTCATTGTAATCTGTAGCATAAATAATGTGTTCAATATTTTTATACTTAAAACCTGGTGGTATAACCAATACAGGAAGGTGTGCCTTGCCAATTACTGAGGCTGCATTTGTGCCTATAAAAACTTCGGCCATACCCGTAGCACCTTTGGTACCCATAACTACTAAATCAATGTTGTTTTTAGTGGCGTAATCTAATATTTCATCAGCCACAAAACCTGTACTTGATTGAAACGAAACCGACAATCCAGCATCTTTTAATAGGCCATTTTGTAAATTGTTAAATCCTTCTTTTTCTGCTCTTGCAATTTCATCAACATACATTTGGTATGCCTCAGCCGGAAAAACAGGATCAGCAATTGGAATTTGTTTAGCATGAAAAATATGGATATGAGCATTACATTTCTTAGCAAGCTCAACTGCATACTGCGTAGCATTATTAGCTACTTCGCTAAAGTCTGTGGGAATAAGAATTGCGTTAATCATAATGGTGTTATTTGGTACACCGAAGTTAACTAATTCAGGTTAATTAATTGTGAAGTTGATAAGTATCAGTATTCACTAATCAATCAATGCTTTTTCGTGCTTTTTGTTTGCTAATTGTCCGCAAGCAGCATCAATATCTTTGCCTCTGCTTCTGCGCACAGTTGCAATCACACCATTGCGTTCTAAGTGTCGCTGAAATTGATCTATTTTAGCTGAATCGGCTTTGCTAAACACGCCATCGCCAATAGGGTTGTACTCAATAATATTAACCTTAGCCGGTACTTTTTTACAAATTGCCACTAATTCTCTGGCATCTTGCAAACTCTCGTTAAAATCTTTAAATGCAATGTATTCGTAGGTAAGTTTTCCTCTAGTATTGGCCTTAAAATAATCCAATGCCTCCATCACACTTTCTAAACTGTTACTTTCGTTTATGGGCATAATTTGATTACGTTTATAATCATTAGCCGCATGCAACGATAACGCTAGGTTAAACTTTACTTTATCATCTGCAAGTTTCTTAATCATTTTGGCAATACCAGCGGTACTAACAGTAATACGGTCGCTTGCCATGTTCAATCCATCTTCGCCTGTAATTTTTTCAATAGCTTTTAACACATTGCTATAATTAAGCAAAGGCTCACCCATACCCATAAAAACAATATTGGTAAGCGGAATACCATAATGATACATTGCCCAGTTTCTGATGTGTACTACTTGGTCATAAATTTCATCGGGCGTTAAGTTTCTAATGCGTTCCATTTTTCCTGTGGCGCAAAACTTACAAGTTAAACTGCAACCCACTTGGCTCGATACACATGCGGTCATTCTATCTTCAGTAGGAATTAAAACACCTTCTACCAAAGGCCCATCATGTAATTTAAAACTACTTTTAATAGTTCGGTCGTTGCTTACTTGTTTATCAACTACAGTAATGGCGTTTATTACAAAGTTTGCGTTTAATTTATCACGCAATTCTTTGCTTAAGTTGCTCATTTCATCAAAGGTATGGGCACTTTTTTTCCAAAGCCATTCGTACACTTGGGCTCCTCTAAAAGCCTTTTCGCCCATTTGGGTAAAGGTTTCTTTTAGTTCTGTTAACGAAAGCGAACGTATATCGGTTTTACTATCAGGATTTTGCATCTATGCTGCAAAGATAAGCTATAATTTAAGATTATTAAATCAATGCTGCATTAATGCCATAGCTTTTATTATTTTTGCGCCTTATTAAAAATACACAATCACTCCATCATATGAGTAACATGCAGCATTTAAGCGAACAGGAAATTTTACGTAGAAACAAATTAACCGAGTTGGAAAGCATGGGCATTAATGCCTATCCAGCCGAAACGTTTGAAGTAAACGTATCTGCTAAAGAAATCTTAGAAAACTACGAAAACCAAAAGATTGAATATAAAAATGTAAGCATTGCTGGTCGCTTAATGAGTGTGCGTGATATGGGTAAGGCTTGCTTCTGTGTTATTCAAGATGCCTCAACCAAAATTCAGGTGTACTTGCGTGGCGATGATATTTGCCCAGGCGAAGACAAATCTCTTTATGCAGTGGTTTTTAAGAAGTTGGTTGATATTGGTGATATCATTGGTATTAAAGGTTATGTATTTACCACTAAAACTGGCGAAACTACTATACATGCGCAAGAGTTTAAGTTGCTTTCAAAAGCATTAAAACCATTGCCAATTGTAAAGGAAAAAGATGGTGAAGTGTTTGATGCCGTTACCGATCCAGAGTTTCGCTATCGCCAACGTTATGTTGACTTAATCATCAACCCAGCAGTAAAAGATACTTTTGTAAAACGTACTAAATTGGTTAATACCATACGCGATTTTTACAACGAAAAAGGCTACTTAGAAGTTGATACACCAGTATTACAAGCCATACCGGGCGGTGCAGCTGCACGTCCTTTTATTACCCATCATAATGCATTGGATATTCCAATGTACATGCGTATTGCCAATGAGCTTTATTTAAAACGCTTAATTGTTGGTGGTTTTGATGGTGTGTATGAGTTTTCGCGCAATTTCCGCAACGAGGGTATGGACAGAACCCATAATCCAGAATTTACGGTAATGGAGCTATACGTAGCATACAAAGATTACAATTGGATGATGGACTTAACCGAGGAATTGATGGAGAAAATTGCCATTGATTTACATGGTACTACAGAAGTTAAAGTAGGAGATAAGGTAATAGATTTTAAACGTCCGTTTAAGCGTGTTACCATGTTTGATTCTATTAAAGATTTTACAGGAATTGATATTAGCCAAATGGATGAACCTGCATTGCGCGATGTGTGCAAGCAATTACATATTGAGGTTGATCCAAACATTGGAAAGGGTAAATTAATTGACGAAATTTTTGGTGCTAAGTGTGAAGGTAACTACATACAACCAACCTTTATTACCGATTATCCGGTAGAAATGAGTCCGCTTACCAAAAAACATCGTAGTAAAGCTGGTTTGGTTGAGCGTTTTGAGTTAATGGTTAACGGAAAAGAGTTGGCTAATGCCTACTCAGAACTAAACGACCCTATAGATCAACGTGCACGTTTTGAAGAACAAGTTGCTTTAATGGAGCGTGGTGATGATGAAGCCATGTTTATTGACCATGATTTTTTACGTGCATTAGAGTACGGAATGCCACCAACAGCCGGTATAGGTATTGGTATTGATAGGTTAGTAATGATTATGACTAATAATCCTTCAATACAAGATGTACTATTCTTTCCGCAAATGCGACCAGAACGCAATGAAACAGACGATTCGGCAGAAACCGAAGCGTAATTTTTTGAATTAAATAGTGGTTAAAAAAGAGCTTAGTTAAAATATTTGCATGAGCAGAAATTGTTGCTAAACCCCAATAGTAAAAGGCTTAGTACGTAAATTTAAATTTGTATATGGTAAAATAGCTCGATTTTAATCGAGCTATTTTTTTGCCTTAAAAGTATTGTACAACTTACTGCATGTTTAATTATTGTGTTAACATCAATTGTTCGTACATTAACATAAATAAAATGCCAATAACTTAGCCGCTGTGCAATTATTTGAAATAATTATATATTGCGCTTCAATCAATTATAAAAAGTAAATTAACTAGTGTAAACAATGAAAGATATAATTAAAACAGTTATTGTTGATGATGTAGAAAGCATGCGTGTTGTTTTGAGAAAACTGTTAGGCTCTTTCGATAAGATAAAAATAGTTGGCGAAGCTTCTGATTTTGAAGAAGCCCGCAATATTATTAGCGAAGAGCGACCAGAATTATTATTGCTTGATATTGATCTAAATGGACTTACCTCTATTGATTTGCTGAAGACGATTGGATATCAGCCAATGGTCATATTTATTACCTCTCATACAGATTTTGCTATAAAGGCTTTTGAACTTAATGCGGTAGATTATTTATTAAAACCAATAAGTTTAGATAGGCTTACCAAAGCCATTGAGAAAGTTACCAACCAATGGGAAGATACCGATTATGAAGACGATAGTAATGCCCGTTTCTCTGCCGATCATATTATTTTATTAAGTTTTGATAATAAGATGAGCTTCGTGCGTATTACCGATATTAATTACATTGAAGCATACGGAAATTACACCAAGGTAAATTTAGCAGATGGTAAGTTAAGTGTAACCTACAACTCAATTAAAAATTGGGACGCTAAGTTGCCAGAAGATATGTTTATTCAAATCCACCGTTCAACCATTGTTAATTTGCACAATGTAACGCGAATTGAGAAATGGGCAAACGATACCGGAAGACTATACTTAAAGGGTGTAGAAAAGCCCTTTGAAATTAGTAGAAACTACTTCTTTCAAATTAAAAAGAAATACAAAATGTAATATAAAAAAAGAGCTCCGAAATAATCGGAGCTCTTTTTTTATGTGTTATTTTTTAATGTTATTAAATCGGGCCAAAATGCCAAGTGGTAATTTAATACCGCTTCGTGCATTAAGGTATACTTCTCCCAATTCAAGATTTTTTACCTCTTTAAAATTGGTATTAATTAAATTTTCTAAAATAAGCGGGCTCAAGCCTAATGAGTATACATTTAAAATTAAAAAATGCTCTGGCTCTAATAATTCAGCAATATCATTTAGTATCTCATTTATCGAGTCTTCTAGCTTCCAACGTTCGCCATTAGCACCAATGCCATAGGCCGGAGGATCTAAAATAATACCGTGGTATTTTTTACCTCGTTTTACCTCTCGCTTCACAAACTTTAATGCATCTTCAACTACCCAACGTATATCTTGTAGTCCCGATGATTCCATGTTTTCTCTACTCCAGTTAATTACTTGCTTTACACTATCAACATGGGTAATATCTGCACCTGCTGCTTTTGCTGCTAATGATGCGCCACCTGTATAAGCAAACAAATTTAACACCTTGGGTTGTGCTACATTTAATGCTTTTACATTGTTGTAAATAAAGTCCCAGTTTAAAGCTTGTTCAGGAAAAATACCTACATGCTTAAACGAAGTAAGTGATAGATTAAATTTAATGTTTAATCCTTGGTGCGCATAGTTTATAAGCCATTTATCAGCTAGTGGTTTTTGTTTTTTCCACTCGCCAGCATGGCTACCTTTTTGTATAAATTTAATATCGGCAAGTTTATTCCACTCTTGCTCACTATACTGTTTTTTCCATAAAGCCTGCGGCTCTGGTCTGCGCAAAACTGTTTGCCCAAAACGCTCCAGTTTTTCTAAATCTCCACAATCAATAAGCTCATAATCTTTCCAGTTTTGAGCGGTAAACAAGTTCATCATATTTGCCTGTAAAATGGCAAAAATAGTTGATAAAAAGAACTTTTAAGGCATAAATGCATGTTTTATCGTATAAAAATATAATCTCTTATTTTGAATGATGAGAAAATATTGCTTTATTCACGGACTGTAAAAATCGAACAAATGGTAACAACTGTTAACGCATTAATTATTGAAGATGATGCAGCTTCAATAACCTTACTTAAGGAGTTTTTAAAAGATTTTCCCTACATCAATATGCTTGGTGTTGCCTCAAATATTAAAGATGCCGAGAATCTTATTAAAAGTGAATCGAAGGTAGATTTAATATTTATGGATATTGACCTTAAAGGGGCTAATTCTTTAGATTTAATTAAACACGTTGATCCCAAAACAAAAGTGTTGTTTATAACAGCATTTCCTGATTTTGCTGTAAAAGCATTTGAGTTTAATACCATTGATTACATTGTTAAGCCAATTAGTTTTGATAGGCTTAAAAAGGCATTAAGTCGCTTAAATATTTTCGAATCTGAAGAAGAGCAATCAATAGAGAGTATTGAACTTGCCAGCCAACGTAATACCAATAAATTTGGTATTGATAACATGGTTTTAATGAACATTGATAACGAAATGAAATTCATTAAAATTAGAGATATTAACTACATTGAAGCTAAAGGTAATTACACGCATGTTGGTTTAAATGATGGTTCATCATTTACCACATACGGGCTAATTAAATTATGGGAAGATAAGTTGCCATCTGACGATTTTTTCCGTGTGCATCGCTCAACCATTGTAAATTTACATAATGTGCTAAAAATTGAGCGTGGTACTTATGATACAGGTATACTTTATTTAAAAGGGGTTGATCAGCCATTTGAAGTAAGCAGAAACTACTTTTCGGTTATCAAAAATAAGTTTAAACTTACCTCTACCTTGTAATGGAAAAGCAGCAATTACCCCAAATTACTAAACCTCTTTTATCAAGGTTAACTCACCATGTACGTAATCCTTTTAACGGCATTATTGGGTTTACTGATTTGCTCAACAATCACTTTACAAGTTTGAGCGATGAGGATAAGTTAAACTATATCAAAATTGTTCATCAACTATCTAAAAAGGCCTTATTAAGAAATGAAAACTTGGCTTGGTGGCTAAAGTTTTATACGGGTAATTTAACTCCAGTTGTTCAAAATTTAGATGTAACAGATTTAATTCGCGAAGAACTTAATTATTTCACCTCCGAGTTTCAGAAACAACATTTGGATTTAATGGAAGAGTTTAACTCTAATGCCATGGTTCAAACAGATAAGGTAATGGTTCAAAATGTGGTAAAAAATATTTTACTTAACATTGTTGATTACACGCCAGTTGGCGAAGAGGTAAATATTAAGGTTGATAAAGTAGGGAATACATTAGAGGTGTTATTTAATAATGTTTATACAGAAACACCATCTGATGAAACGCTAACCTTCATTGGTAATTACCAAACCAACGAGGTTGATGTAGACACCATGCCAGGAAATCCCGGTTTATGGACGGTTAATACTTTGTGTAAACTTTTAGATATTGGGTTGACAATAGCCATAAAAAATAATTTAGCTGAGGTTAAACTTACCTTTAAGCTTTAATTAAATTTTTTGGGCACTATTTATATCCTTTGAAAGCTCCTTAATCCTATTATTTTTGCAACAAATTTTTAATAATGAGAGTTATTCAATTTAGAGAGGCTTTGCGCGAAGCCATGAGCGAAGAGATGCGTAAAGACCCAAATATTTTTTTAATGGGCGAAGAGGTTGCCGAGTACAATGGTGCTTACAAAGTTAGTCAAGGTATGCTTGATGAGTTTGGTGCTAAACGTATTATTGATACCCCAATTGCCGAATTAGGCTTTGCGGGTATTGGTGTTGGTGCAGCTATGAATGGTTTACGCCCTGTTATTGAGTTTATGACCTTTAACTTTAGCTTAGTAGCTATTGATCAGGTGATAAATGCGGCAGCTAAAATGTACCAAATGAGCGGAGGCCAATTTAATATTCCAATGGTGTTTCGTGGTCCAACAGGTTCTGCTGGTCAATTAGGTGCGCAGCACTCTCAAGCATTCGAAAATTGGTATGCAAACTGCCCAGGTTTAAAAGTGGTTGTTCCTTCTAACCCATATGATGCAAAAGGTTTATTAAAATCGGCCATTTTAGATAACGATCCAGTTATTTTTATGGAAAGTGAGCAAATGTATGGCGATAAAGGTGAAGTGCCAGAGGAAGAATACTATTTGCCAATTGGTAAAGCCGATATTAAACGTGAAGGAACCGATGTAACCATTGTAAGTTTTGGTAAAATTTTAAAAGTTGTTTTTCAAGCAGCAGAAGAGTTAGCTAAAGATGGTGTTAGCGTTGAGGTTATTGATTTGCGTACTGTTCGTCCAATTGATTACGATACAGTTATCGAGTCTGTAAAGAAAACAAACAGATTAGTAATTGTTGAAGAGGCGTGGCCACTAGCAAGTATCAGTAGCGAAATTACCTATATGGTACAAAAACAAGCTTTTGATTACTTAGATGCACCAATAAGACGTGTTAATACGGAAGATACCCCGTTAGGTTACGCTCCTACATTTGTACAAGCATTTTTACCTAGCGTTGAGAAAATTGTAAAGGCTGTAAAAGAAGTAATGTATCGTTAATTAAAACGCAAATACACCAAAATAAAAATCCCGCTAAACAATGTTTAGCGGGATTTTTTTATTCTTTAAAATCAAGTGTTAGCTTTCGTATACGCTTAAGCGGACCACTGCAATAAATTTGATGACAATTTATGCATTGATTGATGTATGCAGTGTACATTTCTTTTTGTTTGGCCAAAGGCGCTTTAACCATTGCCTGATGACTTTGTTGTAAAAGTCTAGCGTTTTCAAAAAATTGAGGTTGTAACACGTCAGGGTCTGTTGGTTCAACCAAATGAAAACGAATAAACGGAAAATCTTTTTCGGTTATTTGTTTATTGGCTAAAACCAAATCCTTCATTTTTTGTGCATTATCGGCCATTTGGCGCATCATTAAAGCCATTGGCTTATCTTGATTAGGATACTTAGTAGGTTTAGCACACGATTCAGCCGTATCAAGTCCTCTTACCTCAGTCTTAGGAATATCAATGCCTGATGAATCCTTGGCTCCGTTATTATTTGTTGCAGTTTGGTTGGTACAAGCAATAGCTAATACCAAGCAGCAAATTGCGCTAAGGGTAATTAAGGTTTTAAATTGCATGTGGTATAAAGGTATTATTGCAAAACAACACCGCTAGCTTCAAACACTAACTCACGTTTAGGTTCTTTAATCGCTTCAATGTCGGTTTTGCTTTTTCCATCATCTTTAGCATACTCTTGTAAATCGGCAATAGATGTTTCCTCTACTTTAGCAATACCCATTACGGTAGCAGTTTTGCCACTAGCATCTTTAGGAACAAAGAAGCCATAATCTTTAAAGGTTACGCGCATGGTGCTGCTATCGCCAGCAATTAATTCCATCCAGCAGCCTTTTTTCTTGCAAACCGCATTAATAGGAGCAGTAACCTTCACGGCTAACTCTTTTTTATCGGCCATAAGTACCTTTAACTCATCTAAAGTAATGGCACTATCTAAGGTAATCGAATCGCCAAAGAATTCTGCTTTTGTAGCTGTTTGCTCGGTAGCTGTGCTATCGTTAGCAGTTGTTGAGTTTGTGTTGGTGTTTGACGAGCATGCAATAGTGAAAGTTGCCAATGCCACATAAATTACTTTTTTCATTTAATTAATGGTAGTTTGTTTAGTGCAAATTAATTGCTTTATCATCAAAAAGTAATGAGTTAAAACTTAAATTTCTCTTTTAAAAATTTGTGTACTCATTATTATGTGTATATTTGCACGCTCTCTCCAAAAGGTATCGTGGCCGAGAGGCTAGGCTCAGCTCTGCAAAAGCTGCTACAGCGGTTCGAATCCGCTCGATACCTCATCAAAAGGTTGTCCTTAACTGGGCAACCTTTTTTGTTTTTAATTGAGCCATAAGCTAGTTCTTCTAATTATTAATAATTTGCATAAGGTGTGAAATGCGCTGCAAAACCAAATTACACAAAAAGTGTATCATAAAATAAAAGCCCCGTAACGAGTTATCGCTACGGGGCTTTTTAGTAATACGGTGTATTTATTTAGTCGGCTTTAGTAAATGATTTTGAAACTAAAGTACCATTATCGTTAAAACTAATAAAGTACATGCCTTTTTGTAATTCGCTTATGTTAATAGCTGCTTCGCCATTACTCATTACAAAGGTTTTTACTTTTGTGCCTAATACGTTATAAATAGTAACATCAATATTTTTGTTGGTGTTGTATTTAATAGTAACCATATCTTTTGCTGGATTTGGATAAAAACTAACCTCTGCTTTTTTGTTAATGTTATTTAATCCAGTTGCCCAGCCTTTAGCTACCATGGTAAATGTATCTATTAAGTTAGCATTGGTTAATGATTTTACAACCACTTTAACTTGACCATTACCGCCATTGCCATTAAAAATAAAATCGCCTTTTAAAGGTCCAGATTCTCCTGGGTGTAAAATAAAAGTACGCATACTATTTAAACCTATATTATAATAGCAATCAAAATTATCGCAAAAAGAAAACTCCCATGAAGCTGGAATACTGTAATCAACTATCGTCCATGAAAACATGGTATCATTAACGGATGCGCTAGAATCGTTGGTTACAATAGCTTGAGCATATTTAGAACCACTGTTTGGTCCTTCCACATTTCTAACTCGTGGATTAATAGTAATATTTTGGGCATTAATGCCTGTGATTAAGAATGCAACTAATGCAAAAAGGTAAAATATTTTTTTCATGTAACTTACTATAATATATTGTAGTAACGAAAGTAGTGGTTGATACTTGTATTTACAAGTTTTAGCACCAATTAAGTAAAAGGTAAAGTAAATTTTACGAACTTTACACAGAAGGGTTGGATTTTGGAAAAATAATATTTAAATATGCATACTTATTAAATTAACACAACAACCAATTTTTAAATAACAACATGAAAAAAGTTTTACTTTCGTTAGCCGCTTCAGCATTAGTTAGTGCTGGTGCCATGGCTCAAGGGTACTACCACATTGCAAGTAAAGGAACAGTTGCTCCTTACACTATGAATGAAACAGCAGGTGTAGTTTCTATTATTACAGGAACTGCAACGGCTCAAGCTGGTGTGCTATCTGGTACTCAAAATTTACCATTTGCTTTTAATTTGTACGGTATTCCTTACAACCAATTTAAAGTAAGTACAAGTGGTTACTTAACTTTTGATTTATCTCAGACAACTGATGTAAGTGCAAACGTTGCTTTGCCTTCAGCTACAGCTCCTAAACTAGCTATTTTCCCTTTTTGGGATAACTTACGCTTACAAACTATTACTTCAGGTAATAATACTTTCCCTTCAGATGTAAGAATGTGGACTTTAGGCACTGCACCTAATCGAGTACAAGTTATACAATGGCGTTTAGTACAAACTAACGATGGTACTTCATCAACTAACGTTACTTATTTCGCTATTCGTTTATACGAAGCAGATAACCATTTTGATATTGTAGAAAACTACGGTTTTGGTGGTTTTGCTGCAACTATTGGTGTACAAAACGCTGATGGAACAGTAGGATATCAAATTTTAAGTAGCCCTAATCAAAACTTTGGTGGTGCAAATGGTTCATACGATGCAACAGCTAGTGACGTGTATTCATTTTACCCTGGTACTCAAGCAGCAGTTGCAATGAAATTAAAAACTGATTTAACAGCTGATATTGCAAGCGCTAATAACACTTCAGGTGTAGCTATTTCTGTACAAGCTGCTAACTTTGGTTCATCAGCTATTACTAGTGGTACTATTAACTACAGTGTAAATAATGGCGCAACAGTAAGTACTCCATTTACTACTGCTATGTCTGCTAGCGGAGGTTTAGGTACCTTAACTTCAACTACAAACTATGTTGGTTTATTGGCTGATGCTGGTACAACTAAAAATGTTAAAATTTGGGTAACTGGTATCAATGGTGGTTCAGTAACCAGTGATACTTTAGCTACTACAATTTTTATTAACAAAGGTACCACTGGTACTAAACGTGTATTGGTTGAAGAAGGTTCAGGTGCATGGTGCGGATATTGCCCAGATGGACATTACAGATTAGGATTATTATTAGAAGAAGCAGCTAATGTAGGTAAAGTGGTAGGTGTTGTTCATCATAACAGCGATGGTATGACCAATACAAACAGTAATACAATTAATACTGCATTTGCAACAGGCTATCCTTATGGTGTAGTTGACCGTGTTACTTTTGGTGACCAAACTACTACTGGCTTAAACCGTGGTTTATGGGCAGAAAAAGTTACTGAGCGCTTAAATGCAGCTACTCCAGTTAACGTGAGCATTACTGAAAGAGTTTACAATGCAGCAACACGTACTGTTACTTTTAAAGTACAAGCTAACTTTGTTGATTTTGCTTTACCAGGTGATTTACGTTTAAATGCGTATATTATGGAAAACAATGTACGTGGTCCTAAAATTAGTGCTACGAGCATGACTTGGAACCAACGTAACTACTTTGCAGAAGGTGCTGCTACAAGCTCACCTGTATTACCTACTTTGCCATCATACATTGTAGGTTACAAACACCAACATACCGTACGTAGTATACCTTCTTCTGCTTGGGGTACTGCATCAGTAATTCCTACAACACCTGCTGGTGATGGCGTTTACTCACAATCATACTCATATACTATTCCTGCGGTAGCAACTGCTACTTACGATGTTGCTGATGGACAAGTAAACGAAGAGTTACGTAATACTATTTCTGGTGAGGTAATGAACAAACATTATGATATGCATATTGTTGGTTTCGTTTCATACTACAACGCAGATACTAAAAAACACGAAGTATTAAACGTAGTTGAAGTTCCATTAGCTTGGAACGTAGGTGTAGAAGAAAATGCAGCAACTCAAACAATGCCTGCATCTATTTACCCTAACCCAACTAGCGGTTTAACAGCAGTAAACTTTACTACTAATGCTACAAGCCAAGTAGAAATTACTATTGTTGACGTAACTGGTAAAAAAGTAATGGATGTAAACACTGGTAGCTACGCTAAAGGTGAGCATTCAGTATTCTTTGATGCTACTAACTTAAACAACGGTATCTACTTCGTTAACATTAAAGGTGAAAACGAAGTTGCTACTAAGCGTTTAGTAATTGCTAAATAATTAGCAATGGCTATAAACTAAAAATCCCCGCTCCGAGTATTCGGAGCGGGGATTTTTTTATGCGGTATTTTAAGAATAAATGAGTTGTTATAATGCGTGAGCAACAACTTCTTTTACCTCTGGTACCATACGGGTAAGCATACCTTCAATACCACGTTTTAAAGTAACCGTAGACGAAGGACAACCACTACATGAACCACGAAGTTCAACAGTAACAATCCCGTTTTCATAATCACGGAACGAAATTAAACCTCCATCAACTTCTACTGCCGGTTTAATATAGGTATCTAAAATCTCTTTTATTTGAGCCACAATTAGGTTGTCGCTTCCAAAATCTTTTACTGTTTCAGGAGTTGTATCTAGTACAATTGGTTCGCCTGCTGCTACGTATGATTTTAAAAACTCTTTCATAATAGGAACAATCTCTTCCCACTCGGTACCTGGTGTACGAGTAATGGTTACAAAATTATTCATAATAAATACGCCATTTACAAAACTAAACTCGAATAGATTTTTTGCTAAAGGCGAATTTTGTGTGTTGGCTGCTGTTGGAAAATCAGCAGTTTGGTCGGGTAATATCATGCGATTAAACACAAACTTTAAAGTTTCTGGGTTTGGTGTTGCTTCGCTGTATACGTCTAAAAATGTTGAGGTGTCTGTCATGCTCATTAATTTAATTGTGCATGCAAAGGTAATTAAGTTTAAATACTATGTACATCAGCACGTATTTGTGGCTAATTATTTACATAACTTAAAGTTATGCGCTAGCAAAATTGGACGATGAAAGTGCATTAAGTATCTCTTGGTTTACCGAAATAGCGCCTGTAATAAGTTTGTTAAAGTTAGTTATATCTGCCTTTAAGTGATGGTTTAGCGGAGCCAATTCATCATCAGTAAAAAGGGTAGAAGCCTGCACTATGGCTTGCGCCACATTATATTGTGGTAACATTTTTCCATCATCCACTTTTATACAAACACCAAGTTTTTGTTCGGTAAAGGTCATGCAAAAAACACCTTCGGCACCTGTTTTTCCAATAATTTGTGGAGCAGTAATTTGCATCATATCTGTGCAGTATCTTTTACTGCCGGCTACCATAAAAGGGAATTTACTTACGGCATCAACAATAATTTTGCAGGCTTGCTGTATGTGTAAAGGTAAGTGTTTATGGCTTACTAAGTTTTTATATGCAATGGCTTGGTTAATTACCGGTACGCTAAATATAGGTGCACTACATCCATCTAAGGCTGTAACCATATTTTGGGTAGGGTACTCGTATAATATTGCGCAAACCTCTTTAATAGCTTGTTGCAACGGGTGGTTTGGGTTGATGTAATCTGCAATGGGCCAATTCATCAGCACACAAGTGGCAAGCATACCTGCATGTTTACCACTGCAATTGTTGTGTATGTGTTGTGGTTTTAAATCTGCTTTAATTAAAGCATTAGCATCTTTTTTACTGCTTGGGTATTGTGGGCCACAATTTAAATCGGCAGGAGTTAATCCTACTTTTTGCAAAATACTATTTACTACACGTAGGTGATCGGCTTCTGCATTGTGAGATCCGCACATCACCGCAATTTCTTCTAAAGTAAAATTGTACCGTTCTATTCCACCATGAACAAGTAGCGGAATAACTTGAAGCAGTTTCATGGCACTGCGCGGGTAACAAATTTGGTGTACATCACCCACGCTAAAAACTACTTCGTTTTTTTGATTCACTATGCAAATCACGCCACGGTGAAAGCTTTCTAATACCTGATTTCGGTATACTTCTACAAGAATTGGATTCATAACGGTGTAAAGTTAATGATTAAGATTATGCTGCCCAAAGTGCTTTATAAAGCATGGATACTCCTGTAAGGAAAACGAGTAGTAAAACCATTTGTTTAAACTGCTTATCGGAGAATTTGCTTAACAAGCGCTTGCCTATGTAAGTGCCCAATACACTTACCAGCAATAGGGGCGGCATGAGGTAAAGTATATCGGATTTAATGTATCCATTAAAAAAATAAACAATACTTCTGCTGCTATCAATAGCTAAATCAATAAAGGCTGATGTGGCAATAAAAACGGGTGTGCTTATTTGAAATGCAGTTAACGTTAAGCCTCTGATGGCTCCTCCGGTACCAATGGCACCTGCAATAAATCCAGATACGGTTCCTCCTAAAATGGCATAGTTGCGTGTGGGTTTTAGTACGTTATTGCGCATCATAAAAAATGCAATACTGGTTAGTACTAAAAAAATACCCAAAGCTAATTCGAGCCAGCTTGTGGTTAAAAACTGACTGAGCCAGGCTCCAATACTTACAAAAATTACCGCGGGTATACCTACCCAAATGAGTATGAATTTATCAATCCCTTTTTTAAAAAGTACAATTTTAGTAAGGTTACTTAGCACATGAAAAAGTGCAGTAATGCCTAACGCTGTTTGAAAGCTAAAAAAGTAGCTGGCAATGGGTACAAAGAGCAGTGATGAACCAAATCCACCGAGTGTACCTAACACTTCGGCTACAAGTGCCAATACTAGAAATAAGTATAAATTAATATCGGTAAGTTCGGGCATTAGAAGCGGAACGTATATTTATGAGGCAGAATTTGTATGCTAAACTCATGGGATTCCATGTGTTCACCATCTAAATGTGCATGTAATGTTTTGGTTGCTGTTAGCGTTAATTTTTTACTGTGATGAAATTGCACAAAGGGTAATTTGGCGTTTAAATGATGCCCTTTTTCTATCACAGGTAAATACTTTAATCGTTTCCAAAAAGGAAGTTTACTAATGGTTATTATATCCAATAATCCATCATCGGTAATGGCATGTGGTGCCACTCTAAATCCGCCACCATAAGTTTGAAAATTTGCTGCGCTAAGCATAAATAAATTGGCATTAAATGTAATATCATCAACACAAATGGTTACGCTACTTTCTTTGTAAAAAGCCAATAACGTTAGTACTGTGCTATAATATGCTGCTTTGCCATTAAAAATGCGCTTAGCTAACAGTCGTTTTACCACCCAACCATCAAACCCAATACCTACACCATTTAAAAACAATTTGTCGTTGCAAATTCCTGCGTCAACTTGTTGTTCTTTGCCAAAAATTACGGCCTCAAATTGCTGTTGTAAATTCCGTTTGGCATGCATGCTTTTGGCCATGTCATTACCAGTTCCACACGCAATTATTCCGATAGGAATGGTTATATCTTTAAAGTGATTGATTACATAGTTTACAGTTCCATCACCCCCTAAAATTACCAAATCGGTAAAGCCGTTAAGGTGTTTGGGCATGTTGTGTATGTAAGTTTGATATAAAAAACCGTGTTGGCTTAAGAAATTTTCGAATTGAGCAAGTACTTTTAGTGGTTTACCTTTACCTGACTTGGGGTTGCACACAATGGCAACATACCTTTTAATCATAACCATTTTTACTCGTTAATTACACCTTTACCTTGTCTAACAATTGTAATATCATCATCGCTGCAATCAATAATGGTTGATGGAATATTGCCACCAGCACCACCATCAATTACACAATCTACCGTGTGGCCAAATTTAGTTTCTATTTCATCTGGGTCGGTCATGTATTCTAATATTTCATCCTCGTGATGGATAGTGGTAACAACAAGTGGAATGCCAAGTTCTTTAATAATAGTTTGTGCAATAGCATTATCTGGCACACGTATACCAATGGTTTTTTTAGTGCCACTAAAGTATTTGGTAACACTTGTATTGGCTTTTAAAATAAAGGTAAAAGGGCCAGGTAAATTGTTTTTAAGTAAACGAAAAACAGCTCGATCAATATTGGCCGTATAATCAGCAATATTGGATAAATCGGAGCAAATTAATGAGAAGTTTATCTTTTCTGTTTTTTTACCCGAAATACGCGCCATGCGTTCAATAGCTTTTTTACTATCAAGTTTGCATGCCATGGCATATATGGTATCCGTTGGTATAATGATAACGCCATCTTTTTGAAGTAATTCTAATACCTTTTTTAAATCGCGTGGATTAGGGTTTTGCGGATGAAGTGAAACTAACATACCGCTAAGATACAATAATTAAAAAGATGCTATTGCAAACAGCTTAAAATTTATGTTCGATACCTATGCCGTAAACAAAAACTCGGTTGGTTGGGCCAAATGCATTTAACTCGTGTTGATATAGAAAATAGCCTTCTAACTCGGTGTGTTTAGTAAGTTTATAAAATAAACCACCAAAAGTACGAGAACGATTTAATCCTTTGTTTTGAGCTTGGTAAAGTGGTAAATACAGTTCTTGGGCGGTATAAAAAGTAAAATGTTTATTAAGCTGATATTTTATGGTGAGTTTATTTCTGTTGAACCAAACAGGCACTGCGCCATCATAACTAGAATAAACATTTTTTACTTGCGATTGAAGCATATTACGGTAAATAAATTTCCATTTACCCCACTCTTTTTTTGCGGTAAATGCAGCGTAAAATTGGTGGCGTGTGCTGTATGTGTTGTCAAGTTTTCTGCGTTCAATAAACACATAATCGGCCATAAGCGAAATGTGTTTATTGAAATTATAGGTTAACCCCAAATCGGCATAAGAGTTACCATGCTCAGTAACATTATCGTTAAATCTATTTTGTTGATTTAAGTGCAAATCAACATGTTTGTTGAGTTTTTTTTCTACATAAATGTTTACCCAAATGGCAGCATCATCCACGTATTGCTGGGCAATAGCGTTTAGCGAGGAGCTAAATAAAATAAGGATGAAAAGAATATTTTTCATGGATTAACTATTCGTAGTAATAAATTTTAATGGAAGCAGCATCTTTTAAAAAATCAATGCGCTGTACATACACTCGGTGTACGTTTAATCCTGTTCTGTTTCTAATATCCTGCAATAACTCTTGCTCTTTACCTGCCTTAACCAACTCAATATTTTCGTAGTAAATTGTTTTAATAGTTTCTGATCTCATAAACAATTTACTCTCCATTAAAAAGGTAAGTAAAATAAGTACGGCATTAACTAAAATTAAAAATAGGTACTCATAATAATCGCTGGCATCTTTAATTTTTGAAACTGCTGCAACCAAACCCATAGCAATTACCAAAAACAGGTAAGTCATGTCTTTTAAACTAATATCCTCTGTACGGTACCTAAGCATGCTAAATACAGCAAATAAACCAAAGGCAGCGCCCATGCTTAAATCTACTTTGTTTAGTAAAAAGCAAATTAAGAATATCACCACATTAAAAATAAAGAAGGTAAAGAATAGCTCAGTTTTTTTATAAACTGGGTAATACACCAACCTAATAAGTATAAAAACACTCACAAAATCAATAAGTAACCTAAATCCAAATTTGGTAATTAGTTTTTGCAGCGCATCAGCCCCTGTTGAAAGGTTTTCGGCAGCAGGTAATTCGTTAATTATTTGTAGTAACATGTTGGTTATTGATATGATTTAGGTAATGAATGGCTGGTTTAAAATTGTTTGATTTTACGTTTTTGCAGGTTAAAGCTATACCCATGCAATATTTACTGATTGAGCCTTTGCGTAAGTGAAGCTTTTTTACCGCATCGAAAAACGGAGATTGTTTTTTGCCATCTTGTTTTAACTCGGCAATTACTAAATTTTGATACTTGGCTTGATTTTGTGTGGTAATAAATTCAAGACCTATGTCGATGGTTAAGCGCTCGCCATGTTGCAGGTTTACTAGTGTAATACGGCTATAGTTTACCCAAATAACTGGTACTAAATTTAATTGATTTAATGGTTGATGATTGTTTAAAAAATTTTGTGTTGGAGTAGGTGTTAAATCATCGTGTTGTTGTTGCTTGATGCGGGTTTTATTTGTTCGTCCTTTGTTGTTTTTAAATTTCACTTCTAAAAATCCTAAGTTACTTTCAACATAAGTTCGATGTCGTATTTTATACCTGTTTAATCGTCCATTATGATGATCGAGATAAAGGTTATAATTAGGCGTATCAAAGTATAACGATTTGTATTTACTTACCCTGTTATTTTCAATTTCAAGCACCCTATAAAAAGGTTTAATAAGCTCTAATAACTCAGGTAGTTTTGATAAATGAAATGAGAATTTTCGGTCGGTACGATTCATGAGTTTGACACTATCCATTTCGGTTAACGAAATAGGAGAGAAGTTGCTTAATAAATGTACTACCTGATTTGTCATTTTAAAACTCGTACGTAAATTTTTTAACACTGATTAAATTGCCTTTTCCATCATACGTTTTACGCTCTGTTTTTAATCCAGCAGCATTGTATGTGTATACACTACGTTTAATAATGGCTAAATTCCCATCGTAGGTAATTTCTTCTATTTTTTCGCCAAGGGCGTTATATAGCTGTACTTTTTTTTCTTTTAGCTGATTGGCAGCATCGTAAATAGCTTCTTCAATTTCGTCATTGTCTTTATTGTATTTGTATCGATGAATTGATTTTATTACGCCTTCTTTATTGTAGTTAATTTTTTCAACCACCAAGCCAGCAGCATTAAAAACAGATTTATTATCGGTAATAGTTTTGCCTTTTTCTGTTTCGGTTTCAACCACCGATTTAATTTTAAGCTTCTTTACCATTTTTTTGCCTTGGGCAAAACCCAACACAGTAAACGATAATAACAGCATAAGGAGTCCTAATTTTTTCATGTGTAATAGTTATTCGTAAATAGTAATTTGAGGTACATCAACGGTTTGATTTTTAGAAGTAATTTTTACTTCTTTAATCATGGCTACTTGCCCAGATGGCGATTGCAAAGTAGTATCTTTAGAGTATACGTAAACTTTGTAGTTTCCTTCTCTTAAGTATTTAAACTCATACTCGCCATTGTAATTAGCACGTATTCTGTCGCCCACACCAGTTTGCGAACCATATATGATATATACCTCGGCATCGGCACCTGCATATTCTGATAGTTTTACGGTAAAGGTATTGTTCCAATTTTCAACCCACACTTTACCTTTAATGGTGGCTTCGCCCCCTTCACCTTCTGGTTTTTCGCAACTGGCAAAAATCAATGTGCATGCCAATAAAAGCGCATAACTCATTTTGGTTAAAACTTTATTCATGATGTGTTTAGTTATGTATAATTAGTTTAATTGTTTTAAGCAAGTTTAAGTTATTGTCCTTTATGCTTAATACATACAAGCCAGGTGTAAGTGCACTTACATCAAGTATTGTTTTGTTTTGATTTAATGGTTGATCTATTATTTTTTCGCCAATTAAATTAGAAATACTTACCCAAGTTGCTTGCCTATTTGATGTAAAAATAGATAAATAATTACGAGTAGGGTTGGGGTATATTTTATATGTAGCGTTTAATGATAAATCACTTAAACCTACGGTGCAAAATATATTGGCATCTTCAAAAGTAGGCACATCAATAAACGTAAATGCACCAGTAGTACTTGGGCATCTTCCCCAAGAAACATCCTCTTGTTGAGTAGCAAAAATTACGCTATCAATTGTAATGCCTTTTGCACTGGTAAGTACAACTTGTTCTCCTTCGGTAGCTAGTTTAAAATTAGCATGTAAGTATTTAGCGGTGTTTCTTTTTTCATCAGCCCAAACCATTAAATACTGATGAGCTTTTATTACTGTTCCGTAAGGAAACGTAAACTGTTGCGGAGTATTAAAATCATCACTTAAATAATGGCCAAATAAATTAATATCTCTGTCGGTTGTATTGTAAAGTTCAATCCAATCTTCATAATTACCTGTTTCATCTAAATCACTTTTTTTATTATTGGCAAGTACTTCGTTTATTATTATCTCGCCTTTATTTATGGTGCTTATTGGTATGTTTAAAGTATAAAATTCATGCTCTGCACGCTCAGGTGCAAACATGCCTGCATTGCTATTTTCTGCATATAAGTAGTATTGCGTTTGTACACTTGTAACCGTTATGTTGTTGCCATAAATACTATCATTGGCTAAACCATCGCCATGCGCACCATCATCATACAAATTTATTGTAGTAAATAATGCTTGTTCGCTACTTCTGTAGTTTAAAGCAGCTGAGGTAGCATTGGTTATTTTAGCGGTAATGCTTATGGTATCATAAAGTGCAGGTGAATTATTACTTGCTGCAACAATGCTTATGTTGGGAGGTGTTTGCTGAAACTCGGTAGTTGATAATAAATAGGCAGCACGTGCGCTCATTAAGTTACTAATGCCCGGAATTGTAAAGCTACCGTTTGCTTTGTTGGTGGTTAGTCCGCCTAAAAAATCGGTGTAATTGTAAAATGAATTACTATCTAATAAAACTGCACTATCCAATAAAGATTGATAAGTAGCTACTTTGGTTTGATAATAATTGGATGTAAACATTTGGTTAACCAACGTGCGCATGTGCGCCATGTATTTACGTTTGTAAATTGGATTGCTTAAGATAGCTGTTATTAAAGGCCAATCGGAGTGCGATGCATGTAACGTTGGTGATAATTGTTGCATGCCACTAAGGTTTAAACTTCCGGTACCGTTGCTTGGGCTACCAGCAAACGGAAACGAACCAAACGACATATTTAAGTCCCACAAAATGGGATTAAATCTATTCAGATTATCCTTATACAAGTAGTAGTTTTGAGCAAATGCTCCCGAGTAACTATCGAGATTTACCAAGGTGTTATTAAACACCAACATCCAAATAGCACGGTCAACGTTTACTATTTTATCTAATGCTGCACTATTATTGGTAATGGTATCGCAAAGCTTTATTAAATCAGCCCAACCACCTTCCGATTTCATTTCGTAAAAATTATAATACGAGGTGCTGTCGTTATTTATAAATTTAAGATTACACTTACTACTAGGACCAGCATTTATAATAGGATTACACTTAATAAAGGTGTTGTTATTTGAGCCAAAGTATTTAGCACAAAATGGTTTATTGATACTTTCGCTGTTTGAAAAAACACCGTAGTATTTTTGATTAATGTAAACCTGTGCAAAATTAGATAAGGGCGCTTTGGTGTAATTTCTGAGTATATCGTAAGCCAATACCTCGCGCACTACAGATGGGTCGCCAAATCCATTGCTTAATTTAATATCTTTAAATCCTTGGTAAGCTTGCTCTTTAAAAGCATCAAGTTCAATATGAAGCGGGTTTTTACTATAAGTTGCATCATAAGAACTATTGCCCTTGTATTTTACGCCTACACTATCAAACCTAATTCCGTTAATAAATACACTATCGGCAAAAACATAATCATCATTACCAGCTTTTGCAGTATCTAAACTATAGTCCCAATTATTTGCGCCAAAGTATATTTCTATTTTTTGTATTGTATTTGTATCGTAAAACGATTGCGCATTACTGTTAATAGCTACACTAAGTATAGCTATTAACAGCATTAGATTAACGTGTAATCTTTTAGCACATATTTTTATCAAGATGTAGTTTATCACCGTTCAGATTTACTCAACTAACCATTTTATTTTTTGTACTTGGGCATTGGGGCCAACTATTTTAATAAAGTACATACCCGTTTTTAATTGCGATTGATCAAGTTCAATACTTTCACTTACTAAATGATTATAGCTTTGAATGAGGTTTCCGGTAATACCCAATATAAATACCGAGCTACCTGCATTGCCTGTGTGTAAGGTTGGGTTGTTGTTTGATGGATTAGGAAAAAGACGAACCGTGTTTTTAGTTACGTACTCTGTTACTCCACTTGTTATTTCGCAAATAGCGCAAGTAGCATAGCAAATCGAATCTAAAACAACATCAGCAGTAACTACCACTTGGCGATTTCCGGCAGGATTTGCACAAGATGATGGCACAATTTCGGCCTCGCTAAGTTGTGTACCGTTTACAAATTTATACTCAACAGTTGTATTACTATCTACATACGCTTGAAACTCATAAGTAGTTCCACTGAAGCTATACATGGTGTGCGAATTGTAACTCCAGTTTTGAAAATTACCAGCCACATGTATGCCATTTGCAGCGGCAGTTACATTTCGTAAATCAACTTTTAAACGAATAAGTTTTTTATTTTCGGGAGCATTGCCACCAAATAAAAATGGGCCAACCAATGTGGTATCTGTTGTTAGCGAATCAATATATACCCAACGGTTATCAATAAAATCGAAACCCACACGAGATTCTTCTGGTACAAATTCTACTTCGTAAAATAAATCGCCATTTACAAATTTATACTGATAGGCACGGTTTGCCGGAATATCAACAACCACACTATAAATATTGGTATCAGCAGTTTCTCTGCTAAGTGGTGTAGTATTAGATTGCCAATCGCCACCTGGGTAGCCCGCTAATGTTTGGAAATTACCAGAAATATGAATGCCATTAGCACTAATGGTTTGGCCTTTCATGTTTACAGAAAACTTTACCTTTTTGGCAAAAGTTGTTGTGCCATTTATAAGTAACAGCAATACTACGAGCAATTTTATTGGGTTTTTCATATTGATGTTTTTATTTATGTAATGCTAGCTTTTTGATTAAACTTCTGTTGTACTCGTCTTTTATTTGAATAAAGTATATTCCGTTTGGAATATTACTCAAATCAATTTCAGTTTGATTACTAGTACTCATTACTACCTGCCCTTGCATATTTAATATACTAATGTCGCTAATTTTTAGTGCATTTGTTAGCATTACTTTAACAAGGCCCTCAGTTGGGTTAGGGTAAATAGTAATTTCATTATCGCCAATAACAGTG